>JAADGP010000123.1 GCA_013152315.1 FCB group bacterium
GTATTTCCGCGCAAATTTTTTCCACCAGCAACGTGAAATCATGTTCATTCATCGAACGGATGAGCTGATGGCAAAAGCGGTCAGCGGGCAACTGTTTTTGCCCGATGTAAAGGACCGTCGGCCGCCCGGGTTGATCAACGACCAGGGTTTCGTCATCAGGCAAAACCAATCCCGCCTCGCGCAACTTCTGACAATACTGTCGATAGTGGGCGATGTATTGTTCGGCTTCGGCGCGGGATGCAAAGAGCGGCATGCGTTTGTATGCCAGGTCAGCGTCGTCAGCGATTTGGAAAACGGTCGAAATTTCACCGTAGCCGAGGACGCGCGCCGGAAGTTCCGAAGCTTCCAGGTCGTTCGGATCAAGACCGGCTTCGAAACGCCGGATTAAATCCCGGTCAAGATTCACGGACATATGTTTGTATTCCGGGCAAAGGGATGAAATCGCAAATTAATCCCCTTTAACGTTATCCCAAAGGTTGGAAAGACGTCGTTTCATCTTCACGATCGGGCGCAACCGCCGGGCGCCGGCGATAGCCTTATCCAAACCGGTAATTATTTCTTCCACCTGGTAAAGGTCCATTATCAGGGGGGGCAATAATTGGCAAACAGAGGTGTCGTTGTTGGCGTAAACCAGGAGCAGGTCCTGATCGTAGGCGGTTTTGGTCAATACCGGCCCGGACAATTCATCTTTCAGCACCAACCCCATCATCAATCCCAGTTGCCGGAAACCGGTAAGAAAATGGGGATATTTTTTGCGCAGTGAGTCAATGCCCCGCTCGAACTGCTCCGCCAATTGATTTACGTGGTAGAGGAAACCGGGCCGGGAGGAAATTTCCAACACTTTTTGGGCGACTGCGCAACCAATTTCGGCGCCTCCGAAAGTCGAAACATGAATAAACGGGTCGGGATGAAAGACTGTTTCCAGCGGCTGCCGGATTACGGTGGCCGAAATCGGGTACAGACCACCGGACAGTCCCTTGCCCAGGACGACGATATCGGGTACAATAGCGAAATGTTCAAAAGCCCATAATTTTCCGGTACGTCCCAGACCGGTTTGGATCTCATCCAGAATAAAAAGTACACCTTTTTCCGTGCAGAGCTCACGTACCGCTTGCAGATATTCCCGGGAGGGAATGACAATGCCCAGCGTTGCCGGGATGGTTTCCAGGATAACCGCGGCGGTATTTTCATCCACGGCGGCGGAAAGCGCTTCAAAATCGTTAAACGGGACTTGTTGAAAGCCCGGCGCCGGGGGGCCGAAGGGGGCCCGGTAATGTTCGTCACCGGCCGCTAACGCGAGACCGGTATGGCCGTGATAACCGCCCCGGGCGGAGATAATTTTTGTGCGTCCCGTGTAAGCCCGCGCCACCTTGAACGCCAGGTCGACGGCCTCTCCCCCGCCGGTGCCGAAAACGGTATAGTTCAGGTCGGCCGGCATCAGGTCCGACAATTTTTCAGCCAGGCCGGCCCGCGCGCGGCTCATTAAATGGTGGTTGCCGATGTCCAGGTCCTCCAAGGTGTCCCTGAGGAGTCGGATTAACTCCGGGTTGCGGTGACCAAGATTAAAAACCCCGCCGTTGCAATGAAGATTGAACAACCGTTTTTGTCCGTCGATGTCCCACAAGTAGGGCCCGGTCCGGTCGCCCATTACGAAGTCCATCCCGTACTTTCGGAAAAATTCCGCCTTGCCGCTGGAAACATGATCCCGGAAAGCTTTCAGAATCGCTTGTTTTTCAGGTGAGGATTTCATCGTTTTTTAAAAGAGTAACCATCCGTTGTTGATAATTGCTCCGATAGAGTACCGGCCGAAAGTCGAAAAACCTGGAAAACCGGAACGAGTCGGCACGGGATCAGTATTTCCCGCGTAATTATCGGGCAGCCCGGCTTGCGCTGGAGTCCTTGGTGATTCCGGCATATCAACAAACTATTTTTAAAATAGTTAAGGACTAAATCTAAGTTTACGGAGAAGAAATTCATACACCTAATCGGGGGGCTTGCATTTCAACAATGACAACCGTATTATCCCGCCGGTACAGCATGACGGGAGGTGATGGTGTGATTCCGCACTCTACCGGACTCAACACGAATCCCGCAGCGTTAAAAACAATGGAAAATCCCAATTCATAAAGATCGTCCGCCGATGACCTTCACCGATAATTTTTACCGGCCGGCAACACGGCCTCACCGGTTTACCCACCCCTTTGTATTACGGATGAGTGGTATGATCCGAAACATAATTGGAATGCTCCTATTTATTGGTTTAATGAAAGGTGCCGGCACGGTGGTGGTAATCCAGCCCGTGCTTTCCGAGCAGGATTATCGCTCGGCTGAACAATTTAAAGCGGCCCTCGTGCCTTATTTTGATAAAATAGAAATGCTCGTTCCGGAGGACGAACCGAAACTGATCGTATTGCCGGAGTATCTGGGCGCCTGGTTAGTCGCGGTGGGCGAACCGGAGCGGGTATTCCGGGCTCCGGACGTGAATACCGCCATGTCGCGGCTGGTTTTGCATCATCCCCTGCGCTTTATCGGCCGATTGTTTAACAGTCTGGCGTTAAGTGATTTTAAAGAGCCCTTCAGCGGGCATGTCCGACGCTCCATTTTTATTATGCAGGCGGAAAAGATACGGGAAGCGTACCAGGAAACATTCAGCACTTTGGCCCGGGATTACCGGGTCTGGATCGTTGCCGGGTCCGTTTTGTTACCGGAAGCGGAAATAAATGCCGGGGAGATTGCCTTCGTGGCTGACCGTACCGGTGGAAAATTTAATCTCATGAACCAGGGATTTGTGTTCAATCCTGAAGGGGCGGTTGTGCTGGTGTCTAAGAAGGTATATCCGGTACGGGAAGAATTGACCTTTCTGGACAGGGGTTCGCTTGGAGAATTGTCCGTCGTCGAAACCGACATGGGTCGCCTGGGAGTGCTGATTTGCGCCGACAGTTGGTATCCCGATTGTTACCGGGCGTTGGACAGCCTGGGGGTGGATATTATCGCCGTTCCAAGTTTTGTGAATCCGGCCGCTCGCTGGGAAAGTCCCTGGAGGGGATATGATCCTCCCGCTTCGGCGCCGCCGGATGTTTTGCCGGAAGACACCACCGGGATAAATCCGGAAAAAGCAATGTGGAAAAAGTACGCCCTGTGCGGTCGCATGGGATCCACGGGCGCGGTTTTGGGCATAAACAGTTTTCTCGTGGGGAGTTTCTGGGGTTTGACCGGTGGTGGTCAGTCAACTATTATTCGACGGGGCAAAGTCGTTGCGGAAGCGCGTGAATACCGGCGGGAAGCCGTTTTGTACTACCCGTTTCGTTGAAGGAATAAAAACCGCGAACCTACGTGAGACTACCCCGTTTCACGTTTCACGTTTCACATTTCATATAAACTTCTGACCCATGCCGCGTCTTCGGGACTTAGGGCATGGCCCAACGTGGCGGCGGCTTCCACCTGTTTTATGTTGCGTTGTCCCAACAAAACGCACCCGGTGGGGGCGTCGGTCAACAGGGCATCGATTAAGCCGTGCAATACCGGTTGGGGATGATCTCCGAAGCGGTCTGCGAGTAACTTGCGGTTTTCCCGCATTTTGCGAATGATTTCGGGATCGCGGAAAGCGTCAACATGAGAGCGATAATCGCCCTTGGGAAACACAACCGGCTTGGTGTATTTCCCGGTAAGCAGGCCATGTTTGAGAGGGGAAAAGAAACAAACCCCGGCATTGTGTTCTTCAATCCAGTTTTTCAGCGGACTATCGGCGTAGTTGTCATCCATTACATTGCGATAGGGTTGTACCACGTCGGGATTAATGCGGTCGATCACTTCCATAATTTTTGCCTGGTCCCAATCGGAAAGGCCGATAAAAAGAATTTTCCCCTCTTCCCGGAAGCGAAGCATCATTTCCAGGGCATCGTCCAGATATTCGGTTTCATCGCCGAAACGGCAGTGATGGAAATAATAAAGATCGATAACATCTGTCCGCAGGTTTCTCAGCGAAGCCTCTACCTGGTTCCGCATCTGGTCCGGATGATAATAATGTTCGTAAGGACCCTTCTTCCATCCGACTTTGGTGGCCAGAAAAATATCCTTCCGGGGAATGGTATCCCATACCGACCCGATAATCGCTTCCGAGTGTCCGTCACCGTATACGTCGGCGGTATCCCAATGGTTGATGCCGACTTCCCAGGCCCGGAGCAATGCCGCCCGTGAGTCCTGATCGTCTTGTCCCGACCAGCCGACGGAAACCTTCCCGGAGGTGTTAATTCCGCCATAGGACCAGGTACCAAGGCTGATGGTGGAAACTTCCCGGTTGGTTTTTCCTAATATAATTCGGTTCATTGGCGCCCTTCCAAATTTATGAATATTTGATTTTTCACAGCCTGAAATGAAAACAGAGATTCGTTAAAAATGTAATGATTCGGATCGCGATTTCAAAGCAATATCCGCAGATAGGAAGGGAAACAAACCGGGAAAACGGAGAGCTTTTTTCCTTCCTGCAAACCTTCTTAAAGGCTTGCGGAACTTAAGCAAAGATTCTGTAAACTCACCGTCGGGTTTTTGAGGAAATGCAAACGTGATGAAAGTTCTTGATATTGGGCACCGGAACTATACCGTTGACCAGGCGCTCTCGATTCTGGAAACGGAAGTGAGCAAGGCCTTGTATACGGGAAAAGTGCGGGTGATCAAAGTAATCCACGGGCATGGAAGAGGAACCCTGAGAAAAGCCGTAAGGGATTGGTGCCGGGACCAGACCGGTCGCTTTCGGGCGGTAATATACGGTGAGGATTATGAACTGTTTCACCCGGAATCACTGGAAATGCGTGCCGCCTGCGGGCAACCCCGCGATCCCGATCTGGGACGCCGTAACCGGGCCGTAACCTACATCTGGTTGTCCTAATTTGGTCATTTAACCATTGTGAAAAGAGTACGTAAATATATTGAAAAAGGCTTAGGCTCGGGCAAAGGCTGAGGAGCAATTATTTGCAGGGCGAAAGTATGAGGGATTTTCTGTTATGTGTGATTAGCTTGGCGGAGGACATGTTAATAATCGGTAAATCGGAAAGTCAGAGTTCCCGCTATGCCACGTTTCGGATTCTGCATTTTAACCTTCATGGATATCCAAAAATGAAAGAGACACAAGAGTTTTGTTGGTCATAAAACCATAAAAATGCATGTTGTTTGGCAACAGTAAAAAAGTATATGAAACCGCAGAATGGAGAGAGACCTGTTATGCTGAGACGTAAGAGAGCCAAATACCGTTTTCCGACCGTGCCCCTGATTGTCTTGTTAGGGACCGGATTGGCGGGTGTTTTTATTGGTTGCGGGGTGATAAAACCGAGTTTAACGGAATTATCGGAAACCGACCCCGCATTTTTGGCGGCGAAGCAGGATTCCTTATTGGTAGCTGAGAAAAACAACCCGGAATTGGTCTCGGCCCTGACCACCGCGCATGTAAATCTTGCCAGGAAGGCGCAGAGCACTGGAGATTACGGTAAAGCCCAAAGCGAGTTCGAAGCAGCGTTGAAGCTGGACTCCAAGGACAACCGTGCCCGGTACGGCATTGCCATGTTGAAGGGCCGTCGGCTTTTCAAAAAAGGGAGCCGCAATGCTTTATGGGATGCCATCGAACAATTCGGAAAAGCTTCAATGTACGATCCCACCCGGGGAGAGCCGTATTACTGGATGGCGAAAGCTTACGAAAAAAAGGATGACCAGGATTTCGAGTTGATTCTGGAAACCTATGATAAAGCGTTAGCACTCGAATTACCGGAAAAATTGAAGGGTGACGCGGAAAAATCCCGGGCTGAGGTCGCGAAGCGAAAGGAGACTTTCGAAAATTTCTGGAAGTAAAACATATTGCGTGATACCGGCTTAATATTGTAAGAATACGGCCTTACATTTCACGGCGAAAGGAGACATTATGTCGATATTGGAACAGTTGAAAAAAGAATTGCGTGTGGTTGCCAATCTGCAGGGGACGGTTGCGCTTATGCATTGGGACCAGGAAACCTATATGCCCCCCGGCGGCGGATCGGCACGGGCGGAACAGCTGGCTTTGATAGAATCCCTGGCGCATGAACGATTGGTCGGAGATAGTGTAAGGGGTCCGCTGAGCGAACTGGTGGATCTGGAAACGGGGACTCCTGCGGCGGGTCTGTCCGACGAGGAACAACGGTTGGTGGCGGAAATTTGGCGCGACTACCACCGGGCGGCGGCTTTGCCCAACGAATTCGTCAGGGAGATGGCCCAAACAACCTCGGAGGCGCAACAGGTTTGGGCCGAATCCAGGCAACAAAACGATTTTGGTAAATTTGCCCCTTATTTGGAAAAAATCGTTCGGTTGAAATATCGTGAGATAGATTATTTGGGGAAAAAAGAGACCCCCTACGACACCCTTTTGGATGGTTTCGAACCCGGAATGACCTCGGCCGAAATAACACGTTTGTTTGATGAAATGAAGGAGCGCCTGGTGCCGCTCGTGCAAAAAATAGCCGCTTCGGAAGTCGATACCCACGCGGAAATTATTCAACGGGATTACGACCTGGAAAAACAGTGGCAGTTCGGCATGGCTGTTTTGGAGGACATGGGATACGATCTCCAATGCGGCCGCCAGGATGAATCGGCTCATCCTTTTACAATCAATTTTCATCCCACCGATGTCCGGATCACAACCCGTTTGGAGAGGAACAATCTCATGGCCGGTTTAAGCAGCACCATTCATGAAGGTGGTCACGCGTTGTACGAACAGGGCCTGGATCCGGAATGGTTCGGCACACCGTTCGGTCAACCTATTTCCTACGGCATCCACGAAAGCCAGTCCCGGTTGTGGGAAAACCTGATCGCCCTCGACAAACCTTTTTGGCAATATTATTATCCGCGGCTCCAGGCGTTATTCCCGGAAAATTTGGAGCTGGTACCGATAGAAGTGTTCTACCATGCCATTAACACGGTGAAGCCATCCCTGATCCGGGTGGACGCCGATGAAGCCACCTACAATTTGCACATCATGTTGCGGTTTGAAATTGAGAAAATGGTAATTAACGATCGATTGCCCGTACGGGAACTTCCGTCAATCTGGAACGACAGGATGGAATCGTACCTCGGGATTCGGCCGGATTCGGATGCGAATGGTGTTTTACAGGATGTGCATTGGTCGTTCGGGGGTTTCGGATATTTCCCCACCTATGCTTTGGGGAATTTATACAACGTACCCATTTTGGAGCGGGCGAAAAAAGACATTACCGATTTGGATGATCAAATAGCCGACGGCAAGCTAACGGTTCTGCGGGATTGGTTGCGGGAGCATGTCCACGCGGTCGGCCGCCGGAAAACCGCCTCGGAACTTATTGAGGATTTGACCGGACAGCCGTTAACGGCTCGGCCCTTTATGGATTATCTGGAAGCGAAGTACACGGAATTGTATGCGTTGTGAGCTGATTTTGTTTGTTGGGAAGGCAAGCCTTTAAAAGCGTATATTCGTACCGGAGGGTTTTGTTGGTTGCGAGGTAATCAATACTGGTATCAGATCTTTTGGGCTTCTAAAACGGCGTACCGTAAACCCGTTCAGCGCTGATTTTATGGCGAAAAGACCGGTTTGGTCTTTTCCAAGAGAGCCCCGATTTTACCTTGACATCTGTTTTTTTTGGTTTTAATATTCCTATGCTTGGCGTGGAGAGACGCCGGGCGCCTGCAAATCCGAGGTAGTTATAATGAAAATAGAGGCGTGCATGAAAAGGCTTATCTTTGTAGTCCCTTTGCTGCTCCTTTTTGTTTCCTCTGTCCAGGCGAAAGGTTACGCAATTACTGGCAGAGTGTTGGACGCAGAAGGCGAAAAGGTATCCAAAACGACTGTTCTTTTGTTAAATGCGGACGGTTCTGAGGTTCAAAGGACCGAAACAAAAGGCGGCTTTGGTAAAGGGAAATTTAAATTTAAAAAGGTCCTTTCGGGCGAGTATATCCTGGAAGTGGACGCCGGCGAGCGTGGGAAAGCCAGTGTCCCGGTTTCCGTTATTGCCGATAATGTGGAAGATCTGGAGATCCGTTTAACAAAGGCGGAGGAAGCGGCTGGTACGACAGCGGCAGCGGGGGTGGATACTTCCGCTCCGGAAGGGGTTTCCACGGCCGGAGGAGCGCCGGATAAGGATTATATTATTAATGAATTGAGTTTCGAGATAAAGAAGATTGTGGCAGAGATTAAAAATCTGAATTCCGAACTCAATGAACTCAAAGCCATGAGTAAAATGTGGGTCAATCCCCTGGCGATTTATTCCAAAGAAATCATCCTGAAAAACGGCAGCACGGTTTTTGGAAAAATTGTTTACCAGGACGAGGAAACCTTAAAGGTCGAAACCCTGGTTGGTTATCTGATCATTGATCGTCAAAACGTGGTGCGTATTATTGACAACGTCGTGACGGAAGAGCAGCAGGAATATGTGCCGGAGCAGATACGCGACAGTTACACGCCGCCGCCGATGCCGAAGTTGGCTGAACCCAAATATACTTCCGCGAGTCCGATGGATCGCGAAGCGTCCAAAAAATATTCGGCGAATTGCGTGTTGGTGGGCAACATCAAGGAACGGAAAGATACCCAGGGGAATATCATATTTACCGGCGAAGTGAAGAACATTGGTGGTCGTCGCGCCGATTTTGTAAAAGTGGATTTTGTATTCCGTAAGAACTGGAGTGGCGAAACCAAGACACTTACCACCTTCGTCCGCGGTACTTACCATACCTTTGATTCCGGAATTACTACCGACGCGACCCTGCTGCCGGGTGCTGTTGGATCCTTTGAACTCTATGTTCCCCACTCGTTTGGCTCCTTTATAGGATATTCCTATATCATCGATTGGGAAGAGTACGAATAACCAACAAATATTATGGTGTTCAGGGAGATGAGACGCGTTAACATCGCCTTAATCGGGTTAACTTTTGTTCTGATAACGACGGCAACGTCGCAGACCGAATCCGCCGCCTCTCCAGCCGATATTTTCTTTCTGGATTTGGGAATCGTGATTGAACCGGCTACCGGTAATGAAACCTATTCCCGTTTGGTGGAAGCGCCGTCCAAGGAAGTGCAGATTCAGATTAAAAAGGTTAAGAGCGGGACGGTCTACATGGCGGCTTCGAAAGAAATGTTGGCGGCGCTGGAACGAATTCAACGGCGGATGGATGATCTGGAGACCTCGTTTCAAAAGGAAATCACCGGGTTACGGGAAGAAAATAAGGAATTGCGCGTGATGCTGGCCGAATTTACGGCGCCCCCGCTTCCCGAGCCGGAACGGCCGCCGGTTATGTTGGCGGATGTGTCCGGGGATTTGGGAATTCTTGCGGATATGACGGCAGTAGCCGAGCTTCCCGTTGTTCAGGTGCCTCCGCCTGTGAAATTACCACCGAGCGCGATTGTTCAAAAACAACGACAAAAATTTGATCAGACTGCCTATTTATCCGCCGTATTCGCTTATGAACGGGAAGACTACCAACAGGCGTTGGAATATTTCATGCGCTTAGCCCTGGAGCAGGCCAATCCCAGAACCCGGAGCAATATATTGTATTGGATAGCGGATTCATACCAGCACTTGGGTGATTACGAACAGGCACTGGCAAACCTGGATAAATTATTGCAGAGCGCAAACGCCAGCCGGATAGACGACGCGCTTATTAAAAAAGGATTGTTATATCGAAAAATGGGTCAGGAAGAGTTGGCCTTGGCGGCTTTTCAGCAAGTTGTGAATAACTACCCGGACAGCGAATATTTAAGGCTGGCCCGAATGGAGTTGAGAAAAGCGGAATTAATACCATGATCAACATACGTCGATTCCTTACTTTTTTTATTTTGATTGGTTTAACGTTGCCCTTGTTTGGAGCCACGCGGGTGAGTTATACCAGGCCGGGATTTATGATCAAGATTCCCACCAGCAGTGCGCAAAGAAGCCCTTACCTGTTCCGGACCGGTTTTGGGGCCGAAATACACAATTTTTCCAATCTGAACACCGCCAAAGGGGTGTATTTCGATATGGAATTGGGGAAGAATTTTCTCCTGGGGTTTTCTTCGGTCATGAGCGCCGATACTACCGCCCTTGCAAACCTGGGTCGGGTTTCCGCGCAGATTCCGGTGGAGTTCGGTTTTCATATGCAGCAACGGGTGTATGCCTATAATGATATTTCCGTGTCCATCGGTTTACAGGACATTGTTTTTCAAAATTCCCAGGGAGAAGGGTTAAAGTTAGACCCGAAAGAATTATCGTTTTTTGCCGTCATTGGCAGTGAGAAGAAAATCGGCACATATCAAATGAATACCTACATGGGTTTCGGTACCGGCGGCTTTGCTCAGGCCGATACATTACCTACCGATACCACCAGTGGGTTAAGAGCCGGCGTATTTGCCGGATTTATTTTAAATACCCCCTATCTCGCAAAATGGGGGGGCTTAGATCTTGTGGGTGAATTCGACGGAACGGGCATCAATGTGGGACTCCGCATCCCCCTTACCTCGGATTATCGCTTGAACCTTGGATTCACCCACATAGAAAGATTACCGGAATGGGATACACGCTATTGGAGCGGGCACCCGGCCGTGACAATTGGGTTGGACATGGCCGTATTACGGACAACAGGTAAACAAACGCCGACCATTCCCGGCGGACCCGCACCAATGGTGGGTGAGACCCTGACTTTACCAGGGACGAAAGAACAAATCATGTCGCAGTTGGACACGACCCTGGCGCTGGCCGACTATACGGTAAGCACCTTGCGCGATTCGATGGAATTGATGAACAACGAAATGCGTAACCTCATAATCCGTTTGTCCGCTATGGAACAACGGTCCAAAGCTTTGCACGATTCGTTGATGTCTTTGAAATTGGATAAGAACATTACGGAACAGAGCATGAATGAAGCGATGCGGCGCTTGTCCCGGTCTTTGCGATATTTTTACGCCGGGGATTACCGCACGGCTTTGCAGGAAGTGGAAGCGGCTTTGGAGTTGAATCCCAACCTGGCTCTGGCTTATGCGCGCCGGGGATCCATATATTACAAGTTAGGAGATATTCAACGGGCCACCATCGATTGGAATTTAGCCCTCCGGTTAGATCCTGAGTATGATGACGTGCGTAATATTTTAAAGGCCCTGCACGAGAACCGATTAAAATCGACCAGCTTTATACAGGAGTGAGTTAATGGATATTGCAACAATCATCGGTATCATTGTTGGCTTGGGAGCCATCGGGGGAGGCATATTTGTCGCCGCAAGTGAAGCGGGAGCCGGTGTCTCGGGCTTTATATCAACATCCAGTTTTTTAATTGTATTTGGCGGAATGATTGCCTCTCTTTCCGTTGCTTTCCCAATGCCGGATCTTAAGAAACTGTTCACGGCGATCGGGGTTGTTTTTGGCGGCGGAGCTTATAAGATGGGTGATTACGTGGATGATGCGGTGAGCGTTGCCGAAATCGCCCGCAAGGGAACGGCGGAGTTAGAAAAAAACATTGCTTCGATAAAGAATCCTTTCTTTCGTGATGGCGTGCAAATGGTCGTGGATGGTTACTCCCTGGATGAATTAACCGAGATATTAAACACGCGTATCGACTACCGTGAAATTCGGGAAAAAAGCCAGGCTGATCTATTGAAAACCATGGGAAACATGGCACCGGCCTGGGGAATGATCGGAACATTAATTGGACTGGTAATCATGTTGGCCGGTTTCGGAGGTGAAGAAGGTGGTGGTACGGAGGCGTTGGGCGCCGGTATGTCGGCCGCGTTGATTACCACCTTTTACGGCGCCGTATTTGCCAACCTCTTCTTTTTGCCGATGTCCGCCAAATTTAATTTGCGGATAACGCACACCAACACCCTGCAATCTATGTTAGTGGAAGCTACCCGTTTGATTCACCAGAAGAAACATCCGTTAATTGTACGTGAAAAATTGAATTCATTTATTCCACCTAAGGAGTGGAAACAGGAAGCGTAAAATAAATGGCGGCCACTTCCAGCGAAAAGAAGAAATTTATTGAAAAGGGAAAGGCCCAGGTAGAGGAAGGATTACCGGCATGGTTTGCAACCTTTGCCGATATGATGACCTTGCTGTTGGCGTTTTTTGTTTTGCTGGCTGCCATTTCCACCATTGACCCCGTTAAATTGCAGCAGATGGCGGACTCTATGGGAAAGTCCGTGGGAAAGAAGGTAAGGAAAAAGGGGGCCATGACATTGGCGGATATTGAAAAGGCCGTCAACCAGGCCGTAAAAAAAGCGCAACTGGAAGAAAGTGTTGAAGTAACAACCAGTCCGAAAGGAGTAACAATCGGAATTTCTTCCGATATCAGTTTCGAATCCGGATCGGCTGACCTGAAGCCGGGGATCGTACCGATTTTGGAAAAATTTGTACCGACAATCAAGGAATCATATTTCCAGGTTGCCGTGGAAGGGCATACCGACAGTGATCCGCTGCCGGAAAAATACTGGTCAAAGTATCCGTCAAACTGGGAGCTTTCCGGGGCCAGGGCGGCGGCCGTAGTGCGCGAGCTGATAAAACTGGGTGTTGAACCGACACGGTTACAGGCCGTGGGGTATGCGGAATATGTTCCCCGGGACCGTCCGACGGACAGGGTCATCGATGAAGCTTTAATCCGCAAGTATAATTCTACCCCCGAACTGAAAGCCCGGAACCGGCGGGTTGAAATTACCTTCTTAGCTCCTCAGGGGGGACCGGTGGGGACCGGAAGTAGGGAAGTGAAAAAAGGTTCCCGGCGGAAAAAATAAAGGGGTGAAACAATTCGATTTTTAGACAAGGAGTGGTTATGAAAAAGCGGGTTTTATTACAACCGATAATTGTTGCAATGGCAATTGTCCTGTTCCTCAGTCAGGGGCTTGGGCAGGGGAGCAGTTATTTAGCACAAAAATTAATGTTAGAGAGCGATCTTCGTAACCGTATTTCGGATGCCCTATCCAAAGTGATTGATGAATCACGCTATGTTATTGACGTCAGCGTCATCCTG
This sequence comes from FCB group bacterium, assembly GCA_013152315.1. Classification (GTDB taxonomy): domain Bacteria; phylum Fidelibacterota; class Marinisomatia; order Marinisomatales; family JAADGP01; genus JAADGP01. The sequence continues at coordinate 12,976 of JAADGP010000123.1, forward strand.
GAGATGAGCGATGAGATTGAGGAACAGGTCACGGTAGTTTCCGGCGATCAGGGGAAATCCATCGGGGAAGTGCAACCGTCTTTGGAAGGGGTTGCCAAAAAAGCCGAGAAGGCCGTAGCCCGAAAGAAAGAAAAAGAAAGTCGCCGCGAAACGATGGTAGGTTTACCGATTCCCGGATTTGAATTTGAAGTTGAAGCGAAACCTTCGGCCGAAAAACCACAACCAAAAGCCGGGGCGGAAACGGAAACCGGAGTAACCGAAGAATCCAAATCAAAGAAACCGGAAGGGAAAGTTTTATCGCGCGTCTCGTCCGTCAGGCGGCCCTCCGTGGCGCGGATCAAGAAACAGGAAATCAGTATTATTCTCCAGGAAGGAGCAGCCCCGGAACTAATCGAAAATATTCGCCAGATTGTTATGGTCGCGTCGCGCTTCAATCGTAGCAGGGGCGATGTTTTAAGTATTATGACCGCCAGTTTCAAGGAGCGTCGGGATGAGAAATCGGCCGAACAGGTGCTGCTGAAAACAATTGCCAACAAAATCGAAAATCTTGAGAAAAAGCGGACGGAAGAAAAGATTCGCTCGGCTAACTGGGAAGAAGAATTAAAAAAATATAAGGAGGAGGAAGCAAAACGGCGGGAAGAGGACCAGCTGTTTTTCAAGTCTGAATTAGCTAAACTGGAGATGGAGGCCAAGACGAGGGCTTTCCAACGGGAAAAACAGGAAATTCTGCGTCGCGATTCCCTGAAACTACAAGCCTTGAATGAGGAAATCCAAAATCTGCGAGCCATGCTGACGTCAGCGGCACTGCCCGATTCCGAAGCTGAAAAAACGGTTTCGGCCGTTCAGAAAAAAGAAGCTGAAAAAGCCGATCTGGATGCCCAGATAGCACAAAAAATCGCCATGCTTGAATCGGTACAGTCCGATCTGGACCGTTTACAGGCGGACATGAACGGGACGCCCACGACCACGGTGGTATTTCTTTCGCTTTTAGGAGCCCTGTTGCTGGTCCTCCTGATTGTAGTAGTGTTTCTATTGGTAAACCGGTCGAAACCGACGTATACTCCCCCACCGCCTCCGTTTATGTATCCTCCACGGCGCGTTAAAAGGAAAAAAAAAAGAACAAGTAAAGAACCCGTAGAAACCACTCCGCCCCCGGCAGCAACGCAGCCGACGGCACCTGCGCCGCCCCCGCCGACAAAGGTTGAAGAAGACCCGGCGGTGCTGCAAAGCGAGATCAATGATATTCGTAAAGCTGTGGTGTCGATGAGCGTCGGTCAGCCGAATACGGTAACCAGTATTGTGAAAGAGTGGATGCAAGAAGAAGCTCCCCCGCCTCCTCCGGAACCAGAGACCCCAACCTCCGAACCTGAGGCCGAAGAGGAAGGGAAGAAAAAGAAGAAAAGGAAGAAATAGAGGCACACCATGATAACAGATTATAACCGATTATCGGGTTTACAAAAAGTTGCGATTCTATTCTCTGTCTTAGGTGAAAGCTTAGCTTTAACATTGGTAGCCGGCCTCTCTAAAACGGATATCCGGAAAATTCGCGCTGCCATGCGCGAGCTAGGTAACGTTTCTTTTGCCGTGAAAAAACGGGTGATCGAAGAGTTCTATTTCAGCTTTGTCAGCGAAAAGTTTCAATCATCCGATGAAGATGAGCCAAAAAAACCGTTTGAATTTCTTAAGCAATTAACCGATGAACAACTGGTGGCGTTGTTACAGCCGGAGGAACCGCGGGTAGTGGCAATTGTATTGGCCCAGTTGCCGGCGGAACGACGCATTTTGGTCATGAATCGCATGTCGCCGGAAGAAAAAGGCCGCGTTCTGATTGAAATGGGTAATCTGAACGACGTTCCGCTGGAAGCCGTTGTCAATGTAGCCGCGGACCTTAAGGAAAAATCGCATTTCCTGCCGCGGACAGTCCAGTTTTCGCGAGGCGGAGGAAAAGAAATCGCTGAAATATTAAGCGAGATGAGCCCCGAAGAGGAAGAAAAATTCCTTGAAGCCATTAACCGTGAAAGCCCGGAACTGGCAAAAGAGATTAAGAAATATTACCTTACGTTTGAGGATATCTTTGAATATTTCCCGGACAACCTCCTGCGCGACCTGATGAACTCCGTGGAATTGGATACCATCGCTCTGGCGCTTAAGGGTATGCCGGAAGAACGGGTAAACCGGGTTATTGAGAATCTGCCCCAGAAAAAACAAGCCATGTACGAACCGGTTGAAGGCGCCGTAGCCAAACGGGAAGTGGATAAGGCCCGGAAACAAATCGTTCAGCAAGCCCGGCAGATGGAAAAAGATGGCGTGTTCCATCTGGAAGACCTGGTGGGCGGCGGTGAAATGATAGAATAACTTTTCCTTCAATTACATTCTCCGAGCCTCCGTGGGATATGTTACCAAGGAGGCTTTTTTTATCCCGTAGGAGTTGGTCATTACGTTTCCAAAAGTCCCCGGCACTTCGAAAGTGCCGGGGACTTTCTCTCTCCGATAGAAAAGGCAAATTTTTCTATTGAAGATTTTGGGGTTAAGTTTCGACAGTTTGTCGATCCATTTTTGAAAGGATACCGATATGTCTGCCAGGAGATTCCCTTTTCGAACGGTTTTCGAGCCTTTTATTATAAAATCGGTTGAGCCCATCCGTATGACGACACGTCCGGAACGGGAAAAAATAATGAAGGACGCCCGGTACAACCTTTTTCGGGTCAAATCCCAGGATGTGCTGATCGATTTATTGACCGACAGCGGCACCGGCGCCATGAGCTCCGAGCAGTGGGCGGCCATTATGCGCGGCGATGAAGCCTATGCCGGGAGCCGCAGTTTTCAACGTTTTGAGGCGGCGGTAAAAGAGGTGTTTGGGTTTGAACATGTGATTCCGACCCATCAGGGACGCGCCGCCGAAAGGATTTTATTTTCCGTCGTTTGTAAAAAAGGCGATGTGGTCCCCAACAATACCCATTTTGATACAACCCGCGCCAATATTGAGTATCAGGGGGCTATTGCCGAAGATTTAATTATTCCCGAAGGCCTGGATCCCCAGAGCCTGTACCCGTTCAAAGGCAATATGGATGTGGAACGGCTGGAGGCGTTGATCAAACGGGTTGGAGCAGCCCGGATCCCCCTTTGCATGTTAACGATCACCAACAATTCCGGGGGTGGTCAGCCGGTTTCCATGGAAAATATAAAAGCGGTGAAAACGGTGCTGGAACCCCACGGAATTCCGCTCTACTTCGACGCTGCCCGATTTGCCGAAAACGCCTATTTCATCAAACTGCGTGAACCCGGTTATCAGGATCGTTCGGTAAAATCCATTGTCCGGGAAATGATGAGTTATGCCGACGGGTGTACGATGAGCGCGAAAAAGGATGGGCTGGTTAATATCGGTGGTTTCCTCTGCACAAACGAGGACCGTCTCGCCCGGCAGGAAAAGGATTTGTTGATTTTGACCGAAGGATTCCCAACCTATGGCGGACTTGCCGGTCGTGACCTGGAGGCCATCGCCGTGGGGCTCAGGGAAATACTGAACGAGGATTACCTGAAATACCGTATTGCCGAAGCTCGGTACCTGGGTGAGCACCTGGTGGAAATCGGGTATCCCATTGTTCAGCCTCCCGGGGGACACGCTATTTACATTGACGCGAAAGCCCTTTTACCCCATTTGCGCCCCTTGCAATATCCCGGGCAAAGTTTATCGATAGAGCTCTACTTAGAAGGCGGGATCCGCACGGTGGAGATCGGGTCCGTCATGTTCGGTAAAATCGATCCCGATACCGGGAAAGAAACACCGGCGCGAATGGAATTGGTGCGGTTGGCCTTACCGCGACGGGTACATACCCAAAGCCATATCGATTACGTCCTGGAAGTCGCCCGGGATGTTTACGGCCGGAAAGAGCAATTGGGAGGCTACCGGATTGTCAAACAGCCGGCCTTCCTGAGACATTTTTCGGCTGAATTTGAGCCGTTATAGACAATCGGCCACCAACAAAAAAGTTCATTTCCAATGAACATTTTGGGTTAAAATAGGTCTAATGATTCGACACGTTTATTTACTATGTCGAATAAATGAATTATCTTCGACACGAAAACATCAAACTATGTGATATTCTTTCAAAATAAGATACCATTCTGCTAATTATTTTCAGTTATTCTTGCCCAATAGTAAAACGATTCCGGGATTATCGTTTTAAGCCTGTTCAGACGATGGAAAGGTTCCGGGAGCGTAACAGTGGCCACGATATTGTCTTTACCTCGATCATAGAGGTTCTTTTTCCAATCAATAATGGTTTGATTTTTTTTAATGACTGAAGCCAGAAAAGCAATCCGTGATGCCGCTACTTTCGCCTCTGGTAAACTGAATCGTTGTTGAGTAATAAAACTGGATATCTGTCGTATTCCCTGGCGAATGTCCGCCGTGCGTTCGTCTTCGATACTTCCCTTTAAATCTAACTGGCAAATAAGGTAAGCAACATTAATGGTGTCATCGAGAACTTCATTAACGGTCACAGGCCTTAAACAATAAGATATTTCCTTTTTTGCTATTTCAGCATAGGCCTTGCTTACTTTTGTAAGCTGGAGGTCTTTAAGGGTAAGATCACCGAGATCAAAGAGTTGTTTAATGAGCTGAAGCGACTTCCCTTTTCCGAAATTAATTCCGGTAGTTTCTGGAGCTAAAGCGGTCAACTTGTCGGCGGTGATGCTGTTCAACGAAGGTACTCTGACACTCACCGGTTTTTTCACGCTAAACAGGGGATGAACAACTTCACGATCTTCAATTCCAGGGTGCGGATTGGTTTGCAAAACATCCAGTAAAACATAATCCATCCGGTGATTTATCTGGGATTCGAAATAGAAGCGGTAATGGTTTTTAGGTACCGGTGATTCACCACGAATTTGTTCTTCCCATCGGGTGAAGGGTGAAAGACTAACGACCTGATTGAAAAAGGGAATAAGTTCCTCGTTATTTTCGGTAATAATATCGACATCAATAGAGAGGCGTTTAAATGAAGAATCGAGGAGCAGTAAGCTCGTTCCCCCTTTGAAAACAAAGTTAAGTTTCAACATAGCCAGCTGTCCCACTAATTCCAGAGCATAGATTGTTTTCTCGAGAAGAGTAGGGTCAACCTTACCAAGAAAGTCTCGTTTATTAATGATCGATTCTTGCGTGAAATTTGAGTCTTCGAGATAACTCATTTTTTCTTACGTAAAGGGCTTAATCAGCTCTTCTAAAGCCATTTTTACCTTTCTCCTCTGACTATAACGGAGCAACGCCCCCATGTTGACTCGAAATTGTCCGATAACAGACCTGAAAATCTCTCTGTATTCCCACACATCCATGAGGTAGAGTTTATCTTTTTCAATAAAGAGATCTACCAATATTTTTTCAATGGTGGCAAAATGGCCGTCGGTTGGTTCCTCTGTGATACGTGGTCTGAGGACAAAAGGGTTTTTCTCGATGTCAAAGTTTTTATTCACTTCCGTTGCGTGGGGATTCATGTAAACGGAAAATCCTTCTTCTAACAAATAATCCCTCACTGTCGATAGGGCCTCGGACTCAAGATAGATAAAGGTTACATAATGGGTAGGCAGGTGATGATAGTGACTGATAAGCTGGCGGTTGGACCAAACAGAAAAGGGAAGCAGGTGAAAAGCCCGTGCCAAGATTTTTTCCTGCTCGCTAATGGCCTCGGTATTAAGCGAATAGGGTTGCGATAAGGTTGCGTACCAACCCCGTCCGGCATCATATAAGATCCCGTCCCTTTTGAGGTTGTTCAATACCTGTTTTACAGAGACCGGCTTGTAGAGTAAGCCTTGCTCTTTAAGCCAATCTCGTGCTTTATTTACGTTCACGTACAACCGTCTACCGGCATAGTCGGAAAGAATTGTTCGAAGTGTTTCTTTCTTTGTGGTAATCTCCATGACACTATAATATACTAATGGCACTGTGAAAATATAGTGCCGTTGGTATATTAACAAAGGAAAAAATGCAGCTTGAATAAGTTTTAAAAAAACAAGAAATGACAAAATTCGGGGAATATGTAAAAGAACTATGCATTAGTAAATACAAAGAGGCCATCTTTTGGGAAAGACGGCCTCTTATTATAAACGGAGTCTTCTGTTAGTAACGGTTACTGATTTTCCTTTAAGACCGCTTGAGCCGCCGCCAGTTGGGCAACCGGCACGCGGAAGGGTGAACAGCTTACGTAGTTCAGCCCGTTTTGATGACAGAATTCAACGCTGGCAGGATCGCCGCCGTGTTCCCCGCAAATACCGATTTTCAGATCTTTGCTGCGGCCCTTTTCCACCGCCAATTGGATCAGTTGTCCCACACCCTTTACATCCAGGCTCTGGAACGGATCCTGGGGTAGAATTTTCTGCTCCAGGTATGTCGGGAGAAAACTGCCGATGTCATCCCGGCTGAAACCGTACGTTGTCTGGGTTAGGTCGTTGGTACCGAAGCTGAAGAATTCGGCTGCTTCGGCGATTTCATCGGCGGTCAGACACGCCCGGGGAAGCTCGATCATCGTACCGACCAGATAATCGAATTTAATGTGCTGCTCAGCCATTACGTCTTCGGCTACCCGGCGCACGATGATTTCCTGGTTTTTGAATTCGGTCACCGAACCCACCAGCGGAATCATCACTTCCGGGTAAACCTTTGTTCCGTCTTTGGTTAATTCGGCCGTGGCTTCAAAAATTGCGCGGGCCTGCATTTCCGTAATCTCCGGATACGCGATTCCCAATCGGCACCCGCGATGGCCCAGCATGGGATTCAACTCGTGCAGGTTGGCAATCCTGGTGCGGATGGCGGTTTCGCTGATATTCAGTTCCGAAGCCAATTCCCGGATTTGTTCATCTGTTTGCGGCATGAATTCGTGCAGCGGAGGATCGAGTAGCCGAATAGTGACCGGCAAGTCGTGCATGGCATCCAAAATGCCTTTAAAATCTTCCTTCTGGTAGGGCAGCAATTCCATCACCGCCGCTTTGCGCTCTTCGGGAGAACCGGCCAGAATCATTTTTCGCATGGCCAGGATTCGTGCCGGGTCAAAGAACATGTGTTCGGTACGGCACAAGCCAATTCCTTCGGCTCCGAAAGAGCGGGCCTGGGAAGCGTCCTCAGGACGATCGGCATTGGTGCGAACCTTTAAGGTCCGGGTCTGATCCGCCCAGGACATGAGCTCGGCATATTCCTGATTGGATTCAGGATTGGCATCGTTCAAGGGTAATTTCCCCAGATATACTTTACCGGCCGTTCCGTTCATGGTGATCCACGCACCTTCCTCCAAGACATGGTCGTTCACGCGAATTTGTTTCTTCTTAGCGTCGATGTCCAGCGCGGAGCAGCCTACAATGCAGCATTTCCCCCAGCCCCGGGCAACCAACGCGGCGTGACTGGTCATTCCCCCTTTGGCGGTAAGAATTGCCACGGCGGCGTGCATCCCGTGCACATCTTCCGGTGAAGTTTCATCCCTCACCAAGATAACTTTTTTGCCTTCCGCCGCTTGCTGTTCGGCATCGTCCGCCGTGAAGGCGATTTGTCCCACGGCGCCACCGGGTCCGGCCGGAAGGCCTTTGGCTAGCAGCGTAGCGGTGATTTCGGCCTTCGGGTCAACCATGGGATGCAACAGTTCATCTAGCTGGGACGGCCTTACCCGCAGCAGGGCTTCCTGGGTGGTAATCAATTTTTCGTGGACCATATCGACCGCCATTTTGATGGCCGCCGGTCCGTTCCTTTTACCGGTCCGGGTCTGGAGCATCCACAAACGACCTTCCTCGATTGTGAATTCGATGTCCTGCATGTCGCGGTAATGGGTTTCCAGTTTTATCCGGATCTTTTCCAGTTCCTCGTACACTTCGGGCAGGTATTTTTCCAGGGAAACAAGTTCATCGGACTGATCCGACTTTGTGGCTTCGTTCAGGGGGTGTGGGGTGCGAATTCCCGCCACAACGTCTTCACCCTGGGCGTTCTGGAGCCACTCGCCATAAAAAACATTTTCTCCGGTCGCCGGATTGCGCGTGAAAGCCACACCGGTGGCGGAATTCTTACCCGTGTTACCAAAGACCATGGCCTGCACGTTTACGGCTGTTCCCCAGTGATCGGGAATCCCCTCAATGCGACGGTAGCTCTGGGCCCGCTTTCCGTTCCAACTCCGAAAAACCGCTTTTATTCCACCCCACAATTGATCATAAGGATCGTCCGGGAAGGATTTCCCAAGCACTTCCTGTATTTTTTCCTTGAAGGATTCGGAAATAATCTTCCAGTCTTCCGCCGTCATATCCACATCAACAGTGTATCCTTTTTCTTTCTTGTATTCATTCAGGATACCTTCTAATTGCTGTCGGATACCCTGCCCTTCCTCCGGCTCATCGCCTTCGGCTTTTTCCATTACCACGTCAGAATACATCATAATCAAACGGCGATAGGCATCGTATACGAAACGGGGATTGTTGGTTTTTTCAATCAACCCGGGAATGGTCTTGGATGTCAGACCGACATTTAAAACGGTTTCCATCATACCGGGCATGGATTGCCGGGCACCGGAGCGGACCGAAACCAGGAGCGGGTTTTTGGGGTCCCCGAAGCGCTTGCCCATGATGGCTTCCATCTGTTTCATCGCATCGTTAACCTGGGCTTCCAGCTCTTCCGGGAAGGTCCCCTTGTTCTCGTAAAAGACATTGCAGACCTCGGTTGTTAGCGTAAAACCGGGGGGGACGGGAATACCAAGATTGGTCATCTCGGCCAAATTGGCCCCTTTTCCGCCCAACAGGTTTTTCATATCGGCACGACCTTCGGCATGCCCATGTCCGAAAAAGTAAACAAATTTCATGAGTGACTCCTTATTAAAGTTATAATTAGGTGGGAAAAATCAGAGGGGAAGTTAACAGTGCCGCCATTCCGCGAGCAAGCAATGGTTAGGGTAATCTCGTCGAATATTGTCGAATATCGAAGGATTCAGGGAAGGATTCCATCCCCCTTTTTTGTAATTTAGCCGACTATTGGGAAAATAGTATATGGTAAATGACCATAATAAGGACAAACACAGACCGGAAGAAATAAAGTGAAACGTGAAACGTAAAACGTGATGTGTAACAATTGTTTATGAGTACGCATTCCAATTTTAACAGGTGTGAACAGGTATTTACCCGTTGGTTGGAAAATTGAAGTCCAACTTACCGTAGTTTGCAGCGCCAATGAAAGGCTTCCGTATTAAAACCGTGCGAAAAACCGGCGTCCTGCTGATGGTGATATGGTTATTCACGTTAACCGGGTGCGGCCGGGAACAAAGTCCGGATACATTAATGCTTGCTTATCCGGCCGATATCCGGGGGTTTGACCCCGCCCTGGCGACGGATTTCCGCTCCGGGCAGATTATTTCCCTCGTATATGACAACCTGGTGCGCTTTGACCGGGGAACGGAGCTGATACCCAACCTGGCGCGGAACTGGACGATCAGTAAGGACGGATTGGTGTACACGTTTCACTTGGTAACACGAGCCCGGTTTCATGACGGCACCCTCATCAACGCGAAGCATGTGGTGTATTCAATCCGGCGTATCCTTGATCCTGAAACCAACTCCCCGCAAAACTGGCTTTTTAATCGTATCAAAGGGGCAAAAAACTTCATGGAAGGGTCGGCGGCGACCGTTACCGGTCTAATCGCCCGGGATGATTCCACGGTTGTAATTACCCTTGAACAACCATTCGCTCCTTTTATTCAATACCTGGCCATGCCGTCGGCGGCGGTGGTGAATCCCCGGCAGGTGGCGACGATCAACAGTGTCCCCGCCGGCAGTGGCCCCTGGCGGCTGCAACATTGGGAGCGCGACGGGGAACTGGTGTTTGTTCGTAACCAGGATTACTGGGGGCAGCCTCCCCGCCTGGCGCGATTGCGAATTCGTATTTTGTCCGAACCCATGACGCGCAGCGCCGAATTTGAGGCCGGCAACCTGGACCTTTTGGGGATTTCCAACATGGAACTGAGTAAATGGCAATCCCAGGCCAAATGGCGGGACCGGATTCACACGGTAAATGAATTAAGTATTTATTACGTCGGCATGAACTGTTCGCGTCCCCCCTTTGATGACGTGCGGGTACGGCAGGCCATGAATCTGGCTCTGGACCGGGAAAAAATTCTGAAATTACTTCGCTCGGGTTCCGGGCTGTTGGCGGCGGGGCCCGTCCCGCCGATATTATTAAAGGGCCCGGCCCCGGAACCATACCCTTACGATCCGGTAAAAGCCCGTCGGCTTCTGAAAGAAGCCGGTTATGGTTCCGGACTGAAGAGCCGCCTGTGGGTGGCCGGAGATGCGGAAATGTTTCATGTTTTGGAAGCTTTTCAATCCGACTGGAGCGCCGTGGGGATCGAAGTGGAACTGTTGCGCAGTGATTGGAACGTGTTTATGACGGCTATTCGGGAAGGGAAACCGGATCTGTATTATTTAAGTTGGTTTGCCGATTACCCGGACGGGGAAAATTTCCTTTTCCCGTTGTTTCACACGTCGGAATCAATGCGCAAACGAAACCGCTACAGCAATCCGGAAGTCGATCGATTGATCGAAAAAATCCAGGTTCTTCCCAACGGTTCACCGCGGGACAGCCTGATCGCGGTAACAAACAAAATTATACATAACGATGCTCCCTGGGTATTTCTATGGCACAGTCAATCCAATACTGTGACCCAGCCCTGGATAAAAGGGTACGTCCCGCGATTGATTTTTAACGCCCAGCGATACACCGCTATCGGGAAACAATTTCAATGATCGATTATCTAATCCGCCGCTTGCTGCAGACCATTCCCGTGATTCTGGGGGTCATCGCCATTACCTTTGTCCTCATGTACATTATCCCCGGTGATCCGGTGGTTTCGATGGTGGGGGAACGGTACGACGAGGCAACCATTCAGCGGTTGCGCGAAGAATTGCACTTAGATGATCCCCTGTGGGTCCAGTTCTTTCGATATGTCGGCAATGTATTGCGTGGCGATTTGGGAACCTCCTTTACTACTCGTCAACCGGTGATGACGGAAATATTGAACAAGTTCCCCAACACCATGATGTTGGCCGCGGCGGCGATGGTGGTGGCGATTTTTCTGGGGTTATCGGTAGGAATCATATCGTCATTAAAACCGCGTTCCCTGCTGGACAAAGGAACAATGTTCATGGCTTTGATCGGTATTTCGGCGCCGGTTTTCTGGGTGGGGCTAATGCTGGTACTGGTGGTTGGGGTCTATTTAAAATGGTTGCCACCCACCGGTTTCGGCGGGATCGAATACCTGATTCTGCCGGCGATCACCCTGGGTACCCGTTCGGCGGCTTATCTGGCGCGTCTGACAAGGGCATCCATGCTGGAAGTACTGAACCGGAATTACATTCGCACCGCCCGCATGAAAGGGCTCCCGGAATGGAAAGTCATCCTTAAACACGCCTTCCCGAACACCCTGATTCCGGTTATTACGGTGATCGGCACCGATTTTGGCAGCTACCTGTCCGGGGCGGTACTGACCGAGTCGATTTTCGGCTGGCCGGGAATCGGTCGCCTGGCCCTGGAGGCGATCCTGAAACGGGATTTCCCGGTAATTCAGGGTACGGTGCTTTTCATGGCCTTTACGTTTATTTTCGCAAACCTGATCGTAGACCTCTTGTACGGGGTAGTGGATCCACGCATCCGAATGGAACGCAAATGATTGAAACCCGTTCTCCCTGGCAATTGGCGCTGGAGAAGTTGCGTCACGATCCGGCGGCCCTGGTGGGGCTGGGCCTGGTGCTTCTGGTGGCGTTTGCCGGATTGTTGGCGCCGTTGATCGCCCCGCTGGACCCCAACACGCAGGTGCTGGAATTCATGAATCAGGGGCCGGGGTTTACGGGAGAAGTGATTCTTTATCGTTTGGAACCGGAACTGCCGGTGCGACTGGTGGCCATTGAAGAATTAATCGTGGAGCCTGACCAGGTAAAATATAAAGACCGGATCGGGCGCTGGTTTACGATTGACAAATCCCAGTTGGAGGGGACCCGGGAAAACGAGTGGCACCAGACGTTTCGGTACTGGCTGGGAACCGACAATTTCGGACGGGATGTTCTTTCGCGGTTGTTGTACGGCGCCCGGATTTCCATGTTGGTGGGATTCAGCGCCAGTACCTTGTCGTTGTTGGTGGGGCTGTTTTTGGGAGCAATCGCCGGATATTACGGCGGCTGGTGGGAAACGATCATAATGCGTTTTACCGATATCATGTTCGGGTTTCCCACCCTGTTATTTTTAATCGGTATTACCGCCGCATTCGAGCCGAGTTTGATCGTGGTTTTCTTTGCCATTGGTTTTGTAAGCTGGCCGGGTATGGCGCGGCTTATGCGTGGTCAAGTGGTGAGTATAAAAAACCGTGAATTCGTCAAGGCGGCACGGGCGCTGGGGTTCAGCCGTTGGCGAATCCTCTGGCGCCATGTGGTGCCCAATTGCCTGGCCCCGGTAATTGTGACCTACACCCTGGGTATCGCCGGCGCCATCATGGCCGAAGCCAGTCTCTCTTTCCTGGGATTGGGCGCCCAGCCGCCGACACCCAGTTGGGGCGCCATGATCAATGCCGGAAAAGATTTTTTACGACTGGCACCCTGGATTTCCATGATTCCCGGCATCGCGATTGCGATTACGGTTCTGGGCTTTAATCTGTTGGGAGACGGCCTCCGGGATGCGCTGGATCCAACAATGAAGGATTAAGGGTGCTCATACAAACTCCGCCCTTCTCCCTTGGTTGTTAAAAATCGCAACGAATCTTTATCGTGATTCCCGGAAGCGGGTAAAATCCGCATTCAATCACGGAATTTACCTCAATCAAAGACCTGTGGTTGATAAAAGTATCTATCATTTCTCATCTACATATTAACTTCTACAGCACTGATTAACATAGAGATATAGAGGGTTGTGCCTAATTATTCTCATAGAAATGGTTTAACCTGATCCACTTTGTCGCCTTGCCCCGATCGCAATCGGGGCACAGCGACTGTTTCTTTTGGTATCCCGCCAGGCGGGAAAAAGTACAAGGAGGCCTGATTGTTGTTCGAGATACTATTCTTGAACAATTTAACTTATCTCGATTCAATACAGCCCTAATCAAAATAAATTGGTAAATCTTTTCTATGCTTTTTAAAGTGAGAATTGTTAGAAGTATTTTAAAGGTGGCAATATTAACAACCATTTATATAATTTCAGGGCAGTGTAAGGTTAAATAATCGTTTAGCCCGGATTCGTCGGCCGGCTTAAACACCGTACCCAGGTTTAATTATAGATTAATTGTGAAAGGAGCTCTTGCAATGTGTAAAACTCTGTTTGGTTTTTTTATCCTGATCGGGATTGCATTATCTCAAACATCTTCAGTTAACGATTCGTCTCTATCACGGATTGATTACCGGGAAAAATTCACCCGAAACTCCATCCTGTTACAATATTCTTTCCTCAAAGGTCGGCAATTTATTATTGACGGTAAATCTTATCCCGTAGGATTTTTCAACAGCGAACTTAAGGAGGCCCTGTCCCCGGTTCCGGAAGCGGTAAAGTTGGTCGACGCCGGAAATGCCAATATCAAATACGGGTTGATCACAACATTATTTGGATTTTCCTTTTCTTTCTACACTCTTTTTCGCGACGTGACCTTCCCCGAGGATATCGAAAAAAATATACCGGATGCCATACTGGTGCTTTCGGCCGGTTCCCTGGCGGCCGATTATTTTTACATGCAAGCTACGAATTACTTCCATAAAGCGGTGTGGCTTTATAACCGGGAAAGCGCATTCCTCCCGCTCCGGCCCACCGCTAATGGAATGAAAAACAAAAAAGCCTATACCCCGGGGTACAGTTCAACCCTTGTCAAATCCGACTTATACGTATTGGGATACCGGGGCAATTTGTATTCGTTACGGTTAGGTAAATGGGAAAAACCCTGGATGGAAAATGGTATTGAAGTTTCTTACACCAAACTTCGCGATCATAATCAATCAGCGGACTTATGGCGTCTGTATTACTATTACGGTTTTTATCTGCGACAGATGGGAGTTTTTTATCCGTTCCTGGTTGTCTCCACCGGTTTTGCGGAAGAACCGAAGCATGCCATTGACCGGGAAGAAGGGGCGCCTGCCGGGTCATCCGTAAAAGGCAGTTCCGCCGTAAAGGTAGGAATCGCCGTGGAAGCCGGCGCGTTCCGATTGAGCATGGAAACCGGTGGCGGATCGATGGGAACCGGGCATGTTGAACCTTCGTCCATATCGTTGTCGTATGCCTTAAAACCTTTGCCGAAAGCGAAGCCGTACAGAAATTACAGTATAACCGCCGGAACACAGTCTTTCGTCGCAACCACCGGCAAGTATCGTGGCGACCCGGGAGGATTTGACTTTAATCTGCGACGGGAAGTAAAGGGAAAAACAAGGAATTACAACGCCGGTATTTTTATGACGGATTACATAATGTCTACGGGGGTGTTCCACGGCGGTGTTGAATGGAGTATCAACAAGGGAAAACCGTTATCCAGGTATCTGGACATTATGACCGGATATCAAATATTGCTATGGGGGGAGCCGGACCCCGATTTTATTCTGCCGGCGGCGTCATTAAGTATCGATGCAAAATTGCCGATTTGGAAACTCATGCTTTTCGCCCGTCTCAGGGCGATAGGTACCGTCAGCCCCAAGGCGGGAATTGTGACGGGAGTATTGTTGTCGAGCGGTTTTGGTTTTGCTGATTAATCAATTGACTATTGTAAAAAGAGTTCGTAAACATGTTGCAATTAAAAAGGCTAAGGCTCAGGCGAAGACTAAGGAGAGATTATTTGCGGGGGGAAAGGTTGAAGAATTTTCTATGACGTGTGAACCCGGTGACGAACGGTGAATAAATCGGTAAGCTAAAACGATCAACGCTATTTCGGCCTTAACAACATTTCCCCGACAGCCGTTACGCCACGACACGTTTCAGATTCTTCTCCTCAGCCTGTGCCCTGGGTCTTCAGGCACGAGGACGTTTCTTCACCCTGTTTAAATTAAAATTGATATTTCACTTACAAATTCACTTCTATGATATTGTATAACACATAGATAAAGAAGAGTTGCCTTATCATTTCCATAAAAATGGTTTAACCTGTTCTCCCTCGTCGCCTTGCCCCGATTCGATCAACAAATTTATAAGCCTTTAATAATTGACTATAAATTGATAATGACAGACGGGTATTGAATATCTATTGGGGTTAGTAAGACAATGTAATAATGGCGGTATAGCAAATCGACCGGTTTTGTCATGTAGAACACACATCTTCACGTACCACTAATTAATATTATCACTAAGACCGAAGTCGTGAGTTGTTGTTTGTATATAACCGCCATCTTTTAGTAGACTATTACGCCTGATGTTTTTATGTTTAACCTGCGAATATGTAACAGGAAAAAGGAGATTACCAATGGTCAAACAAAAGGCAAAACAATATGTCTTCTCCGGCCCGGGAGGAACCCTATACATTGATCCCAATGATACCGTAGCCAGAAAATTTGCCATGCTGATTGAAGGACGTTGCATGGGGTTAGGCCCCACCAAAGCAGCGCAGAAATACGGCTACAGTAAACAGTGGTTTTTCAAAGTATGGCATGACTATCAAAAGGGAGGTATTGAAACCCTGGCAAAACGGAAAACCGGTCCCCGTAAAAACTTTGTTCGCACCCCAACGATCATAAACCAGATCATTCGTCATCGTTTTCTGGACCCGGATGCGTCGGTGGCCGTAATCGCCCAGAAATTAAATCAAAGTGGTTACCGGGTAAGTAAGCGCAGTGTGGAACGTACGATTACGGAATATGGCTTACAAAAAAAAACTCCATTTAAGCCCATCGGGGAGAACGACAGCGCCGATTGAAGCTCACCTGACCAAACGTAGGAAAGGGAAACGTCCTGCTGACCGGCAAAGTATTGAGCGGGAGGTCAGGGAAATATTGGCCCGCAGGGTTTCCGGTACGTTGTTGGGGGTCTGGTTGCTGATTTCGGAGCATTTGCGTTTAGGGAGTTGGGAGTTATTAACCGCTTGGACGAAAAAGGATGGTGAGTCTGTTGAACCCCGGTTGGCTCTCCAACTGGTTCATGAGGCGGCCCTTTGTGTGACCGGGGTTCGGCAAAGGCGTTCGTTGTGCCACCAAGGGTTTGAAGTGGCCAATGGGTTGCCGTTTATTGCCACCGATGAGGAAATTCATCGTTTACTGAATGCTCACACCATGCGGGAGGCCCGGGAGCTGCAGATTTTTTTGGCACAGCTTCGTCACAGCCGGGGACATTACAAAGGGCGATGGGTTGCTTTTGACCCACACCGTATCGCGACCTATTCTCGACGAATAATGCCTCGCAAGAAAAGTCATCCTCAGAAACGGGCCGAAGCGGTTTTGCAAAGTTTTTTTGCCACCGATGCGGAAACCGGTCAACCCTTTGGCTGTTCACTTGGTTCAGCCGGAAAAACCATAACCACCTCTGCCATTGAACTGATGGGGATGTTAAGCAGAATACTTCCTTCGGAAAAGATGTTGCTGCTGGCCGATACGGAATATGAAAACCGGCGGTTGTTGGATCACATTTGTGCGAGTGAGCAATTTGATATTATTATGCCGGCCGCCCGGCGCCAAAAAGTTTTAACCATGATTAGAGACCTCTCCTACCAGTCCCACTGGGCCGGGTATGCCACGGGGGAAACATCCTACAAATATCAAGGCGGCAAATATGCCTTACGGCTTATTGGTCAGCGTACCGGTGAAAGGGAATACCATTACAAACCGTTCATTGCCACCGGTCATGACTTGCCCCTGGGATTATTAACCACTACATATCCAAAAAGATGGACGATTGAAGAGTTTTTCAACTTTGAGGGAGCAATGGGGTGGGACCGTGCGGCAACCATGAATCTCAATATTCGTTATGGGCGACTTTCTTTGGCTTTAATTGCCCAGGCAGCAACCTATCAGCTAAGAAAAAAACTACCTGTGCCATACCGTTCCTGGACTGCGGAACATCTTTCCGATTCCATCTTCCGGGGGATTGATGGTGATCTACGGGTTAAAGATGACACCATCCTGGTGACTTTGTATAATGTGCCGGAGAGATTAAACCTGCGTCGGCATTACGAAAATCTACCCGAAAAATTAAGCCGGGAAGGAACCGATCCGCGTATCCCATGGCTCTTTAACCTTAAATTGGATTTCAGGTTCAAATAATAACCGAAAGTCAATTAAACTACACTTATAAATTTGCTGATTTTATCGGGACTACGGCGGACGAGAAGGTCTGGTTAGATTCCCCGCTGCTTACGGCGGAACAATGG
>JAADGP010000025.1 GCA_013152315.1 FCB group bacterium
GAGCAGAAAGAAATCCGCAAACACCTTGAAGAACTGGGAAAACCCTGAAAAAACCGAGTTCGGGAATTTCTCATGAGAGGAAACTGATATTTAGGAAGGGAAGCAATGGCAATTAAGGATCTGTACCATTATAGAGCGGTTGTCGTGTCGGTTTATGATGGCGACACCTGTCGGGTCGACCTGGATCTGGGTTTTGGGATCTGGAAAAAAAACGAAAAGATCCGGTTAGCCCGGATTAATGCCCCGGAAATCCGTGGTGGGGACCGGGAACGAGGACTTGCGGCAAGAGATTATTTACGGAGCCTGGTGTTGGATAAGGAGATTATCCTGGAGACTATTAAGGACCGCAAAGGCAAATACGGACGTTATTTGGGAGAACTGTGGATGAAAGAAGCAGACACATTGGTAAACGTGAATGATGCGCTGGTAAAAGCCGGGTTGGCCGAAACGGTGAAGTATTAGTTAAAAGTGAAGCAGCCTCAAAATAATTGCGGCGGGAAAAATATCCAATGAAACATCCAAAAGCGGTAACGTTGTCTTTGCCAAGCAGCAGCTGGGTGAAGTTCCTTGTATTGCTGGTGAACATGGTGGTCTTCGCGAACTTTGTCGCGGGACAGGAATCCGATTCGGTTTATTGGAAGGATTCGGGTTTTGCCTACTACGGGTATTCGATACAGGCCACCCCGGATAATGGATATGTCGTTGCCGGTTTTATAAAAAAGTTTGGACGCCCCCCAAGAGATAATGATGCTTTGTGCATCAAGGTTGATTCCACGGGTAACGTTGTGTGGAGTCGTTCTTTTGGCGGAAAAATGAACGATCGCACTTATGTCGTGGATCGAACGATGGACGGCGGTTATGTGCTTGCCGGAGAAACCCATTCGTTTGGCGCGGGATCATTCGATGCCTGGTTAATTAAGTTAGGCGCGGACGGCAAAAAGGAGTGGGACAAAACTTATGGTGGGCCGCGTTGGGACAATGCCGTCAGCGTCCGACAAACGCGGGACGGGGGGTATATCCTGGTGGGTTATACCGAATCTTTCGGAGAGGGGAAAACGGATGCCTGGCTGGTTAAAGTTGACCGGCAAGGGAACGTTGAGTGGGAAAAAACCTATGGCGGGCGAAAGGATGATCGCGGAAGTTCCGTTTACCAGAGCGGGGATGGCGGTTATGTTGTCGCGGGTTATACCGAATCTTTCGGAAACGGGTTTAGCGATATTTGGTTATTTAAAACCGATGAGAAGGGGGTTCTTCTTTGGGAAAAAACATTCGGTGGTGTTAAGACCGACCGAGGTTTCAGTGCCCAACCCACAAAGGACGGAGGCGTTATTATTGTCGGCGACACATACTCATTTGGCGCGGGCTATGGCGACGTATGGGTTATAAAAACCGATTCCCGGGGGAATGAGCAATGGCAGCAAACCTACGGAGGGTCAAAAACGGAGAGAGGTGCTTTCATTCAACAGACGGGCGACGGCGGTTATGTGCTGACCGGATTTGTAAAAGCCGGCAGGGAGCGGTTAAGTGATGTGTTATTGATTAAGACGGATTCAACAGGCAGGGAAGAATGGCAGCATACCTTCGGCGGCCGATTGCCCGAGGAAGGCTTTTATGTTTTGCAAACTGCTGACGGAGGGTACATCGTGTCCGGTTTCACAAAATCATTCACGAACGGACGCAGTATTTTGTGGTTGATAAAGACGGACGACCAGGGAAGAGAAGTGTGGAATAATACTTTTGGGCAAAAAAGGTGAAATAATTGAGACCACATTAACAGGCACTATTGTTGTTCGTTCTTTTTGAGCCAGGCAAACACGCATTATAAAAAAAAACAGTTTGTGTCCGACTCCGGCGATGCGGGGAAAACGTTAGTTGATAATCAGTTCAATTGTAAACCCCGATGGAACACCTGTTAATCAAACATTGGTTTTAGTTGAAAGGGTGTAATAGTGTAACGAAAATATTTAGTGAAATATTTTTAGGGATAATGATTGAATATTGATTGTAAATTCCCTGCGGATGAATTTCTCATGGCTACCCCATCTTCCGTTGAAAAGTGCGCCTACAAGACCAATCAGGAGAGAGTTGTTATTTTGATCGTTAATCCCCGTAACTATCTGGTATCCCCTTACTTAGAGAATGTTTTCACGAATCATCAGAGGGTGGCCGACAGATTGAAGGGTTAAAGTAAGTATTGAATTTTTCTTGACAATAGGTTGAAACCCTTATAAACTTGTTAACACTTCAACACAAAGATGCGGGTCCCTTGTGAGCGAAAATCATCGTTTAATCATCTAACAGAAAAAAGATTTAATAAGTGGAGAGCGAGTATGTTTAGACCTAAAAATAGATACATCGCCATGATGATTATTGTCCTTTTATTACCCTTGGTGATATTTGCCGGGGAAACCGGGAAAATAACCGGAGAGGTGGTGGACCAGGAGACAGGCAATCCCCTCCCGGGCGTTAATGTCATACTGGAAGGTACGACCTACGGCGCGGCCACCGATGAAAACGGAAAATTTGTTATTCTTTTTGTTCCACCCGGGTTATATACTATCAAGTTCAGCTTTATCGGATATGCTGAAGAGACAATTAAGAACGTTCGGGTTACGGTTGATTTAACGACCAATTTATATACAATCAAATTGGCTTCCGAAGCGCTCAGGGGTGAAGCGGTTGTTGTTACCGCGGAAAAACCGATTATTGAAATTAACGCCACCAACGAGGTTCGTGTTGTCCGTCAGGAAGATATTCAAAACATGGCGGTCCGTGGATATTCGGATGTGGCGGCTTTACAAACAGGGGTAGTTGTCGATGCCGAGGGAAATCTTCATGTACGTGGCGGACGTACCGATGAAGTCGGGTTTTACATTGATGGTGTGTACGTAAACAATTCGTATAATCTGGATAGATCGGGAGATGTTCCTAACCTCAGCCTGGAAGAGGTTTCGTTCCAATCCGGAGGTTTTGGAGCCGAGTACGGTTCGGCCAATGCCGGGATTGTAAGCACTACTACCAGAACCGGTGGCAACAAACTGGAAATAACCACCGAAGGAATTACGGATATGTTCGTTGGTCCGTCCAAACCCAGCGAAGACAAACCGTTTGCTTATTCTTATGGTTATAATCTCCTGTCGGCTGCTATTGGCGGTCCTCTGCCGGGAATCGATTGGATTCGTTATTTTGGTTCCTTTGAACAAAATAAAATGTCGGATGCTGTTCCGACTAACGGATTTTTCCCGGTCTATGAAGGTGAGTTGGATCCGGTGACCGGGGTTCCGATAACGAATGAGACCTTTACGGATTTAAACGGCAACTATGTGTGGGACCCGGGCGAGCCTTATGTGGATGCAAATAATAGCGGTAAATACGATCCCTACCTCAATATTGATCCCAGCAATATCAAATTCAAGTACGGACCAAAACCCAATAACGGTCAGGACAAATTCAGTTTTGCCGGTAACCTGCTGGTTGATTTTCAGCCGTTAATAGGTATGTCCTGGAAGTTAAAACTAGGTGGCTCGAAGTTTCGTAGTAAGCGGTCACATTATACCCATGAATACGCACTGTTCAATTTTTACAATACCGCCAATACCGCAAACGGTATTGGGACCGATGGGGATCTCAAGCCCCGTTTTCGACAAACCAACAATAATTTTGGATCATTTTACGCGCGACTGACCGGAAACGTACCGGGGATGCAAAAAATGTTTTTCTCAATGCAGTACAGCCGCTCCGCGGAAAA
>JAADGP010000027.1 GCA_013152315.1 FCB group bacterium
ACGGTTCGCGAGATTCTTGAAGAATTATTCACGCGTTATCCCGCTCTTCAAATCCACCTGTTGGACGAAAGTGGCAATCTTCGAAACTTCGTAAATATTTATGTCAACAAGGAAGACATCCGCCAATCCGCCGGCCTGGACACGCCGGTGGACGAGGGATCGGACATCCGGATCGTTCCCGCCATCGCCGGCGGCGCCGATGACCTGCCCGAACTGGAAACCGGCGAATTCAACCGCTACAGCCGGCATTTCTCGCTGCCGGAGATTGGTGTTCAGGGACAACGGAAACTGAAGGCCGGCAAAGTATTGATCGTCGGTACCGGAGGATTGGGTAGTCCCGCTTCCCTCTACCTGACAGCAGCGGGGGTCGGCACCATCGGCCTGGTGGATTTCGACACGGTGGATGAATCGAATCTCCAGAGACAGATCCTGTTCGGCGTCGATTGCCTGGGCAAGTCGAAGGTCCAATCGGCCCGGGAACGGCTGAAAGCCCTGAATCCGTACGTGAATATTGTCACCCATGAAGTTGCTTTGTCCTCCGAAAATGCCCTGGACATCATCAAGGATTACGATATTGTCGTGGACGGCACCGATAATTTTCCTACGCGCTATCTCATCAACGACGCCTGCGTATTTCTCGGGAAACCGAATGTGTACGGCAGTATCTTCCGGTTCGAGGGACAAATATCCGTATTCAACTATGACGATGGGCCTTGCTATCGTTGCCTGTACCCGGAACCGCCGCCGCCGGGATTGGTACCCTCCTGTGCCGAAGGAGGTGTATTGGGAGTATTGCCCGGGATTGTGGGGAGCATTCAGGCCAACGAAGCCATCAAGCTGCTGGCGGGGATCGGCCAGCCCCTGAAGGGCCGGTTTCTGCTGTTTGATGCCTTGTCCATGGAATTCAGTGAACTGAAACTGAATCGCAACGAAGCCTGCGTCGTTTGTGGGGACAACCCTACTATTACCGATCTTATCGATTATCAGGAATTCTGTGGAATTCCTTCCGAAAAACCAAAGCCCAAGTACGGTGAAATATCCGTGCAGGAGCTGAAAGCCAAAATTGACGCCGGTGAACCGGTTACCATTTTGGACGTGCGCAATCCCTTTGAACTGGAGGTTGCCAGTATTCCCAATGTCCTGCACATTCCCATGAATGAAGTCCCCGCGAACTTAGACAAGCTGAACCCGGAGGACGAAATCATCGTTCTTTGCCGAACAGGCATACGTTCCGGGAAAATATGCGAATACCTGATTAATCATAATTTTAAGCGGGTCAAAAACCTGCGGGGCGGAATCCGGGCCTGGTCACTGGAAATCGATTCGTCGGTGCCGATTTACTAATCTTTGTCCGTATATTGCCCACCAAAGAAACGGATCGATAACAAGCGGGACCGGCGGCGGATTCCAGGTCATCGGGAAGGCGGAAATTGTTTTACGGAGAAAGTAAGATACTCTGATTTTAAAAATCCATGTTCGGAAATTTTCTCTGTAAACAAAACTCCGGTAAAAAGGCAACTGCCCGGTACACATCAGGCTATGCTGCGCTACGCCTGACAGGTCCCGTCCCCGCCTGTCGGCGGGGCCACCCCTCTCAAGAGGGGACCGATCACTTTTGCAACCGGAACACCCAACGAAATATTCCTGATTCCGCCTCCGAAAAAGCAAAGTTAAATCACTCCCAAACACTATTTTTTCTACCTGATTCAAAGACGGAGAAAGTGAAATATTTCGGAGAACAACCGGAAATTTGCCGTACGAACGGAGTGTCGTGGCAACTTCGGGAAAATCTTTCAAGCTGTCGGTGTTGCCTTGCCACCAACGATCCGTGTCCTGTGAATCAAGGCCAAATGACAAAAACGTAGTGCCAAGACCTTTTTGCGCCCCTGTAAATGCTAATATTGTTGAACTTCACTTTTGCAACTGTAAAAGATCAGTCAAAAGAAATGGAGATCCCTTTCATTAACACCGCAGGGAATGCATGCCTGAACCCTTACGATGCAGGATCAGGAGATCCTGCATGATCAATGTTATTTCCGGTTGGAAGTTTGAAAGACTTAAGCCGCCGGGAAGGCGGAGATTTTTACAGGAACGCTAACCGAATATTGTTACCTGTTCCTTAGTCATAGCTTGACACGTGTCAAGCTATGACACCCCGTCGATGTTTGAGCGATATTTTGCCGGGGTTGCCATAATACCTTCGGTATTCAGGATTTGTTTTGTTTACCAATCGGTGGTTGCCGCAGGGTCCACCCGTGGCGCGCACTACCGAATCAGGAACCCAGCGCCATTTTTATGTGGCGCAACAACTCAGTTCACGAACGTCCTTCGCGAATGTGATGGCGGCCAACTTAACGCCTTCCGCCATGGTCAAGTAGGGATGGAACATGTCCACCAGTTCTTTGACTGTAATACCATACTTTACGGCCAGACTGACCTCCATGATGAGTTCGGCGCCTTCCGGAGCGAGGATCCTCGCTCCGACCAGCTTATCCGTGTCAATATCCCGGATTAACTTAATGAATCCCCTCGTGTCGCGCGCCGCGATGGCCCGCGGCACATGATCAAGCGACAGGGTTGACGTCTCCACTCTCAGGCCTTGGGCACGCGCCTGGGCTTCATCCAGCCCCACTCCCGTGACCTGGGGATCGGTAAAGATCACCCACGGCAGAACAGAATAATCCCTTGTTATTTTTTCGTCGGAAAGCGCGTTACGCGCGGCCAATTTTCCTTCATAGGCCGCGGTGTAGACAAACATATTCTCTCCCAATACATCCCCTGCAGCGTAGATACCCGGTACCGAAGTTTGCAGTGTATCATCCACATTGATTGAGCCGTTTTTCTTTAACTCAACACCTATCGCTTCAAGCCCCATGTCGGCGGTGTTGGGAGTACGGCCTGTGGCAACGATCAGTTTTTCCGCTTTAAATATTTTAAGTTCACCATTTACTTCCGAAACCACCGCTATGCGACCGCTTTCTTCCGAAACTTTCTGAAAATTATTACCCGTGATAATCTTTACTCCCTCTTCCCGCAGGTATCCCGCCAGGGCCTCCGTCAGATCGGCCGATTCGGTTGGAAGAATACGGTCGGAACGTTGCAGAATGGTTACTTTGCTTCCGAAACGCGCGAACAATTGGGATATTTCCAGCGCGACATAGCGCCCCCCCATTACGATAATTGATTCCGGAAGGTAGTCCAATGCGAAAGCCCCTTCGTTTGTTAAATAGGGTACATCTTCCAGGCCTTCTATCTCCGGAATATGCGGACGAGCTCCGGTGGCAATAAGGAGCTTATCCCCTGCAATAACTTCACCATTGACCGTTACCGCGGTGGGCGAGATTATTTCGGCCCTGCCCTCAACCAACCGAAAGTTTTCCAGGTCCTTAACCACGTTGATGTACTTTTCCCGACGCAGGTTCTCGACCAGAGTGTTTTTTTGATTGATAACGGCGCTGAAATCCCTCATCGAACCTCTGGTTCGGATTCCGGGAAAGGGATTGTTATTCGCGCGGTGCAATGTTTCGGCCGCCCGGATCAGATTTTTAGAGGGCACACAGCCCACATTCACGCAGGTCCCTCCGATGGGCAAACCGTCATTGATCATGGTTACTCCGGCACCCCGGGCGTGCGCCTCAAGGGCCGCCGCAAAGGCGGCGGATCCACCACCAACAATTATCAGATGTTCCCGTGTTCCATCGGCACCATTGTTCTCCCGGTTGAACCCGGTGACACCGTACCGCCCCGTTTCACTTATTATCCTGACGATTTCTTCCGCGGATATTTGCTCCGCATCATAAGTCACATCGGCTGATTCTTTTCCGAAGCTCACCTTTTTATCCACAATGCCGGGTACATCGAGTAGTTTCGCGATGCTTATGGCACAATCTTCGCAGGTCATGCCTTTAATTGTCAATTTCACGGTTTTTGTTTTCATTATTTCCTGTCCGATTCTTCCGGATGAATTTTAGCGAACGGTCGCTTCGTATCCGGCGTTACGAATTGCCCCGATAAGTTCCCTGGTTGATATTTTCGTCGGATCGTACCTGACAAAAGCCTTCTTCTCTTCATAGCTTACGCTTGCTTCGATAACCCCCTCCACGTTGACTAAACTTTTACGAATTGTCACCGGGCAAGCCGCACAGGTCATGCCGGCTATATCGAGCACCACTTCGCGGGTATCGACATTCAGTACCACAGGCTGGATGTTGCCCGTAAAAACCATGGATGTTAAATGCGGTACCGCCAGTAAACCCAGGACAATAACCGTAACTACCCATAATAAAATTTTATTAATTCTTTCCGACCTCGGATCGGCGCAATAGCTCCCGGGCTTACAATCTTTCATCTTCGGTTTCCGATACACACCGTAGAAGGCGTACGCAAGAAACGCTACCGTAAGCACCATTAAATAGGGGCGCAAAGGTTCCATTGCGGTCAGGTTACTTACCCAGGCGCCGCCAACTCCCAGACCTATCAATACTAACGGCCCCAGGCAACAAATTGAAGCCACAATGGCGGTCAAAACGGCTCCCACAAGCCCTTTCCTGGAAGTATTTACAGGCCCTGATTCAGTTTCCATTCGAAACCTCAATTCTCTTTTGTTCGTGCAACGCCCCGTACCTTGGTACAAGGTTTCCGAAAACTTTTAAAACCCTTTTTCAAAGGCCTCCAAAATGGGGCAATTCCCTTCAGGTCCTTTTCCCTGGCAACTGGTGATTAAAGCGGATAAAGCTCTTTTAATTCTTCGCAATTCCCGGATTTTCTCTTCCACAACCCTTATCTTTTCTTCAGCTTTTTGTCGTACATCCTCACAGGTGGTCGAAGGATCAACGCGCAATTCCAACAATTCCCTTATCTCTTTTAATGAAAAGCCGTGCCGCTTCGCCATCATAATAAAATGGA
>JAADGP010000114.1 GCA_013152315.1 FCB group bacterium
TTTGCTTTTGCTATTCATATTCAACCCCTCCGGGGTTGGTATGAGACTAAACGTAGTGGAGATTCCGACGAAGAGCCAAGAACCAAGAACCAAGAGCCAAAATCTGGTTAAAATAGAAAGTTCATCTTTTTCTACCCGCATCTTTCCTCAGTCCTCGTTTCGACAAAATCACGCATCACGTTTTCCCGACAGTCGCTGCGCTCCATCGGAATCTCCGCTACGCTCCGACACGTTTCACGCATCACGTTTCACGTTGCAAATCCTCCCGTATTCCCTGTCACTCAACCAATGCCGGAGGACCTCCAGGCAGGCATGTTCACATTGTATTTCACTCACATTGTATTTCACCAGTCTGTTGACGACAAACGGCAACGAAATTCTTTCCCGGTAAAAAAACCTGCATTAATTGAAAAATACCGGTGCCAAAAACAATCAAATCCCCCTAATTTTTTTATGAACAAACCCGCGGTAAAAGCATTAAACGCGGTACATCAATAGGCGGAGTCTCATGAATCAACAACCATTTAGAGGAATTTGATGAAACACATCATCACCACAATCATAATCTTATTTCTGTTCTCCTGTGCCAAGAAGCCGCAGGAAGTAATTCATCCGGAAACCCCAAAAAACGTTAAAACCACCAAAATGGACAGCGAGCGTTTAAAGTTGGAATCTTTGCCCACGGACCTGTCCTTTGACACGACCGCAGCGCAGGACGTTGAAACCGGTGCGAAAGGTTTGGCCGCTTCTCCCGGTACAACACCGGGAACTTCCGCGGAAAGCGTTTCGCCGAATCAATCGTCTTCGGGCTCGGCCACAAAACAGACCGCAAGTTCCAAAACAGCGTCTCTCTCCGGTGTGAAAACCACGGATAAGACCGTCGCCACGAAAAAACAACGGTCGACCACCAAACCATCGCCCAAAGCGACGACACAAAAAACGTTCGCCGGAACGGAACCCGGCAAAGTCGATTCCCAACTGCCCGGGGAAACCACCGGCGTTGCCGGCAAGACGGTGAAAGCGGCACAACCGGGAGAGGAAGAGGCCGTCCTTGCCGACAAGTTCTTGGACCAGCGCCAGACCTCGTTCACTATTACTCCGGAAGTGTTGTTCCCGGACAGCAGTTTCGAAGGCTACATGATTCAACCGGGAGATTTCCTGATCAAGATCGCGAAAAAGGAATACGGAGACTGGCGCAAATGGCGCGATATTTATCGTTGGAACAGAAAGAAAATCGGTGAAAACCCGAACCTTATTTATCCATACCATTTCCTGGATTTACTGAAACCAATCGATCAACTAAAGACCTGTGAACTTAAATTCTACTCCCGTCCCGTAACCACGGGTGAATCCCTATGGACCATCGCGCGGGAAGTTTACGGGGACGAACTGGCCTGGATCGTGCTGTTCTGGGACAATGAGTCTTTAATGAAAGCAAACAATGGTGTGCTCTATCC
Source organism: FCB group bacterium (assembly GCA_013152315.1). Taxonomy (GTDB): domain Bacteria; phylum Fidelibacterota; class Marinisomatia; order Marinisomatales; family JAADGP01; genus JAADGP01. The sequence goes on from JAADGP010000114.1 coordinate 1,458, forward strand.
CGGAATGGAGTTAAAAATCCGGGAAAATATCGACCCGTGTAATCCGACTTCCTGATTGGAAGAACCAAGAACCAAGAGACAAGGGTTGATCCGTAGTGGGATAATCAATACATAGGTGACGCTTTCTGTTACGGAATTAAATCATTACCTTTTTTAAGTCTGTCCACCGGACGGCATCCGGCGGTGGACAGACTTAACCACATACCCTTTTAATGAGGGATTAACAATCCATTGTTTATCATATTGGTTTACATCCCTCAATGGAGTTATTTTTAAAACAAGCAAAAAGCCGTAACATGCTTTTCACCAACTTAATTCAAACCAATTTATTGACCGACTATATCGGGAGAACGATCGAATATTATCCCAGTATCGACTCCACGAACGCCAAGGCCTGGTCGCTTATTTCATCCCATGTAAGGAACGGCACCCTGATTATAACGGATCATCAAAGCGCCGGACGAGGACGTGGAAAGCACACCTGGATCTCCTCCCCGGAACGCAGTCTTACCTTTTCGATCACCCTGTATCCGGCGGTTGAGGCGCGACTGGCAGGGATATTCCCGCTATTGGCCGGTGTAACAATTTGCAAAACGTTAAGCAAAATGCAAATCCACGCCTTGTTGAAATGGCCAAACGACATTTTCCTTAACGGTAAAAAAATCGGCGGTATTCTCTGCGAAAGCAAGATTTCCGGGGCTCAAATCAGAGCGGTGGTCTGTGGAGTAGGATTGAACGTAAACGAAACAAAATCCGATTTCCCCAAGAATCTGCACGCCACCAGTTCTTCACTACGAATGGAAACCGGCCGCTATTACCAGCGTGAATTAATCCTGGCCAGCATCCTGAACGATTTCGATCGTTCCCTGAATCAATTAAGTGAAAACGGCCCCCAACCAATTATCAATTCCTGGATCGGATACTGCGCGCATCTGAACGAAACCGTGAAATTCCACGACGGAAATCAAATAACAAGCGGCAAGTTTATCGGTTTGTCTAAAAACGGCGAAGCAATATTATTAATAAACGGAACCGAAAAACGTTTCAAAAGCGGTACCGTTATGACGATTTAATCGCCGCGACCGGGATGATTTTATCAGGATTGAAAAATACAACAGTCTTGTAAGCGCACCGATAATATCCCTGATGCACTATAACGTTCCGGCACAACCGATCCGGATTTCCAAAGCAAGGGCCTGACCATGTCAATATTTAAAGGGAAAAATATTTTGCTGGGCGTTACCGGCTCCATTGCCGCTTACAAAGCGTGCGAAATCGTGCGCCTGCTTACGAAAGCCGGAGCCCGCGTTCAGGTAATAATGACTCATTCCGGGACCAAAATGGTTGGTCCGGCAACCTTTGCCGCCCTTACGGGCCGGGATGTCCTTACCGAACTCTTCCCGAAAGAGCCCAAAGCCGGGCTGGAACATATCCACCTGGCGGAAACCCTGGACGTAATTATCGTTGCCCCGGCAACGGCCAATATTATTGCCAAGACCGCTCACGGAATCGCCGATGATCTGCTTTCCACCACCCTTCTGGCCTGTGATGTCCCCAAACTTTTCGCGCCAGCCATGAATTTCCGGATGTGGCGCAACGAAGCGACACAATCGAACCTCGCAATAATCAGACAGCGCGGGGCGACTATCGTCGATCCCGAACATGGTCAACTTGCCAGTCTGGCCGTGGGAGAAGGGCGGATGGCGGAACCGAAAACGATTGTGAACGCCTTGCGAAAATTGCTGGGCGGGGAACAGGACTATGAAGGGCAGCGGGTTTTGATTACCGCCGGCCCCACCCGGGAACCGATTGACCCGGTGCGCTTTCTTTCCAATCGCTCCAGCGGGAAAATGGGGTACGCCCTGGCGGCGGCGGCCCTTGAACGCGGCGCCAGGGTTACATTAATCTCCGGGCCGACGGCGCTCGAGCCCCCGGCCGGTTGCGACTTCATCGCCGTGGAAACGGCGGAGGAAATGGAGAAACAGGTTCGGGCAAAAGCGCCGGACCAGGAACTGATCATCATGGCGGCGGCCGTCGCGGACTTCAGGATTGCCAGACCCGAAACACGAAAAATCAAACGGGGCGGTTCGACTCCCGTCTTAAAACTTGAACCGAACCCGGATATTCTAAAAGGCTTGAGACCGCTCACAGATGCTTACCTGGTAGGGTTCGCGTTGGAAGTGGAAAAAGGCCGGGAAAACGCATTGAAAAAATTACGGGAAAAGCAATTAGACGCTATCTTTCTGAATTATGCCGACCGGGCCGACTCCGGGTTCGACAAGGAAACCAATGAGGGGATTTTATTTTTTAAAGACTCCGAAGAGGAGGTGCCCTTTACCCTGCAATCCAAAAAAGAAATCGCGCACGGGATTCTGACGGCGATCCGGGAGGATTTGAAGCGTGAAACGTGATCGTGTCGGAACGTAGTGGAGATCCCGATGGAGCGCAGCGACTGTCGGGAAAACGT
>JAADGP010000104.1 GCA_013152315.1 FCB group bacterium
GTTTTTTGGGATTTCCTTTGTCTACATCATATTTGAGGACGGCACGGACATGTACTGGGCGCGTAGTCGTGTGTTGGAATACCTGAACTTTGTTTCGGGACGACTGCCGCAGGGAGTTACTCCGCAACTTGGCCCGGATGCAACGGGTGTGGGCTGGGTTTATGAGTACACGGTCGAGAGCGATAATCTTGATTTGCAACAGTTGCGGTCAATCCAGGATTTCTACTTACGGTATGCTTTAATGAGTGTGCCCGGCGTATCCGAAGTTGCCAGTATCGGTGGTTACGTGAAGCAATATCAGGTCGAAGTGGATCCGAATAAACTCCTGGCCTACAATATTCCCCTCAATAAAGTCAAAATGGCGATCAAAAGGAGTAACAACGATGTAGGGGGAAAGCTCATTGAAATGGCAGAAACCGAATTTATGGTTCGGGGATTAGGATATATCAAGTCATTGGATGATTTGAAAAGCATTCCGCTGGGGGTTGATAAAAACGGGACCCCGATCCTTTTAAGGAACGTGGCCAATATTCATCTGGGGCCCGAGTTGCGCCGGGGATTGGTTGAGCGCGATGGCATTGGTGAAGTCGTGGGGGGGATCATCATCATGCGCTATGGTGAAAATGCGCTGAAGGTTATTCATAAAGTAAAAGAAAAACTGGAGGAATTAAAATCGGGATTGCCGGAAGGGGTAACCATAAAATCGGCCTATGACCGATCGTTGCTCATCGAGCGGGCAATCGAAAATTTAAAAGAGAAATTACTGGAAGAAAGTTTGGTCGTATCGATTGTGTGTATTGTTTTTCTTTTGCATTTCCGGAGTGCTTTTGTGGCCATCTTTACGCTCCCCGTGGGGATATTGATTGCTTTTCTAATCATGCGTTATCAGGGCATAAATGCGAATATTATGTCGTTAGGAGGAATTGCGATTGCCATCGGAGCGATGGTGGACGCCGCCATAGTAATGATCGAGAATGCCCATAAACATATCGAAAGGCATAAAGGTGAAGTCGACCACTGGCAACTTATATTGAATGCCTCCAAGGAAGTTGGTCCGGCCCTGTTTTACTCGTTGTTGATCATTACCGTCTCCTTTATGCCGGTATTTACCCTCCAGGCACAGGAAGGGCGGCTGTTCCGTCCGTTGGCGTTTACGAAAACCTATGCCATGGGGGCCTCGGCGCTGTTGGCGATTACCATTGTTCCCGTAATGATGGGATACTTTATAAAAGGGAAGATATTGCCGGAGGAAAGGAATCCCGTTAACCGGTTCCTGATTAAGGTCTACCGGCCTTTGATTCGTTTTGTGTTGCATTTCCGAATGACCACCCTGGTAGCCACGTTTCTTATACTGGTTGTCACTATTATCCCGTTAAAACGAATTGGCTCCGAGTTTATGCCTCCTTTGAATGAGGGTGACATTTTGTACATGCCCACTACGGACCCGGGTATTTCCATAACCAAGGCACGTGAAGTCCTGCAGCAAACCGATCGCATTATTCGGACTTTTCCGGAAGTAAAAATGGTGTTTGGGAAAATAGGACGGGCGGAGACGGCCACCGATCCTGCTCCCTTGAGCATGATCGAAACAACGATTACGTTGAAACAGCCTGATGAATGGCCCAAAAGAAAGTCCGTAAACCGTTGGTATTCCGACTTATCCTTACCGAGATTCATCCGGGCGCCACTGGAAAAATTCTGGCCGGAGAACCGGGCTGTTACCATGGATGAGTTGATTGCCGAGTTGAATGCCGCTATCCAATTTCCCGGTTTAACCAATGCCTGGACAATGCCCATTAAAACCCGGATTGACATGCTCAGTACCGGTATTAAAACCCCGGTGGGAATCAAATTGATGGGTGATAATCTGGACACGTTAAATACGCTGGGGGCACAAGTCCAGGCTATCGTTCAGAAACTTCCCGGTACCTTGAGTGCTTATTCCGAGAAAGTTACCGGCGGTAATTATTTGGATTTCGTTATTAATCGGCGTGAAGCCGCCCGTTACGGATTAACCGTCGGGGACATACAGGATATCATTCAATCGGCAGTGGGGGGAATGAACGTTTCTTTTACGGTTGAAGGATTGGAACGCTACCCCATCAATGTCCGCTACAATCGGGAGTTGCGAGACAGCATCAGTAAACTGAAACGAGTGATAATTCCCACCCCCACCGGGGCTCAAATCCCCATCAGCCAGGTGGCGGAAATTCGAATCAGCAAGGGTCCACCCGTAATTAAAAGTGAAGACGCACGTACAACAGCATGGATTTATGTCGATCTGACCGGTATTGACGTTGGAACTTATGTAAAGCGGGCAAAAATTGCGTTGGAAAAAGAATTAAGATTACCGGAAGGGTATTCCATTATTTGGAGTGGACAATACGAATATATGGAACGGGCCAATAAACGGTTGAAAGTGGTTGTGCCCATTACACTCGTGATTATTTTTCTCTTACTGTACTTTAATTTTAAAAATGTAACCGAGAGCGTTATCGTGATGCTGTCCTTACCCTTCGCCCTGGTGGGCGGACTGTGGTTCATGTATTTGCTTGGATACAACATGAGCGTGGCTGTGGGTGTTGGTTTTATCGCCCTGGCCGGCGTTGCCGCCGAAACGGGGGTGATAATGTTGATATACCTGGATCATTCGTATCAAGATCGAAAGATGAAAGGGGAGATGAATACAGTGCAAAATCTGTATGATGCCGTAATGGAAGGGGCCGTTGATCGTGTGCGTCCCAAAATGATGACGGTAACGGCGATTATGGCGGGGTTGGTACCCATTTTGTGGGGTACCGGTACCGGTTCACAAGTGATGAAGCGAATAGCCGCACCCATGGTTGGGGGAATGGTAACCTCCACCTTATTGACTCTCCTGGTTATCCCAACGATCTATTATTTATGGAGATCTATCGAAATAAAGAAAAAAGAAAGGACCGGTTGATATGAAGGAAGTCAAAGCCTATATTAAAAGTTATAAAGTGGAAAATGTTATCAACGGCCTGCATGAGATTGGAATCGAGAACATGACGGTTATTGATGTCATGGCGTTGGGAAAAAGTATGGTCGATCCGGAGCATTATAAATATTCCATTGAATGCGTGGAGCGATATTCGGAGGTTGCGAAAATTGAGATTATCGCTCCCGATAAGGATGTATCCGCCATCGTCGACGTTGTTCGTTCCCGTGCCTATACGGGAGATAGGGGCGATGGTGTCATCTTTGTTTCCGAGGTACAGGAAGCCATTAAAATCCGAACGGGCGAATACGGACCGGGCATATTGCAACCTTTAAGGCGGAAACCGGAATGAATTCGATAAATATGGTTGCGCGGTGAAAACTTGAATAACACACCCAATAAAAGTGGGGGAATGGTTTTAAAAACGATTCCTCCCGACAAACGAAATGGAGTTGAAAAACGATGAAACAGAAAGCAAAACAAAAACTGGTAACTATTGATCCGGTATGTGGCAAACGAATTAACAGGAATAAGGCTCACATTGCCATTTCATACAAAGGAACGGATTACCTCCTTTGTTGTCCGAAATGTCAGTCAGAGTTTGAAAAGAAACCGGAAAAATACGTAACTGATTAAAACCGAATTATTCATCGTGAATATATGATTGTTGTTACCGTGGTAATAAACAGCACTGAGAAAATGATTCCAGTGACTGAATCGGATCGGGAAGAACGTTAATGATATTGACACGTGGAAATTTCGAAGAAAGGAAATAAAACGGTAAAATGTTTCTTTGGTAAAAAAACACAAGTGGGTAAAAGCAAACTTAACCGATGAAAAGGTGTTCGCAAATAATCGGTTGTAACAGGGCTTTCGCTTGCGGGAGATATTTGATTGCAGCGCGCAACCCTTGTTATTAACGAATGTTGATCTTATTCGTTAACCGGGAGTGGTTCGAGTGATTCTTTTCAAATAATTTACGGAATATGATATGAAGAACAATTGTTATCGGGGAATTGGGGGTAACCATGCATGAATCTTATGATTATGGCCTTTGGTGGATGGTTGTATTCAATGTTATTCTTTTTAGCATTTTTGTATTTGGTTTTCTTCGGCCGAAGAAAAAATATGAATGGCGCACGTTGGGCGTATTTACAGCGTTTATTGTGGCTTTATTTGTGGAGATGTACGGCTTTCCATTGACTATTTATATTATTATATCGATTTTCGGAAGTAAGATTGGTCTTGTTGATCCCTTTCAGCACGTAAACGGTCATCTGTTGGGTACGCTTTTCGGCGCACCGGAATGGGTTAAACTTATTATCTGTCAGATAGGGGGTTTTGTTATGTTAATTGGATTATTCATCATGGGCAAAGGATGGAAGCAGGTCCATGAAACAAAAGGTGAGCTCGTCACCTCCGGGATTTATGGATATGTGCGTCATCCACAGTATTCAGGTCTTTTTTTAGTAACGATCGGAATGCTGATCCAATGGCCGACAATCATTACGCTGATAATGTGGCCTGTTTTAACCTATGCGTATTATCGGTTGGCAATGCGTGAAGAACGTGAAGTCGAAGAAAAGTTCGGCGACGAATATAAGGTTTACCGGGAATCCGTGCCGGCCTTCATTCCGAAGTTTAAAACCAAGCCGAGAAAACAGTGAACAGCGGTACCGTTCATATTGTTGGCGCCGGTCCGGCGAATCTTGTTGCCGCGATAAACTTGGCGAAAGCCGGGATTGATACCGTTGTCCATGAACAGGGGAATGATGTCGGATTGCGATTTAACGGCGATTTTCAGGGCCTTGAAAATTGGTCTTTTAACATGGAGGTCATGGAATTTCTGCGAACGGTCGGCGTTTCCGTAAATTTTCGTTGCGAACCTTACCACAGGGCCGATTATTATAGTCCCCGACTGAAAAAAACGGTGGTGCGGACCAAGGACCCGTTCTTTTACCTTGTAAGACGTGGGAATGACGATGATTCTTTGGATCAGGGTTTAAAACAGCAGGCCATCGCGGCCGGAGCCCGGATCCAATGGAACGATAAACTCAAACATGTTCCGGAAGGAACCGTTATTGTTGGCACGGGACCAAAAGCCGCGGACGCCATTGCCAAGGGAATTGTTTTCCAAACCTCTCATCCCGATGCCTGTTACTGCTTCCTGGATGATCGGATCGCGCCTAAGGGTTATGCCTACCTGTTAGTGAATAAAGGGAAGGCGACGTTTGCCACCTGTATGTTTGAGGATTTCCGGCATGAACGTATCTATTTCCGACGGGCCCTGAAGGTAATGCGGCAGATTGTAAACATCGATATTAACCATCCCCGGGAATTCGGAGGTTTTGGCAATTTTTTCCTGGGACGACCCGTCAGTAAGGACAACCGTATTCTATATACCGGGGAAAATGCCGGTTTTCAGGATGCTTTATGGGGATTTGGACTTAAGTACGCAATGTTTTCCGGTTATCTTGCCGCTCGTTCCGTAATCACAAAAACATCTTTTGAACAGTTGTGTTACGATAAACTCAGACCGTTAATGGAAACAACCCTGGTAAATCGTTGGCTTTACGCGCACGTTGGTAATTTTGGTTACGAAAGGATTTTAAGTAAAATTTCCAAAATCGATGACGTTTTATTCATACTCAGAAAACACCACCGGTATTTGACTTCGAAACGTATTTTATTTAATGTGGCAAAACGCAAGTACCATACCAATCTTATCGATAAACAATGTACGCACGAACATTGTGATTGCGTATGGTGTCGGCATTGTAAAAAACTTCAATCCAATGAAATGGTATTTTCACCATTAAAAAATAGGATTTGAAAGGGAGGAAATAATAATGAAACGAATTCAACCATACCCCGTAGCAGTGGCTCTTAGTTTTATCTTTCTCATCTTTTATTTCATTTGCGTCACCATTCACCTCCTGTTGGTCGATACTTCCTGGGAGATGTTTCGATGGCTGGAGATGATATTAGTATGGTTCACCTGGCTTACTCCCCTAAGTTTTTTATTGGGGATAATTGAGGTTATCATAGGAGGTTTTTACGTCGCCTACACTCTGGTTCCCCTATATAACTATTACGATAAATATTTTTCAACAACGAGAGGAGATGAAACAATGAAACCACTTCGTTTTAAACCCGTGGCTTTTACAATAACATCATTTGGAATAATCACTTACATCCTGTGTATTGTCTTTAATCTTATATTCCCCCAGTGGGGAATGTACAGGTTGTGGGAAATCTTTTTACCGGGATTCAGTTGGATCAGTTGGGGAAGTTTCTTTATCGGGTTGATTGGATTGGTAGGATATGGTATCTACATCGCGGCCATATTTGTCCCCGTGTACAATTACTTTGGTAAGGGAAAATATCCGGAGTTTAAATGAAAGGATATTAAAAGCGTATGAGTAAATCAGAAAAAATAAAATCCCGTCGTTCTTTTCTTAACATCATCCTGGGTACCAGTATCGGAGCTTTTTTCGCTTCCGTGTTCTATCCGGTTTTTCGCTACCTGATCCCTCCCGAAAACACGGAACCGGTTCCTACCAGTGTCGTGGCCGGGACGGTGAACGAATTAAAACCCAATAGCGGGAAAATTTTCCGATTCGGAAGAAAACCCGCGATTCTCATAAAAACCCCGCAGGGAGAATTGCGTTCCTTTACCGCCATCTGTACTCATTTGGCGTGTACCGTTCAGTATCGTGATGATTTGGAGCATATCTGGTGCGCCTGCCACAACGGCCATTACGATCTCCATGGTAAAAATATCAAAGGCCCGCCACCGCGTCCTTTAACCCAGTATGTGGTAAACGTCCAGGGAGACAAGATTCTTGTGTCGAAAGAAGCTTGATGATCACATCGACAATACTTTGTGGTGACGATTAGGATCACGAGCGTTGAATAGGATAAATAAATTATTCAATAAACTATTTGTTGCCGTTTATTCTGTCCCGGGGGTTAAGGAACGATGGGCCCGCGCGTACCAAGCCCTTGAATTCAATACGATTCCCTGGACGCCGTTGGCGAAGCCCTTGAGTCAATGTAGGATCGCTTTGTTAACTACCGGTGGTGTGCACCTTAAAACCGATATTCCCTTTAACATGGATGATACAAACGGCGACCCTACCTACCGGATCATACCATCCGCAACCAAGCCTTGTGAATTAATGACCACTCATGATTATTATGATCACCGGGACGCCGACAGAGATATTAATCTGGTGTTTCCAATTGAAATATTGCAAGCTTGTGTGCAGGAAGGTCTTGTGGGCGAATCTGCGGATAGTTTTTATAGTTTTATGGGGCACGTTAAGGGGCCCCATTTACGAACCTTAATAAAAAAAACATCCCGGGAAGTTGCCGCCCGGATGAAACAAGAAGGAGTGGATGTAGCTGTTTTGGTTCCCTCCTGAACCCTTTGTAACCAGACGGTCGGTCTGGTCCAACGGGAAATTGAACGACAGGGAATCAGTACTGTCGGTATCTCGATCGTGAGGGAAATCAGCGCAAGGGTGAAGCCGCCCCGAACTTATTTTCTCAAATATCCATTGGGACATGCTTTGGGGGAGCCCTTCAATAAAAAACAACAGCTGCGAATCTTTAAGGACTGTCTGGAAGTTCTGGTATCGGCCGGGGAGCCGGGTATTATCGTGGACAGCCCTTACCGCTGGAAAAGGCATACATTTTGATGAGTTTGGACCAAGTTGAATTCAGGATTAATGTTAAAAGGAGTTGCCATGAAAAAAGTAACGGGGGTTGATCAATTATGAAAGCCATAACAAAAGAAAACCTCAAGATATTCACGGAGCCATTGCTGGATAAAAATCCTCTTACTTTCCTGGTTATGGGTTTTTGTTCCGCGTTGGCAGTGACTGTAAAAATGGAAACGGCTCTGGTAATGACAGGGGCCGTAGTTTTCGTGTTGTCCTTATCCAGCGCGATAATATCCGCCATTCGGAAACTCATTCCTTCCAAAGTTCGCATTATCGTCCAGTTGTCCATTATTGCTTCGTTGGTGATTATTGCCGACCAGTTCCTGAGAGCCTATCTCTATGATATCAGCAAACAGTTATCGGTATTCGTCGCCTTAATCATTACCAATTGTATTGTGATGGGCCGGACGGAGGGATATGCCATACATAATCCTCCCGGGAAAGCGTTTCTCGATGGTTTAGGCAATGCGTTGGGATATGGCATCGCCCTGGTAACGATCGCGTTTTTCCGAGAGCTTTTCGGCAGCGGGACTCTTTATGGCATACAATTGATTCCGGACTGGCTCTATGAAGCGGGATATAAAAATGCCGGTTTGATGGTGCTCTCACCGGGCGCTTTTATCATTTTAGGATTGCTGGTGTGGTTGCAGTATTCCTTTTCATCGCAGCGCGGAGCGACGGGTGAACATTCTCACGGCGCCGGTCATTCACATCATGCATAGGGGGGTTACAAATGTTTGAACATTATTTGGACTTGGCTATTAAAGCGATCTTTGTCGAGAATATTATTCTCGGTTTTTTCCTGGGTATTTGTCCTTTCCTTGCCATATCAAAGAAAGTCAGTTCCTCCATTGGCATGGGACTGGCGGTTACGTTTGTCATGACGACGACGTCACCGATTAATTGGATGGTGAATAATTTTCTACTAAAGGAAGGGGCCCTTTCCTGGTTGGGATTCCCCGAAATAGACCTAAGTTATTTAAGTTACATCATTTTTATCGCCGTTATCGCCGCTACGGTACAATTAATAGAAATGATTATTGATCGTTTCAGTCCCACGCTCCATCAGCAACTCGGGATATTTCTACCGTTAATTGCCGTCAACTGCGCGATCCTGGGTGTTTCTTTGTTTTTGATCGAACGTGATTATACCCTTGCTGAGTCGACCGTATATGGCTTTGGGTCGGGAATTGGTTGGTTCCTGGCGATCACTTCCATGGCTGCCATGCGTCATAAGCTGCGATATTCGAATGTTCCCGCCGGTTTGCGGGGTTTGGGAATAACCATGATTCTGACCGGCCTGTTATCCATGTCATTCATGGCCTTTTCGGGGATCGATTTGTAATGGACAGGGTAATTCTACATATAAAGAACATGGTTTGCGATCGTTGCATTCGTGTTGTTAAGGAAGAATTGGAAGAATTGGGATTAATCATAAACGATATCCAGCTCGGTACGGTCAGGGTCGCCAATACCGAACGTTCCCTGGATTATGATGCCATTGCAAAAGTGTTGTCCGAAAACGGCTTCGAATTATTAATAGGCAGGAGAGCCCGCCTGGTAGAGAAAATCAAAACCGCAATTATCGAACTTATTCATAGCGATGAATTGGAAAATATGAATATCAATCTCTCCGGTTATATCACGGAAAAGGTTGGTAAGGATTATCCTTATTTAAGCAATCTGTTTTCTTCCATTGAGAGCATTACGATTGAAAAATATTTCATACTTCAGAAAATTGAACGCGTGAAGGAACTGCTGGTGTATGATGAACTATCCTTGTCGGAAATAGCTTACCGTTTGGGTTACAGCAGCGTGCAGCACCTTTCCAACCAATTCAAAAAAATAACCGGATTAACCCCCAGTTATTTTAAAACACTGAAAAAAATCAAACGGTCTTCTCTCGACAAAGTCGCATAAACGCAAAATGTTACACATCTTTTGAAAAATTGTGTAACGAAATATTGGACCGGAATTAAGAGATTGCTGGTAGTCATTAAACAACATATGAATGGAAATGAAAAAATTCAATAAAATGGCTGAAAACAGGATAAAACTTTTCTAATGAAGGAGGGTATTATGAAAGATCCAGTATGCGGAATGAAGGTTGAAGAAGAATCGGCATATGCTTTCAAGGAATGGGAGGGGACGCGTTACGGATTTTGTTCCCGGCATTGTTACGATTCTTTTTCGCAACAACCGGAGAAATATGCAAAACCGTCACGGAAAAATAAGAAAAACGAAAAACATGAACACCACCATGAGCACTCGCACCACGATTCATCCGCCGGTCACACGGATGGTTCCCAGGTGACCGATCCCGTATGCGGGATGACCATTGATGAGCGCAACGTGAGTGAATACGTGGAGTGGGAGGGGACCCGCTATGGGTTTTGTTCGGCGGACTGTCGACAGAATTTCGAGCGGAATCCCGCCAAATATGTTTCCAAAGCCGTTGAGAAATCGGGTGCGCCGGCAAAAGCTGTGTCGAAGAAAAATCATTCGCACTCCACAGACGTGAAAACAAAAACTGATTCGTCGGAAACATATACTTGTCCCATGCACCCTGATGTTCGTCAGAAAGGCCCGGGATCGTGTCCCAAATGTGGTATGGCGTTGGAACCGCTTAAGCCGGTGAAAGCCAGCGGTAAGACCATATATGTGTGTCCGATGCACCCGGAGATCGAAAAGAACGAGCCGGGGAATTGCCCCATTTGCGGGATGACTCTGGAACCCAAAACAATAACGAGTGAAGACGAGTCCAATCCCGAATTGGCTAACATGACCAGACGTTTTTGGATCAGCACGATATTATCTATTCCCCTGGTGATTTTCACCATGGGAGAACCGCTGATAGGGCGGCCTATTCTGCAGATTAGTTGGCTTGCCTGGTTGGAGTTATTGCTGGCCACACCGGTAATATTGTGGGGCGGGGCACCCTTCTTTGTTCGCGGATGGCAATCCGTTGTAAACCGTAGTTTGAATATGTTCACCCTGATCGCCATCGGTACGGGAATCGCGTACATTTTTAGTGTGATCGCTACTATCTTCCCTGAAATTTTCCCCGCCGCGTTTCGTGGTGTGGATGGGAAGGTGGATACCTATTTTGAGGCCGCCGCGGTGATTGTAACCCTGGTTTTGTTAGGACAGGTACTCGAATTAAAAGCACGGGATAAAACCAGCAGCGCCATAAAAGCATTGTTGGGATTGGCACCGAAAACGGCACGGGTTGTACACGAAGACGGAAGTGAAGAAGACGTTTCTCTGGATCTGGTAAAAACCGGTGATTTGCTTCGTGTGCGTCCCGGTGAAAAGGTTCCTGTTGACGGAGAAATTATCGAAGGAAGCAGCACTATTGATGAATCCATGGTTACCGGTGAACCGCTTCCCGTTAAGAAAAAACCCGGCGATAAAGTAACCGGGGCGACTGTTAACGGAACAGGTGCCTTTTTAATGCGGGCGGAGAAGGTCGGAAGTGACACTCTCCTGGCGCGAATTGTACAAATGGTCAGTGAAGCTCAACGCAGCCGCGCACCGATCCAGGGCCTGGCGGATAAAGTATCGTCTTACTTTGTCCCGGCGGTGGTCATTATCAGTATCCTTACGTTTATCGTTTGGGCACTCTTCGGACCGGACCCACGTTTGGCTTATGCCCTGGTTAACGCCGTGGCGGTGTTAATTATTGCCTGCCCCTGTGCTTTGGGATTGGCCACTCCCATGTCAATCATGGTAGGTACCGGTCGCGGCGCCATGGCGGGAGTGCTGATCAAGAATGCCGAGGCGCTGGAGACCATGGAGAAGGTGGATACGTTGGTTGTTGATAAAACGGGCACGCTCACCGAAGGTAAACCCAAACTGGTTACGATTAAAACGAACGGGCAAATATCCGAGGATGAATTGCTTCGCTATACAGCCAGTCTGGAAAGAGCCAGTGAACACCCTCTGGGTGAAGCCGTCGTCGCCAAAGCACTCGAGCGTGGGTTGGAATTGTCCAAAGTGGAGAAATTCGATTCGGTAACGGGGAAAGGCGTCACCGGCACCATCGATGGTCATGTGGTAACGGTTGGGAATCGTCGTTTATTGGAAGGATTGGGAATCGAAGTGGGGGATTTATCGGAATATGCCGATAGCCTGCGAAGGAATGCTGAAACGGTAATATTCATTGCCGTGGACGGGAAAATCGCCGGTTTAATGGGTATTGCCGACCCCATAAAGGAAACCACTCCGAAAGCGATTAAAGCTTTGCAGAAGGAAAAAATACGTGTGGTAATGCTTACGGGCGATAATCGCGCCACGGCGGAAGCAGTCGCAAAGCAATTAAACATCGACGAAGTTGTGGCTGATGTGTTACCGGACAAGAAGAATGAAATAGTTAAGAGTTTTCAGGATAAAGGGCACATTGTCGCCATGGCCGGTGACGGGATTAATGATGCGCCTGCTTTAGCGCAGGCCCACGTGGGAATCGCAATGGGCACAGGAACGGACGTCGCGATTGAAAGCGCCGGGATTACCCTGGTAAAGGGCGATTTAAACGGGATCGTACGGGCCGTTCGACTCAGTCGCGGCACCATGCGCAATATCCGCGAGAATCTTTTCTGGGCGTTTGCCTACAATACGCTCGGCATACCCCTGGCAGCCGGCATTCTCTATCCCTTCTTTGGACTCCTTTTGAGCCCGATTATTGCCGCCGCCGCCATGAGCCTCAGTTCAGTATCGGTAATTGGCAATGCCCTGAGATTACGAAGGTTAAAACTATAAGATCCGGGTTGGAGATTATCTAATGAACATGAAACCGCAAAAAGTACAGGTCAAAAGCAGCCGTCAATATCAAAAAGGAATCGTCGTCGTCATCGCGATGGCGATTCTGCTCCTGGGCATAACGATTGGGCTTACCATGAAGCAGAAGGACAGGGCAACCGCAGCCCGGGAAGCCACGGCGGTGGTATTTGATCTTGCCACGATGGATATTGCGAAACAATTTGCCTGTTCCTGCGGATCGTGTAATGAACGAAATCTGGCTATCTGCACCTGTTCCGTGGCGGTTTCCACCAAAGCCTTTATTGAAACAAATTTAAAAAATGGCGCCGACAAAGAGGATGTTATCCGGTTAATTAAGGATTTGTATGGTCACTATGTCGGTTGAATAAAAAAACGACTAAACAATAAATGATGATGAAAGAAAAGGGGCGCACAAATGAGACATAAAATAATCATATCCGGAGTATTGGTTCTGGGGGCGGTTTTTCTGGCCGGCTGTGCCGATGACGGAGGAGAAACGGGGCCGGAAATAGTCGCGATTTCGCCTGCGGACGGAGCCACTAACGTGGCGAAATCAACCGCCGTACTTGTGCAATTTAGTGAACCGATGGATGAGTCTTCCTGTGAATCGCGATTTGGCCTATTTGCCGGTGACCTGGATACGATTCCGGCGGATATTATGGAGCGAATGCACGGTGATTTTACCTGGAATGCCGATCAGACGGTTATGGCGTTTCATCCCGATTCTTTGCTGATGGATTCCACCATGTATTCGATTTACCTGCAGGCGGGGATGATGGCCAAGGACAGTCATGGAGACGGGATGATGTTATCCGGAATGAAACGGCACGGCATGGAAATGACGGATGGAATTATTTCCCGGTTCACCACGGAAAAAACAAGTTTACCGAAAATAGTAACCATTGATCCCGCGAATGGGGCTACCAACGTTGAAACAACGACGGCGGTACAAATTGAATTTAATCGTTCCATGGATGCCGAATCGTGTGAATCGCGTTTTGGTTTACACGAAGGCGAATTGACGGAGATGCCGATGATGGGGATGATGGGCGGGATGGATGGAACCTTTCATTGGAACAGTGACAGTACGATGATGACTTTTCAACCCGATTCCATGTTAATGGATTCGACAATGTATACGATCTGTTTAAGGGAAGGAATGCAAACCGCCAATCATGATGGAACCATGATGATGAGCGGTATGGACGATTACGGGGACCAGGTCGAAAATGGTGTTTTTGCAAAATTTTTAACAAAATAAAACAGTCAGGAGGAAGATCATGATGTTTCAAGCAGATGCAGCGTTCGCGCTGGAATTAATCGCCCTGGGAGTCGGCTTTTGGGTTCTGTTGAAAACACGGAACAACGAAGCTGGTAATTTGAAGGGCTTTGGAACGTTTATTGGTTATTTCATAATTGTCGTCGCTTTTCTCGCGCTTCTCTGTACCGGGTATTACACGGTAAGGTATTGGGAAGATGGGTATTTTACCAGGACCAATACGGCACAAATGGCAATGATGCAGCGAATGTATAAAATGCAGAACTGTGATCACGACATGATGAAGAAAGATCGATGTGAGAAGATGATGTCCGCCGGAAAGAAAGACATGAATTGCGAAAAAATGATGAAAGGCGAAAAAATGAAAGGCGGTATGATGAAAGGCAAGATGGGAGGAATGCAAGACAAAGCCGAACATCATCCTGATAAAGATAACCAATAACTGAGTTTACGTGGCGATCCAATGTACTCCTCTGAAAAGAAGAATCGAATGATAATTCTGAGTTACCTTGTGGAACGTAAGTTACCGCAACGGCCGACATTGAATGGAACGGAATTCTCTAACGGATCTTACGGAGGAGATACATGTCTAAGGGGTGATGGCTAATTCGGGTTCCTTCTGCCGTCACCCCTCCTTTTAATGTGTTACGTAATGTATTATTAAGGAGATAAAATGGAATTTTTACCAGGACTCCAGGCAACTTTGAATCTACACCCGATGTTTGTTCACTTTCCGATTGTCATTACCTTACTGGCATTGCTGTCGGAAATCGTCCATAAAGTTTTTAAAAAAGCCGTGTACGGCGAAATGGCCGGTGTTTTATTGAACCTGGCTGCCCTCAGCGCCGTTGTGGCGCTTATTACCGGGTATTGGGCTTCGGATTCCCTGGGGCACGACACTCCCGGACATGATTATGTTCACGGTCATCGTGATGTTATGCTTTGGTTTACCGCATTATTGGTTTTAGCTGCAACAGTATTTCAGTTCATTAAAAAATTACGCAAAGGAATTTACCGATTGGTTACTTTGGTGATTTTATCGGGACTTCTCATGTTGGGCGCTGACCTGGGGGCCAGGTTGGTCTATACCTATGGGGTTGGTGTTAATAAAACAATAGAAACACATGAAGATGATGACGATCATGATTCCGCAATAGAAAACAACATTGATGGCGATGAACACTTCGATGAAGATTAGAATCATTTGCCACGGATTATTATTAGGGTTATCACACGGAGAAAATATGTGTGCAAAGAAGCAAGAATAGAAAAAAGGGGGGTATTAAATGGATAGAAGAAAATTTATCCAAACCACGGGTCTTATGTCTACGACGGTGCTGTTCCCTAAGGTATTATTATCGAATTCGGCCAAAAGCGCTAATAAAGATCGGTTTCCAAAACCGTTGGAACCGGTAATGAAAGGCGATGTGAAGGAATTTCGTTTGGCGATCGACATCTATCAACAGGAGGTAGTGCCGGGGTTTAAATTTCATACCCTGGCGTTTAACGAACAGGTCCCGGGACCCGAAATCCGCGTTAATAAAGGTGACAAGGTGCGGGTCGTTTTCAAGAACAATACCGAATTAAATCACACGATTCACTGGCACGGGATATACGTGCCCTGGAGGATGGACGGTGTTCCCTACGTTACCCAGATGCCGGTAATGCCCGGGAAAGAATTCGTTTATGAATTCGTGGCGGAACCCTACGGGACTCATTTTTATCATTGTCACTGGGGCACATTACTGCATATGCAGTCCGGTATGTACGGTAGTTTTATTGTCGAAGATCCCGATGATCCGATAAAGCGGGAATTTCCGTACGAACGGGAATACACGCTGGTGTATTCCGCGCACGACAGCAATTTCATCCGCCGGGAATTAAACAGCATGCTGGAACGGATGAAAGAAAGAATGTATCTTATGAAAAACGGGCGTTTTGATAAGGAGCGGTTCGCTGTTTTTGACACGAAAGATGAATTTGTTTCCGCTGTTAACAACGGTTACCAGCCTCCCTATTCAACCAATCGCCGGGCGCCGGCCGAATTAGCCCAGCCCAATTGGTTCACCGTAAATGGCAAATCGTACCCCATGACGCCTAACATTTATATCACCGAGGGAGAGAATATTCGTCTGCGCCTGATAAATGCCGGGGGCGAAGAACATTTCCTTCACTTGCACGGACACGATTTCTGGCAGGTGTGCGACGACGGGTTACCGGTACCCCAGCCGTGGCAAATGAATACCGTTCGTTTGAGCCCCGGGAAAACGATAGATATAATTATCGAAGGCAATAACCGAGGATTATGGACTTTCCACGATCATGATACGCGGCGGGTTACCAATAACGGCTTGTATCCCGGCGGCAACCTGTTGGCCCTGGTCTACGAAGACCTGCCGTCATCGGAGGTCGAGTTGGATCCAATGACTCAAAAAATGGGTCTGAACGCTTTGCCACTTGTAGCTCTGGATGAGTAGGTCATGGATATGAAAACAGGGGGATTAAGCATGTTAAACACAAAATCAAAATTAAAATGGCTGTTCGTAATTGTAACGGGCGTCGCGCCGGTTTTTTCTCAGGTCAATCCGGAAATACAACTGGGCGTTCGCGGGCTGACGTCTTTTAATACGGATGTGGGAGCAGATAAAGCAACCTCGGCGGTGAACGATTTTTCCGATACGGGTTTATTGCTGGGTTTTCGTCAGAAACTGTACAGCAGATTCCGCGGTCAGTTTGTGATCGGGTTTCAATTCCCGGACGCCGATTCCGATCTTGGACAATTGTTCTTCCATCAAACATTTCTCAAAGTGGAGGATAAAGCGAATATCCTGAAGATGGGCCGTTCACGCGTCAGAAGTTCACTTATCGAGTTTCCAACCCTGCGGGATGATGACGCGTTGTCCTTTACCGATGTACTGAACCCGTTCTCATCCGGTGAAAACACCGAAGATAACCAGTTCGGTAATGTATTGGAATTGACCCACATCCATAACCAGCGCTATTGGTTACGCATCCATGGGGAACATTTTACCAGGACACCCTTAGTACAGGCCTCTTCGGAAACCGATTTCAGTCTCAATGCGCTCGGATTATCGATCGAGTATCGTGTTCCACGAACACAATTGTGGAATCGTCCCATTGTCCAGCAGATCGGCTTTGGGTATAACAATTATTTAATGAAAAAATCGCAGTTTGCCGATGAATACGGTGATGTTCTGCGAAATTTCATTTTTTCGGCGATTGTGAATCTGCGACGTGATCCGGTTCATTTTTGGGACTTACGATCCCAGGTAATCTCCAACCTGGGGTTTGACGAAATCAGCGCAATCGACGATTACTACAGTTTAACACGGGCCCGGTCAATCGGAGGGCTGACCTCGTTGCGCTATATTTACCGTAAACTGGAACGCCCCACGGTGCAGTTGGCGCTTTCCGGGGGATATAAGGTATTTCCCGATTTGACAAATAAAACCACCCAGACCCAGGTGGTCGGCAATGTGTTCTACCGTCTGGGAGAAAATTTTGATGTGGGATTACAGGTTCAATACCTGGCTTATAATGGAGATTTGGAGAATCTGTTCGGCGAAAATGAAATGCGCTTCCAGTTCGGATTAGTCTATTCGATAGATCAATTGTGGAACGATCAATTTGACGATCGGGAATCACTCCTCAACCTGGAACATGGTTATATTCCGTAGGGGGGATGGAAAATGCGTATTAATCGGAGAGCGACCAGGGAGGACGGCTTGAGTTATCATTCGATAAAATACCGGTTGTTACCCTTGCCGGGACAATCACAAATGTCGCGCAACAGTTTTAGAAACAAAGGGAACCGGGATTTCAGTAAATATTGTTTTCCCGACGCTTGTAACCTACCCCTCGCTTATTGGTCTGCACGAGCGGAGGTGGCAAACCAAGTGCAGACAAAATAACAGGAACGAGAGGAATCATGCACATGAACGGTTGGATGGGTGGTGGATGGTTTATGATGATATTCTGGTGGGCGGTGATTATCGTCGCTATCATATTAATCATAGGCTATGTCAATCGCAATAAATCGCTACCTCAAAAGGGTGATTCGGCCCTGGAAATTCTAAGGAAACGATATGCGGCCGGTGAAATCACCGAAGATGAATATAAACGGATGAAAAAGGAAGTTCTCGGTTTGTAAAAAATCAGGAATCGATTTTGTCACAGAAGCACATCAAAGAAATTGTGTGGAGACAGGAAACGGACGTTTGGGATGGTGTCGTAAAAATTAATACATAGAGAAACAAGTTTGGTAAATCATAATTGTCATGATTTCGGATTTGAAAAAGGCCGGATGTTGTAATTATGTCTGGGGTGCACAACCCTTGTTGAATGAAAATCAATAGATCGAAGGAGGAATAAATGATCGACAGAAAAACAGTTTTTAAAAAAATACTTATCGGAAGCGCATTAATCACACTTGGACTGGTTTTGGTTTCGGTAAAATTATCGGCGAAAAATCCATCGCCGGCACAAGATGAAAAACAAGCTTGGAAAGCGCCGGCTGAAGCGGATTCACTGGTAAATCCGTTCGCCGATGACGATAAAGCCGCTAAGCAAGGTAAAGCGATATTCCAGTCCCTGTGTGCCATATGTCACGGTCCGGCCGGGCGGGGGGATGGTGTGGCCGGAATGGCTCTGAATCCGCGGCCTGCAAATCTGACGTCCGAGAAAGTGCAAAGTCAATCCGATGGCGCGATCTTTTGGAAAATCACCAACGGTAATGCGCCGATGCCTACTTATAAGGAAACCCATACCGACAGCCAGCGCTGGCAATTGGTTAAGTATATCCGGACATTGAAGGCCAAGAAAAAATGAATCGTTTACCAGCAACGGTTTGAAAACCCATCGTTCACGATGCGGTAAAAAGAATGAAAGAATGGTGGGTTGGTGGAAAACCGTAATAGGGACGCATAATTACGTGTTGCCCGGTCTGCGATTCTCTGAGACATTGGAAATAGATATGAATGGAACGCGG
>JAADGP010000030.1 GCA_013152315.1 FCB group bacterium
ATCATGCCGATTTCGTCACCGTAATACACTACCGGGACACCGGCGATGGCAATATTAAAAGCATGAAAATTGGCCGATTTCCGGTAACTGGTTGCGTTTTTTACCGGATCCGGGGGATCGTTAAAGGCCCGTTCCGTGCCATTATCGCTGAAGGATAACTGGCCATCGGCGAAGGCCATGAACCGGACCTGGTCGTGACTGGAAACAATATTTCCCATGAGATTAACAGGCTGGTACACATCCACATTCGCACGCAAAATATTCATCAGATATTGAAAATCAGCTTCGTCGGCACTAAAGGGACCCCGGGCGTTAAAATAGATGGAAAAATTGAACTGGGAGGACAGCTCTCCCGGATTTACATAGCTCAGAATAAGTTCATCGGACCCAAACGTTTCCCCGATCTGGTACAACTCCTTCCCCGGGAAACGTTCCCGCATTCGGGCGGTAAGAGTGCGCCAGAAGCGATGCGGCACATGCTTAACCGCGTCCTGCCGGAAGCCGTCCAGGTCGAAAGTCTCCAGCCACCAGAGGGCATCCGCCACCACCTGGTCGATCGCGTCCGGAGCGTTGGAATAATCGAAGGATGGAAGGAAAATATCAAACCAGGTCGTGAGACGTGTTTCCTCACTCCAATTACGGATATTCAAACTGCCGTCAGGCAACGTAACGGATCCAAACCAATCACGGTGATCCCGGTAATAGGGATGTTCCTCGTGAACATGATTGGAAACGAAATCAAGAATTACTTTTATTCCCTGACTATGGGCCAGCGCCACCAGGGTCTGCAACTCTTCGGCGGTTCCGAAGCGGGGGTCGATTTCCCGCGGCGCGATGGGCCAGTAGCCGTGATAGCCGGTAAACTTCCGGTTCGGGGGAATATACTCCGCATAAGCGCTGTCCGGCTGTTTTTGCAACGGCGACAACCAGATCGCGGAAATTCCCAGGGCCGAAAAATATCCCTCCTCCAGTTTTTGGATAACCCCGGTCAAATCCCCACCGTGGAAATTCGCCGCTTCCGGCACTTCGGGATCCGGCACGCGGCGGGTATTGGCGGGATCGCCGTCAAGAAAACGATCCACCATCAAATTGTACAACACCGCAAAATGCCAGTCGTCGGGATAATCGGAGGGATTCAAAGGCTTCCCCCCTTTCAGCAGGGTGTGGTTCTCCGTAATAACCCGCCCTTTTTCATCCAGCCCGGTAATCCGCAGTAAACCGTCCCGGAAACGACGGATATTTACTTTCAGTCCGCCCCCCGGCTGGGGGTCGAACACATCCGGGTGGAGCCGTTGATTATTGAAATAGACCAGGGTTACGGCCGGCAAGGCGCCATCCGCGGGCGGAAGAAAATCGAAACTTAATTTATTCCCGCGCCATTCCGATTTGACAAACTCTCCCGCCGGGGCCGATTGAAACCGGGTTAAATCCAGGATCGAATTCCAGCCGCCGATATTGTTGGAAACAAAGACGGGATTTTCAGGATCGATCAATTCCTTACCATCCACCACAAACTTGTACTCATGCCGTTCCGGTTTCAAAAACACCGTTCGTTCCCAAACGCCGTCACCATCGGCATCCCGCAGGGGCAGGGCGGTCCGGGACCAATCGTTAAACCCACCCATAACCACCACGCTTTTTGTCCCCGGCGGCGGTCTAAACGTGAAGGTGTGTTTTACCATCGGAGTGATACGCACCAGGAGTTCGGCGCCCTGACCATCGACCGTAAAGGGAATCCTTACCAGCTTGCTTGTCCCCTCCCGGGGGGTGATGTACAGGCTGTCCCGGGCCGGTACAAAACGCAGGTCGAGTTCGCCCTGGGGAGGAACCCAAAGCTTTGACTCAGGAGATTTTTTATAAACCGAAAGATCAAATCCCCGGGTGCTGCCCTCTTCCACCGACAAAGTCGGGATGGGATAAAGGGCGGTGTCGTTCCCCGGTCGGTTACACGCAACCAACAACAGCAGTATTACCAACAGCCTGTTTTTTATCATATCTCTTTTCCTTGCAAGGTCTTAATTTATTAACTCAACCTTGAGTTAATTACAGAAAATGCACGGGGTCATTCATGTTCGCTTATGCTCGCCGGACAGGGCGGAAAGTCCTGTTGATTACAATTCTCATGGGAACCGTCTTAACCTGCAATAAACCAATCGAACCAACCGACCTGTCGTACGGAGCCTTTGTAAAGGGCAACCAAACCTCCTTCCGGTTACTCGCTCCAAAGGCGGAGCGGGTCTGGCTGGTGATTTTCAACGCCCCCGCCGATACAACCGGTAAGGAATACCCGATGGAAAAAGGGGCCGATGGCGTCTGGAGTCTTACTCTGGACAATACGGGCTACGGTACCCTTTACGGCTACCGCCTGGAGGGGCCCGCCGGTCTGAACGACCCCACTGTAATCGTTGCCGATCCTTACTCCAAGGCCGCTGTAACCCAAAACTCTTACCGCCATCCGGCCAAGACCCTGATTATCGACACCGCCTACGATTGGGGTACGGATACCTGGCTCCGGATTGACCCCCGCGATCTTATCATTTATGAAATGCACATCCGCGACATGACGGCCCACCCTTCGTCACAAGCAACCAAAAGAGGCACCTACGCCGGCCTGGTGGAAATGAATCAACGAGGCGGACTGGCCCATATCCGGGAAATGGGAGTTAATGCCGTACAGATTCTGCCGGCTCAGGATTTTGCCAACGTGGAACCCCCTTACAAAGATCCCACAACCCCGATTCTTAATACCTGGAATCCCTACTCCCGTAACCATTGGGGTTACATGACAACCTTTTTCTTCGCCCCGGAAAGCTACTACGCTACCGACGGAACAATGGAGCCCAACCGGTGGAACGGGACCGACGGTCGCGCCGTGCGCGAATTCAAGGACATGGTGAAAGCCTTCCACCGGGAAAACATCGCCGTCATCATGGACGTGGTGTACAACCATGTTTCCAATTACGATTTCAATCCCCTGAAATATATTGACCGGGAATTATACTTCCGTCTGGACGAGAAAGGGAATTACCTATCCCAAAGCGGTTGCGGCAATGACTGCCGAACCGAATCACCCGCCATGCGACGGTTAATCCTGGAGAGCCTGAAATACTGGATGACGGAATACCACGTGGACGGCTTTCGGTTCGACCTGGGAAACCTGATCGATCCGGTTACGCGCCAACAAATCATAACCGAACTCCGCGCAATCAACCCCCACGTCATTATCCTGGCCGAACCATGGGGCGGAGGATACGATCCGGGCGGATTTTCCGACATGGGTTGGGCCTCGTTTAACGATCAGATCCGGAACGGCGTGAAAGGCCAGAATCCCATCAATGGACGGGGATTTATTTTCGGTCGCTGGCAGGGAGATAATACGCAAAAAACGCTTCGGCGGTACGCGCTGGGATCGCTCCGCGCATACGGCGGGCAATACCTGATACCGGACCACAGTGTGAATTATCTCGAAGCCCACGACGATTATACGCTCGGTGATTTCATACGCATCGGAAGCGGCAAAGTTGGGGAACACGAAGTCATCAAAGACCGCGTGGCGAATGCCAAAGTGCGCGGAAAACAGTTAGCCATGAACAAACTGGGAGCGCTGTTCCTGTTCACCAGTCAGGGAA
>JAADGP010000143.1 GCA_013152315.1 FCB group bacterium
CGGGGTTTATTTCGGATTGCTTACGGCCTGGCTAATGTCGATCGTGGCCGGATTGTATTTTTGAAGATCCGTTTGTTTACGCGCGGACATTTATCAGGGTAAGGGAATAAGAAACGGACTTGGGAAAATTCCGTATTGGTCCAATTTCTTCGAATCAGGAAAACATAATAATGATCTGAACATTTGTGTAAATTTGATCCGTGTCAAAACAATAGAGACAACAGGTAGTTACCGGTGATAACTGCTCGTATCGACCATTTAAATTGATTACAGGCGGGGACCCTAAGCGGCGGCAGGAAATAAGATACATGCCTGAAAAGTCCGTTTAAAGGGAAAGGGAAAACATGCATATCTGTATTTACGAAGATCAGAATTATCGCAAACTTTTACCGTTGGTATATTTCCGACCGGTCTATGATTTGCGCTGTGGGATTACGTCATTGCGGGGAAAAATTCAAAGATGTTTCCGGGATGCGGTTGTTATTTTGCACGTTCGCGATTATCTCGCGGAAACGGTTAAGGAAGCCAATCCCAAAGCTCCCGTTAATCATATTCCGGCCGGTGTGGAACGTGTATTGTTTATAAATGGCAGAGTACTGGCCGGACCTGAGTTTGAAAAACTGGTCGGTACGGAAGGAAACGATTGCGTATTTACCACGGGGGAGAGAGTTGTGGCTGCCTGGGTATCGGGATCAAATTTGAGGAAAATAGACAAATTTCTTTCTCAGCGCGTATTGACGGATTCCGATTTTTTACAGCTTGAAAAGCACTCAATCGACACGCGGTTGATTTCGTTCCCCTGGGAATTGATTCATCTTAACGGTGACTGGATTACACAGGATTGTAACCATCTTGTTAACGGTTTATCGGATACTGATTTGAGTGCTTATCCGGGTGTTCATTTCAACCGGCCTGAACGGATACATCTTTCTAAAAATGTGATAATTAAACCGGGAGTCGTTTTGGATGCGGAGGGCGGGCCGATCTACCTTGGAAAGGGCGTGAAAATCCTGCCCAATGCGGTAATCGAAGGTCCCGTTTATATAGGTGACGGCAGTTTGATTAAGGCCGGAGCAAAGATTTATGAGAATACCAGTATCGGTGAAGTTTGTAAAGTTGGCGGGGAAGTGGAAGAAAGCATCATTCATGGTTATTCCAACAAGCAACATGAAGGGTTTTTGGGTCACGCTTATTTGGGAACGTGGGTGAATATCGGCGCCGACACAAACAACAGCGACCTAAAGAATGATTACGGAACAGTGAAGGTCTTTATCGATGGTGAACTTGTTGACAGCGGCTCGCAATTTGTCGGATTGATAATGGGAGACCATTCCAAGAGCGGAATCAACACCATGTTTAATACGGGAACGGTTGTAGGCGTAAGTTGTAACGTGTTCGGGGCGGGATTTCAGCCGAAGTTTATTCCTTCCTTTTCGTGGGGCGGCCCGGCGGGCTTGGCCACGTACCGGTTGGAAAAAGCGCAGGAGGTGGCCAGGCGGGTAATGGAGCGCCGGAATGTGTCTTTCAGCGCCGCGGACGAAAAAGTGTTTCGTACGGTATTTGACATTACATCCGGGGAACGTCGCTTAGCGGACAAAGTATCATAATTTTGAATTGACCCAGCCTGATCTTAATATCCACGGATAATTTACTTGGACACATTAATGAAACGTTTCACACCGGTTGAACAGTCCTTTTTCGAAAATTCAGGACGACAATTACCCTCAACAAAAGTTCCTTATCTTGTCGTTCATAATTATCCTCAACTTGGGTTTTTCACGGCTTTGCGGTTTCTGGAATGGGCCGCGGAAAATCCGGAAGGGGTAGTCAGTCTGCCCACCGGTAAAACACCGGAGTATTTCATAAAATGGGTCCAATATTTGTTGGCAAACTGGTCTGACGGGAAACTGGAATCCCTGCGCAAATCCAACGGGTTACTGATTTCCAAAAGACCCGATTTACGAGGTTTGCAGTTTGTCCAGATTGACGAATTTTATCCTATAGATCCCCGGCAGCATAACAGTTTTTATTATTACGTAAACGAGTATTACCTGAAAGGATTCGGATTGGACCCGGAACGGGCCCAGTTAATAGACTGCGAAGCCATTCCGCGCCCGGGGTCGCGTCCCCTGGCGGATATC
Organism: FCB group bacterium; assembly: GCA_013152315.1. Taxonomy (GTDB): domain Bacteria; phylum Fidelibacterota; class Marinisomatia; order Marinisomatales; family JAADGP01; genus JAADGP01. The sequence continues at coordinate 2,142 of JAADGP010000143.1, forward strand.
TTTCCCCACCAACGAGTTGATTTGTCCTTACGCTACCGCGAATGCAAATCCGAAGCGGAGAAATTGCAGCAGGAAACGATTCTGATGGTGGACCAATGGTGTTCGGAATATGAAGATCGAATCCGTCAAAAGGGCGGGATAGGGTTTTTCCTCGGCGGCATCGGGCCCGACGGGCATATTGCCTTTAATGTTCGGGGTTCGGATCTGAACTCCACTACGCGGTTAACCGAAACGAATTTCGAGACCCAGGCAGCGGCAGCCACCGACCTGGGGGGGATCGAAATTTCGCGCAACCGCCTGGTGATAACCGTGGGATTGGCAACCATTACTTACAATGCGGACGCCACGGCGATTATCATCGCCGCCGGCGAAGCCAAGGCGCGCGTCGTAAAGGACGCGTTGGAAAATGATCCCAATGTCCGGTATCCGGCCACGGTGCTGCAACGCCTGGAAAACAGCCGGTTTTACCTGACGGAAGGCGCGGCGTCCCGGTTGACCGATAGTGTGGACAGGTTTTATAAGGATACACCCTGGACACCCGAAAAAATCCAAAAAGCGGTCATTGATCTTTGTCCCCGGATTCACAAGTTCGGTCATCGCCTGACGAAGGAAGACCTGATGAAGGATCGGCACTGTTCCCTGATCCCGAATCTTGATGATGAACTGGTGTCGCGTATTCTAGGTGAATTAAAGAGGAAGATCGAACGGAGTCTCACGTTGGATGAAAACCAGGTATTTCTCCATACCGGTCCCCATCATGACGACATTATGCTGGGATTCCTGCCGCATATCATGCATTTGGTTCGTTCTCCTTTGAATCAACACCATTTTACCATTATGACTTCCGGTTTTACTTCCGTGACCAACGAATACGTAATCAAAACCTTAGAGGCGACAAAAACTTTCCTTAACCAGGGCAGGATTCAGATGACCGACTATCCCGATTTTTTTATAAAGGGGTATCGTTATAAATGGGACAAAGATGTTTACCATTATCTGGATCGGATGGCGGCCCGGAATACGGAAGGTTGTGCCCGCGGTTTAAGTCACCGAATTGTCCGCGCCCTGGTTGATATATATGCGTTAAACGACAAAGCGGAACTGACCCAAAAGATTGATGATCTTTTGGGCTATTTACATTCCTGTTACGCCGGGGAAAAGAATACACCGGACGTCCAAAAACTAAAAGGTATGATCCGTGAATTCGAAGAGGAACTGGTCTGGGCGCATTACGGAGTACAGGTGAAAAACGTTATCCATATGAGGCTGGGATTTTACACCGGGGATATTTTTACCGAGATTCCGGATCGTTCCCGCGATGTTGAACCGGTATTGGCATTGCTGCGGGAAATCAAACCGACTGTGATTTCATTGGCCCTGGATCCCGAGGGGAGCGGCCCCGACACGCATTACAAGGTTTTGCAGGCGATCGCCGAGGCGATACGGATGTGGCGCGAAAGGAGACGGATTTATCGCAACTTCGAATCTGGGGTTACCGGAACGTCTGGTATCGGTTTCATCCCTCGGAAGCCGATATTATCATTCCCGTATCGCTGAATTCCATGGCGGTGCTGCAACAAACCTTTATGAATTGTTACCTGAGCCAGCGCGACGCCTCCTTTCCCAGTTATGAGTTGAACGGGCCTTTCAGTGAATTGACTCAGAAAATCTGGGTGGATCAGCACCAACTTATGGAATTGGTATTGGGGCGGGACTATTGGTATCAAAACCGTCATCCCCGGTTAAGAGCGGCCCATGGACTCGTATTTCTTAAGGAATTGACAGTCGACCAGTTTCTCCATGAAGCACAGCGATTGGAAAAATCCATGGAGGGGCAAATTCTTTCGTAAGAGCCATTTGGAATGGTGGTTGCTTTCCTGACCCGGGCCGACAGCGACTCCTGTTTCTGATTTGATCGGTATGCTAAATATTGATGGATCACAATATTTTAACTTAACTTTCACTAACCGGGTGATAATGTAAAGGATAAGAAGGGTGATTGGTTTCGGCGCGGTCCGGTTCTTCACCCGGGAATTTGGAACAGGGAAAAAAGGAATGATTCATGGTTAATATTTCTCCAATTGCCAATCCGGTAAGAGGGGCCATATCCCGCGAGAACATATCCGTTTATGCGAAATATGTCGTGATTATGACACTGATCACCGGGCTGTTGTACACTATTCAGGTGAAATATTTCTTACGCATTGAATTGGAATCGTCCATGTATTTTTTACCTCTTTTGACCGGGATGATATTCGGTTTTTTGGTCGGCAAGATTCAGGTTGTCAGTAACTTGCATGCCAAGTTGGCGGCCACGGACGCTCTCACGCAAATATATAACCGGCAGATTTTCAGTAACATTCTGGAGGGTGAAGTTCATCGCGCCAGCCGTTACCAACGTCCTTTTTGCCTGATTATGTTTGATATTGACCACTTTAAAAAGGTAAATGACACCTACGGACATTTAGCCGGGGATCGGGTATTAATGGGTTTGGCGAAGCTTGTAAAACAGTTAAATCGTGATTCCGACATATTTGCCAGGATCGGCGGTGAGGAATTCATGATTCTGTCAATCGAAACCGATCTGGAGGGGGCCCGGAAGCATGCTGAAAGATTAAGAAAGGCGATTGAAGAATTCGATTTCGGTGGAGTCGGTAAAGTCACCTGTAGTTTCGGCGTCGTTCGATTCCGAAAAGACGGGGATACGGCCAATACCCTGTTAAAACGTGTGGATGACGCCATGTACCAGGCCAAGAAAACGGGTCGCAATAAAGTAGTAACGGAGTTGGAACTGAATTTGGAATCCCAACCCGCGGAAGCCTGAGAA
>JAADGP010000088.1 GCA_013152315.1 FCB group bacterium
AAAATTAAAGGATTTTGAATAATTTTGCTTTTCATTCCATATTCAAAGAAAGAGAACTGCATTTAAAAATTTCAGTATTTAGGAACAAAACCTTACAAGTCCCCCTGCCCCGATGGACCGGCATTTGTCTTTTAAAAGAGCGTTACTGTAGGCTCTTCAAAATAAGAAAGACAATTTTTTCACGTATACATAGACTTGACTGTCTGAATGATCGTTATTATTTGTGTTCCTACATATCATTTCCACGCTGCAGGGTCGGTCCGCTTTAGCGGACTGCAGGATCAGTCTGTTTGCCACGATAAAATAGGGGGAGCATAAGATCCTTTTATGATGATCGACTTCGGATTTTTATTCTTAATGATTCCGACCATATGGAACGAGGGGGCGGGATTTCACTACTGTGTCGGGACTAACGATTAATTCACGAAACGCGGAGAGGGCGGGATTCGAACCCGCGATACGCGTAAACGTATACACGCTTTCCAAGCGTGCGCCTTCAGCCACTCGGCCACCTCTCCAAATCTTCATCGTACACCAATTCTCTCTCCTGCGCCTTCCCCGATCATATCGGGACTAATCCTGCAGACTGCGGAGCAGTCAATTGGTCACCACTACCTTTATCATTATGCTGCCGATCCACAGCAACATACATCCCTTGTTAAAAAACTATGGTATTTATTTGATCCGAATTGAAATAATGAAGGACAGGGTTGTGATTATGTAAAATCTACGGCAAACGGAGAGTAACTACCCGGTTCTCTCCGTCACTTTTTAACCGGCAGTCTGTTCTTCCGTTTTTTCAGTCGCTTCCGGTTGGCTTTCGGAAGGTTCGGCCTCTTCCTGAACCGGTTCGTCGAATACGGGCATTTCAATATCCAAAGCGTTTTTCTCTTTATCTATTCTTTTCAAAGCCGCATCCAACGTTTCTCCACCGTTTAACCGTACCATCGTTTCGTTGAACCGCCAATGACCGGTCTTATCGGAACGAACACTTTTAACAAATTTAACATATTTCCAGTCTTGCTTCTTTTTTACCGTCTTTGAAGCAAAACCTACAACTTTTTTAGCCATTTGCTATTTAACTCCTCAAATTTTGCCGGCGAATTTAATCCGATTTCGTTTTAACTCCAATGGCAATGAAAATGAATGAAAATGAAAGCCGTCGATAACGAACAATAATATTCTTATCAAAAGCGAACGAATACCCTAAAAACAAGAATCGTCAACTACCGGAATTCATAAATCATGATTTCACCATCGCTCCAATTTTTGGGCTTTTTGGCACCGGTAATTACCTTTATGTGGTTATTATCCTGGAATTCAAACAGGCTGATCCGTTTTTGGCCGGATTCCAATTCCCATTCAATCACCCACGGTTTTTGGGAATAGTCCAGTTTAAAGGTGCCGAATTCCTGATTGCTGATCTTCGTACCTAACTGTACTCCCTGAGCAAACGTACCATAGGTGCCGCCACTTTCCGGTGCGGATTCAAAAGACCAGGCAACGGTCATGATGGCCCCTTTAAAATACCAATTACCATCGAGCAACCTGACCATTTCGACGCCGCGTACGCGTGTCGGTTGACTCTCATTTCCGGCCTTGTCGATTCCCTGAAAGGCTAAAGTATATATGGCCCCCACACTCAGTTCCGGTTGATTCCTGAGCGTGTGATCCCGGTATTCACCCTGTTTCATTTCTTCCGGGGCCAGTTCGATTATACGGGGAGATTTCGGATCAGGCAATCCGCCCTCCCTGATCCAGGAGACGGAACCGGCAACGATATCCTCCGACAAAACATAGCTGACTGCCGGACCAATCGCCACCTGATTCGGCAACGGTTTGGAAACGGTAAAAACGGGCGGCGATACATCATAATAAATACTATCGACCCCAACGGTCTCCGCCGTGTTCCCGGCGCGGTCGACGGCGCTGAATTCAATTCGGTAAATCGTCCCGTCCATCAGTTTCGTGTGACGGCTGATCGTCACTCCATCCGGGCCGATCGGTCTTAACTCCTTCCCCTGTAACAGGTATTTATGGGATCTCCTGGAATCCGGCTCGCCCCCCTGCCGAATAAACGTAACGGTACCGCTTCTTAATGGTTCGGAAGCTTTGATCGTCACTACGGGCTGATTTACGTACATACCGGCCGGCGGATACAAAATATTGATCTCAGGCGGCGTTGTATCATAAACAATATTTGACACTTTGTATATGCGGGAGGTATTCCCCGCCTGATCCACGGCCTGTAATTGAATGGTATAAAGTCCGCCACTGACCAATTGGGGATCCGGTAAGGATGAAGTTTCATGGTAACCTTTGGTCAGCAATTCCGGGGGCAATTGAATTTCATGTGGCGCATTCGGATCCATATCGCCATTTTCGATCCAGGTAATGGTTCCCTCGCGTGTGTCTTCGCTTAGTGCATATTTAATAACCGTGGAATTCGTAAAACTACTGACGGCCGGAATAATATTTGAGAATACCGGCGGGGTGACATCAAAACGCACGTTTTCCGCCAGGACAACCGCTGTTTTGTTTCCCGCCAAATCGGTCACTTCCATCGATACCGAATATATCGCGCCGTCTTTCAATGCGGTTTGATTACGCACACCGGCAGTCGCAAACAAACCGGCCTCGAGCTCGGTCTCCTGCAATTCCACATAGTGAGGACTCGCCGGATCGGTTGTTCCGCCGGTGGCCGTCCAGATCAATTTCCCGGACAAAACCGGCTCACTCAATTCATAACTGACCTGAGCCTGACTGATTGACATTCCGGTAGTGGGATAACGACCGGTAATCTGTGGGGCGACATTGTCAAAGTGAACACCGGTTACGCTTACGGTCGACGTATTTCCGGCCAGGTCGGTTCCGGTAAGATGCAAATCGTACACGGCGCTGCTCGCCAGATCGGGTGGAGCGGGCAATTCGACATCCTGATACCGGCCGGGCCGGTAATACGAAGCGGGCAATTCAATTGAATGAGGACTTTGGGGATCGGGAGTCCCGGAAACCCAGGTCCATTGAATGGTCAAGGCATTCAACACCTCGTCCACCGAGAAACTCAGCTTTTTATCATTCACGTAGGATAGTGCAACCGGTTTATCCAGGGTTAAGACGGGTGGATCGGTATCGATTACGACTTCCTCAACAAACAGCGGTTTGGACTGGTTGCCGGCTAAATCTTCACCCCGGATTGAAAGGGTGTATTTCGTGCCGCTTTTCAAAACGGTTAATTGACTCAGGTTCAATCCCGCGTGATCACCGGGGCGAACCTGGTCACCACTTAATTCTATTTGGTGCGGACTTTCGGGGTCAAAGGTACCTTCCCGGCGGGTTATTTCTACTATTCCGCGCGCGAGTTGCTCATTCACCGAATAATCCAAAATCATTTCCCGGGTATGAAGACCGGGTTGGGGTTTGGTTACGACAAATTGCGGCGGCATGACATCGTAATGGATTTCCGTGACCGACACCGGATCCGCTTTGTTCCCGGCCAGATCGGTGGCATCCAACCGGACGGAATAAACACTGCCGTCGTTCAGGTTAAGGTCGTTAAAAACAATTTCCTCGTGGGTACCCTGGGTCCGCGCCGGTTTCGATAACTCCGCGATATGGGGACTCGCGGGGTCTTCCGCCCCACCGGTGCGGGTGAAAGTCAGCGTCCCTTCGCTCAGCCCTTCGTTGGTCGAATACGAAATCGTCACCCGGTTTATATAATCACCGGTTTCCGGTCGGATGATTGTCAATACGGGGGGCAAAACGTCGAACAACACGTTCTCAACGGCCACTCCCTGTGCCAAATTGCCGGCTTTGTCGGCGCCTTCGATTTTAATGGAATACCGTCCTCCATCGGCCAGCTCGTCGGCGATATTTAATTCCAGGTTCATGTGATTGCCCTGCGTAAGGTCTTTTCCGGTCAGTTCGACCCGATGGGGAGAGCGCGGATCGGTAGTTCCACCCGTTTGTGCAAAAATTACCGCTCCCCAGGCCAAATCATCGGAAAGCAGGTAATTGATTTGCGTCGTTTTTATCTGTTCTCCATCGATCGGCATGGTAATGGAATAAACCGGTGGTTCATTATCGAACGTGACGCCGCTGATTTTAACCGGTTCGGCCTGATTGCCGGCAAAATCTTTTCCTCGGAATTCGAACTCATAAATCGTGCCGTTATTGAGTTCCGGTCCCTTCGCCAGGCGAAGGGAATCCTTCCGGCCGGCTTTCAATTCTTCGCCGGTTAAGGCGATGGTTTGCGGCGAACGCGGGTCCACCGCCCCGTCAATACGGGTAACAACCAAGGTTCCTTCCGCCAAATCTTCACTGATGGTGAGTGAAAAGAGGGGCGCATTTATTTCCCGGCCGTTGACGGGGTAGCGTACTTCGATGACGGGTTTCGAAACGTCGTAGGTTACGTTGCGAATAACCACTTCCGCGGCCCGGTTGCCGGCAAAATCGACACCGTTAAACCGGATGGTATATTGCGCTCCATCGGTTAATTCCCGGTAATTCTCGGGCGTGACATCCGTGAATTCTCCGGCTTTTCTTTCTTTTTCGGTCAGCTCGATCACGAGGGGCGAACGCGCGTCCGTTTCCCCGCCGGTATTTTCGAAGGTTATGGTAGCCTGGGCCAGATCTTCGCTGACGGCGTATGAGAACGATACGGCATTCAGGTATGAATCCGAAGTCGGGTAGGTCACAATCAAACGGGGCGGTTCGTCATCAAATCGCAGATTGGTGACGCTGGTGGGCGGCGACTCATTTCCGGCGCGGTCTTTTCCCCAAAAGGTTATTTCGTACACGCTGCCGTTGACTAATTTGACCAGCGATTTCGGTAAAACGCCTCCACCCGGTCCGGCCTTCAATCGGGAACCGGCCAAATTGATAACATGGGGACTTTCCGGGTCGACTTCTCCGGCGACCTGCCTAAACGTTATCTTCCCCTCGGTTAAATCTTCCGAAAGTTGATATCCGAGGACAAGTTCATTGATACTCGCATCATCCGCGGGCGACAGGTCGGTAAACAGCGGAGGCGAAACATCATAGAGCACCGGTTCCACGAAGACGACTTCAGACTCATTCCCGGCATAATCAACGCCCTTGATGCTGATTCGATAGCTGACACTATCCACCAAAACCGGATTTTGCCGCAGCGTAATCTGTTCGTGCAACCCGGCGGTCCGTTCCTCTTCCGTAAGTTCGGCCGTGTGCGGCGACAACGGGTCTGTGCCATCGACAGCTTCCCAAGTAACCGTTCCCGACGCCAGTTCTTCACTCAACTCGTAACTCAGGCGGCTATGATTGACGACACTGTTTTCCGGGGGGAATTGAATGGTAATGACCGGCGGAGAACCATCGTACCGAATCCGGGTAATCGTTTCCGAATCACTTACATTGCCGGCCCGGTCTTCCCCGGTAATACGCAGGGTGTACAGCACGTTTTCCCGCAAATCGGCGGGATAATCGACCAATAAATGTTCACCGGCGGCCAGATCTTCATTTCGTACCGGGTACGATATTCTTTCGCCGGATTCGGCTATCCAAAACACAATTGCCGATGTCAACGGCTCGCTGAGCCGAACCGAAATGTCTTTGCTCCGAATAAACGCCCCGGTTTGAAGTCCGAGAATTTCAATTTCAGGGACCGTTACATCGTATACCAGGCCTTTGATGGTTAAAGTATCGGAGCGGTTGCCGGCCAGGTCCTCGCCGTAAAGGAGCACCTTGTATTCCCAGCCATCCAACAGGTCGGGTTGGCCGGATAAAAGTCCGGGGCCATGTTTCCCCCGGCTTCGCTCGGTTTCGTTTAATTCAACCCTGCTGACCCGCGGGCCCCCTCCCCCGTCGGGAGTCGCGATAAATTCGGCAAAACCGGATTTTAAATTTTCCGACAGGGTGTAGCCGATTTTCGCGGTATTAATATAGGAACTATCCGCCGGGTAAGGATCGCTGAAGGCGGGAGCCGTAATATCAAAATGAATGCCGGCGACCCGCGACGGAAGGGATGTATTCCCGGCAAAATCCGCACCTTCCATAATGATCGTGTATAAACCGCCGTCGACCAGGTCTGGTCGGAAATAGTCGGTTACCCGGTGCTCACCAGCCTGCAGGGCCGCACCGGACATCTGGTATTCAATTTTCGGCATTTTACCGGTGGGACTTATTCCCTGCCAGGTAATCACACCGCGGGCCAAATCCTCCGAAACGGTGTAGACAACCTCCGGTGTGGCGGTGTAAGCTTCATTCTCCGGTTCGGTTATCAGGACCGTGGGGGGCGTTACATCGTACAGGACATTGGACACAACAACGGTATCGCTGGTATTTCCGGCCGGGTCCCGGCCATAATATTGTATTTGATAAAGACTCCCGTCAACCAAACGAGGGCTGTTTTCCAGGACGGCCCGGAGAAATTCTCCCCGGCCCAATTCGAAACCTGCCAAGGGTACGATATGGGGCGACGCGGTATCGGGGCTGCCGCCGGTCCGGGTCCACACAAATTGGGCGGAACTGAGCAATTCGCTGTTGGAATAGCTGACCAGGGTGTTGTTAATGACATCTCCGTCAACGGGTAAGGTTAAGGTAAGCACAGGCGGGATGGCGTCGTAAATCACGCCCTGTATTTCGACGGTTTGAGCTTCATTTCCGGCACGATCGCGGCCACCGAACCGGATCGTATAGACACCACCTTCCACCAAAGCGGGACCGTCGGTGAGAAACACATCCTCATGCGGCCCTTGTTGCCGTTCGTTTTCCGCCAGCAATACAATATGCGGCGATCCGGGATCGGGGCTGCCTGCTGTCCGTGTGAAGGAAATTGTTCCGTCGGTGATTGTTTCCGACAGGGAATACGTTACCGCCGGGGAAGCGATATAGGCAAACGATTGGGGCGACGTTACCGTAAAGACCGGGTTGGTGATGTCGTAATATACATTTTCAACGGTGGCCCGGTTGGAAACATGACCGGCGAAATCCTCTCCATCAAGGGAGATGGTGTAATAAGCGCCATCGACGAGGGCCGGGGTATTTGTGAGATCAACAGCGACGTGTTCACCGGCGGCCAGCTCTTCGCCCACCAGTTCCTGCGAATGGGTCGGATTGGGATCGACCGCTCCCTTGATCCATTGCCAGGTAACGGCTCCCCGGGCCAGGTTTTCACTAAGAGAGTAGGTAATCCGTTTATGATTAACGGCCGATTGTCCGGTTGGGGCGGACAATTCCACGGAGGGCGGCGTAAAGTCGTAATTCACGCCTACGATATCAACGGTCGGCGCCTGATTATCGGCACGGTCTTTTCCGGTAATGGTAAGGGAATAGGTAGTGCCTTCCAGGATCGGCAACCGGTCGGCGCTGAGTTCAAAGGAATGGTTCCCGGCCGCGCGCTGTTCCGCATCGAGACGAATTACATGGGGTGAAAGCGTGTCAGGAAGGCCACCGGTACTGCGCCAGGTGATGGACCCTTCCGCCAAATCTTCGGACAGGGAATAAGCAATGTTCCGGTCCGGTAAAAACAGGAAGGAGCGAGGATATTCCACGGTGATTTTGGGAGGTGAAATATCGTATAATACATTTTCCACAGTGACGGGTTCAGCGGTGTTCCCGGCGTGATCGAAGCCTTCGAATGTAATTCGATAAATACTACCATCCTGCAAATAAGGCATATTACTTAAAGTAATACTTTCATGCATGCCGCCTTCCAATTCCGATTCGACAAGGGGCACGCGGTGGGGGGCGTCAGGATCGGGTTCACCGCCGGTGCGGATCCACGTTACGTATCCCTCGTCCAGGTTCTCCGACAATCGGTAAGAGATATTCGTATGATTCACCGCTTCACCGGCAGCGGGACTTATTTCCGAAAAGGCTGGCGGCACCGCGTCAAAAAGTACATTTTCGATTGTTATGGGCTGACTCTCATTACCGGCCAGGTCCTCGCCCACGAAATAAATTGAATACACGGTTCCATCGGTTAATACGGGCTGGTTTTTTAGTTCAATATGAATTTTTTCACCGGGTTGCAATTCCTCCCCCTCAAGGGGCACAATGTGGGGAGCCAGGGAATCGGGAGTCCCGGATATCCATTCCCATCGAAATTCGGCCGCTGCCAGCGGTTCGTTAAATACGAAGGAGACCGTGGCATCCTTAATCGCCGCGTCGTTTATGGGAAAAATCATTGTCAAAAGCGGCGGCGTAACATCATAAACGACGGATTCAACGTACACCGTATCGGCCACATTGCCCGCCTGGTCGGTCCCGACAAATTTAATCCGATAAATGGCTCCGTCCGTCAGGTCGAGTTGGGGCGACAAGTCAATTTGATGCTCCCCCCTGCCCAACCAGTCGTTTTCGAGGGGAATCACGTGTGGTGAATAGATATCTTCCGCGCCTCCGGCGGATTCGAACCAAATCGTTCCTTCGGCCAGGTCTTCATCGGAGGAAATAACAATCGACGGTTGATTGATATGGGCGTTATTTTGCGGCGCGATGATGGCCAGTTCCGGGGGACTGACGTCGTAACGGACACCCGGCACGACGACCGGTTCACTGACATTTCCGGTAGGGTCCGTCCCTTGAATCGACACCCGGTAAACGACGCCATCGATCAACGCCGGTTGATCGGCAAGCCGGAATTTCCCCTGCCCGCTCATTTTTAAATCTTCCGGCGTAAACCGGACCGACACCGTCTTACCGGGGACGGGAGAAGCCGAATCGGGCGCCCAGGTCAACGTAGCCGTGGCAAGGGGTTCACTGGCCCGGAACATGAATTCCGGTTCACGGATGAATTGGGCAACATCAAGCTGTAACACAGGAGGCGAAAGATCGAAGCGTAGTCGGCGAATACGCCTTTCGGTAACCGGGTAGCCCTTGGTACTCTTACCACGAAATACCAAATCGTACTCGCTGCTGTCACGGAGAGCGGCGACCATATTCAAATTGACATCCCGGTGCTCGCCCATCCGCAACAGATCCCCGGTCAATTCAAAGCGCTGGGAATCAACGGCCGTCCCTCCCCCGTCGGCCGATTTCCAGGTAAGGGTCCCGTACTCCAGGTCGCCTTCCAACAAATAACTGATAATGGTATGATTAATGTAAGTCGAATCCGGGGGAGCGATAAACCAAAATATGGCCTCCGTTCCATCGGTGCTTAATTTGGTGTCGCTAACCAACACACCATTGGAATCGTATTCCATGATGCGGTTTACTTCCGTAGTGGGATCGAATTCGTATTCCCAACGTCTTACAATACGGCGGGAAGGAAGTTTGATCCACAATTGGGCGGAGAGGTGTCCCAGGGAATCGTACATAAAACCAACGTTGCCGTATTGGTAGGAATCCACATCATAAAATTCATACAGATATGGTTGACCATCTTCGCGGAACAACACCGTCGTAAAGCGATCGCCCCAGCTTTGCACGGTATCCACACCGTAAACGTATTCGATATATTCATGGGATTTTTCTTCGGGGCCGAAAATGGTTTTTTGCAGCAACCGGTTATTCCCATCGTAGATCCACTTTACCTGTAAGTCCTGAGTTGAATCATTGTAGGAGAACCGTTCAAGTGTAACAATATTGCCGGTTGAATCCCGTTTCGTTTTGGAAATGAGTTGATCCCGATCGTTATACTCGGCAATAATATGGGGTCGGCCCCGGACCTCGGAGGCCGATACGGAACGATCGCTGAGGAAATCATATTCGGATAAATAATAACGTTTTTGCAGATCGGAATTGATCGCAAATCCCAGTAGTAAAAGCAAAAGGAGTACGGAAAAGCGCTTCAATTCAGCAACCGTATTATTTCCACGGATTCCCTATGCACGGTAGATTGGACATAATGACACACCTCTATCGGTAAATTATCCGGTCAGTTTACGATATAATTTACTCAAGTTTCACCTGCTAATAAATCATTGTGAGATTAAGAGCCAAGGGCCAAGCGCCAAGAACCAAATTCCAAGAGCCAAGAGCCCCTGGGTTAAGGCGTGAAACGTGAGGCGTGAAACGTGAAACGTGAGGCGTGATGCGTGAGTATTCTATAATCTGTCTGTATAGTCGACAACCGAGGACGGTTGTCGTACAACACTGCGTCACGCCAGGCAAGCCTGTTTGACGGTTCCTATCGTTTATCTATATTCGACAACCAAGGATGGTTGTCGTACACGTACGCCAGGCAAGTTTGCTTGAGGACTCCTGTTGAGGGTCTCTGTATTCGACAACCGGGGAACTTGTCCCGCAGCGGCGGGATTTGAAAGAGCCAAAAGCCAAATTCCAAGAACCAAGAACCAAATTCCAAGAGCCAAGAGCCAAGGAATAAAATTCAGGGGAAGAGGGATTGGGATATTTACGGTTTTCGTCGGCGTTCCTTGATCCACTTGTCGCGGGCGAACTTGCGCATATCGACAATGGAATCGTGTTCATCGACGATTTCCACTCCGAGGAGGGTTTCTATCGCGTCTTCGAGCGTGATAATCCCGACCGTGCTCCCAAATTCGTCACGCACCAAAAAGATTTGCTGGCGGCGCTTAACAAATTCGTCCAGGATGTTGGCAACCGAATCCGTTTCCTGTACGGTATGGATCGGTTCCATAATCTCTTCCATGCGCACATCAAACTGGTCTTCGGCCTGTTTGTTGACCAGGTCGTAACGGTGGATGAAACCGATTACGTCATCCAGGTCTTTATCATAGATGGGGATTCGCGAAAAAGCGATGGGAGAGTGATTTTTCAGCACTTCCCCTACGGTAGCATCCTTTTGCAGGGCGAACACGACCGATCGGGGAGTAAGGACATCTTCGGCTTTCACTTCCCTCAAGCGGAGCAAATTTTCAATAATTTCGCTTTCCTGTTCCTGCAGGGTTCCCTCGTCCTCTCCCATTTCGGCCAACACGATCATTTCTTCACGGGTCACTCTGCTCAATTTCGCCCCCGAGCGAATAATCCCGGCCAATGTTTCCGACAGGAAGACAAAAGGATAGGTAATGATAATCAACCCCTTAATAATATAAGCGGCCGGTCCGGCCAAAATCTTAAAGTAAACGGCGCCCAGGGTTTTGGGAATGATTTCGGAAAATATCAGAATTGACAGGGTTAGCACGCCCGAAGCAAGAGCGACCCATTGATTTCCGAACAATAAGAGTGTCTGGGCCCCTACCCCGGCGGCGCCGACGGTATTGGCGATGGTATTCAAGGTAAGGATTGCGGCCAGGGGACGATTGATGGTGTTCTTCAGATCCTTCATAATCCGGCCGCTGCGTTTACCGGTTCGTTCCATCAACACGACCTGGGCATGGGAAACCGACAGCAAGACGGATTCCAACAAAGAACACAAAAAAGAAATACCAAGAGCAAGAGAAAAGAAAATTATCAGTTTATTCATATGTTTTAATTTACGTCATATTCAATTTCATTCGGTGACAAAATGCACGGTTCGTCGGAGGGGTAATTTAATCATCGGCAAATAAAACAATCCCATGATCAAGAACCCAAATATTTCAATGCCGATCAGGTAGAGCGGCCAATCGCCAATTAAGAAGGGGCTATCGGAAGCCGGCAAGGCGCATAAATACAAATAATTCGACCCCAGTAACAGGTTGACGAAAACCATAACAAAGGCCAGCCCGTTGGTAACGAGAAAGGTATTCAGCAGAGCGCCTTTTCGACAACGAAACCCGTCGACAAAAACAAGCCAGAGGATATTCAGGACAATTAAACTATGGGAAGCGAAATAGGTGAAGGCATACAAAGGACTGGTCATGCCGGTAAAATCGGGAGTAATGAGGGCCTGGGTGGCTCCGGCGAGCCCCCAGAAATAAGCCAGTTCGAAGACACTTTGTTGGCGGCGAAACAGGGCCCAGGCCGACAAATATACTCCGGCGCCACATAAATGCAGGGGCAGATCTTTGGTAATTCGATACACGCCGTCGAAAATGCGAACCAAGTCGTCGCCAATATCCAGTCCCACCGTGAGAATAATCAAAACCCAGGCGGCCCATCTTCGCCGGGAGGCGGACAAAACATTAACACCCACCCAGGGAACAATCAGCCATATCAACGCGGAGCCAAGCAGATATTTCAGGTGGAGTGGTCCGAACAGAGCCAATTCAAGCGATGGCATACTCGTGGCGATATTTCAATCCAAACGGTATATAAACAATGATAAAGTGCAACAGTCCGGCCAATTCCATTATCAGGATGTACCAGGGCCAATCACCGATCACGAAAGGATTATCCACCATCGGTTTTTGGCACAAATACATATAATTGGCGCCGATGGCCCAATCGAAAAGGCCCACGATCGCTATGGGAATTTGCGACCACAAAGCTATTCGCCACCAGGAGCCTTTTCGTGGTTTCATTCCCAGTACAAGAGTGGCATACAAGGCGCTGAGGATGATTCCGCCGTGCGAAATATAATATTCGACGAACAGGAATCCTTCGGTTCCGAGGGTGAATTCAGGAGTCAACAGGGAATGAAAAGCACCGGGGATGCCCCAGTAATAGAGGAATTCATACAATAGTTGATTACGGGAAAACATGGCAAGGCCGGCCAGGATCGAAGAAATCGAACACATTTGCAACGGGAGGCTCGAGGTGATGGTCCATTTGCCAAGGTACACCTGGTAAGGATGAATTAAAACGGCGCGGGCGATTAATATGACACCAATGGCATGAGCAACAGAGACGGCCGTTTCGGTAGATGATCTTTTCCCGATTATAATGAAAACAACAATTACCAGGGCAGTGATAATATTGCTTTGCCACCAAAGTTGTCCGAAAAGCGGAATTGTTTCGTGCGGTATCAAATCGTTAAGCCTAATTCTGCCAATTGATTAAAATTAATAAAAGCTGAACCAAATTAAAAGTTTAAATAGCAAAATAAAGGGGAAAGAGCCGAGGGCCAAATTCCAAGAACCAAGAACCAAATTCCAAGAGCCAAGAACCAAATTCCAAGAGCCAAATTCCAAGAACCAAGAACCAAGGGGCCCTTGGTTAAGGCGTGAAACGTGAGGCGTGATGCGTGAGTATTCTATAATCTGTTTGTATAGTCGACAACCGGGGACGGGGTACGTCAAGCATCCCTGTCTACACTGCCGTTATGCCAGGTAAGTTTGCTTGACGGTTCCTATCGTTTGTCCATTTTCGACAACCGGGGACGGTTGTCGTACATGTACGCCAGGCAAGCGTGCTTGACGACTCCTGTTGAGGGTTTATACTCGACAACCAAGGATGGTTGTCGTACACGTACGCCAGGCAAGCGGGTTTGATGGTTCCTGTTGATTGTCTATACTCGACAACCAGGGATGGTTGTCGTACATGTCCCTGGCTACGCTGCGTTACGCCAGGCAAGCCTGCTCGGCGGTTTTCGATTGAGGATTCATGCGCGACAACCGAGGAACTTGTCCCGCAACGGCGGGACGGTTGTCGTACAACACTGCATGTACGCTAGGTAAGCAGGTTTGATGGTTCCTATTGATAGTCTGTACTCGACAACCAAGGATGGTTGTCGTACATCCTGATCCTATCGATATTCCAATACCTGTGCCACCCATCACAACTACTTAAAAATATTGGTCGTATTATTTGCCGGGGACAGGGCCATACCTCCTTGGGTTTAACATATATTTTATCTTAACCTGTCCCCTATTTTTTTATTCGATTGCGTGAAACGTGAAACGTGATGCGTGGAACGTGATAAGGGTAAAGAACCAAGAACCAAGAACCAAATTCCAAGTGTCAAAGGCCGATTTGTAAAATTAGGTCTTGTGGAATCATTATTTGTTATCCAGCAAGTACATTTTTACCCCGGCAGGATCCGGTATTTTGCCGCAAATGAGAATAGCGGGATAGATGGGACTAACGGAATAAGCTTAAGAATGATAGGTAACAAACAACGAATAATAAAAGGTTACCGGTCGCAATAGATCGCGAGGGCGGTCATGACTTCCCGTTGGGTGGTGCTACCGGCGGGACGATTGAGCAGGGTACCATTCACGACCAGGGCGCTGGAGCCACCGCCATCAAGGTTAATGGCTTCCACGCAACCCAGGTCCCGCATCATGACGGCCAACTCTTCCAGATAGACCCCCCTGCTGGCGGTCTGGCGCCCATCCACTACGAGGAGAATCAGTTGTCCATCGGCGGTGTAACCGGCGGCCGTACGGGGATGGACATCGGGAATCGACGATCCGAAAAAGACTTCCTCATCGGTGGTTACGTTAATTTCCCCGGCGGTCAATAAAACCGGCCCGGCATGGAGGGCGTCTTTTACCGGCCAATGCTTTGCCCGGGAAAAATCGAGCTCTTTCGCCGGACGCAGGGGCGAATTGGGAATCGGCTCCGTCCATTCAAAGAGGGAGTCATGGCGACTGGTAACCCAGGCGATATCGACGCTTCCATCGTCGTAGAAACCGATCGCGCCGCGGGCGGTGAAATAACGTTTTCCCCAGCGAATAATCGACGGACTCGCGGGTTCCACGATCCGGTGATCCACCTGAATCAATCCAACATGATTGGTGGGATTTTTGTGCATAAGGAAATAACCGCCGTTTATGACGACACAAGCATTCAAACGTTGGGCAAAACCGGACAAGGTCTCCCGCCGGTCGGCATCATCGGCCACGACCACGTGGGCGGAAATCTCTCCCGGCACCTCCTCAACGCGAACGTACCATGCCCGCAGGGGGATTGTGAGGTTGTTGCCATAAAAGACACGAACCTCATCAGGCAATTTCGCATTCACCTCTTCCATCGGCTCCCAATGCATATTAATGGTAGTGTATTTCTTCTCTTTCGAGCAGGCGTTAACATATAATACACAACTTATTGTGATTGCTGTAACGACAATTATTTTTGCAGTTGTACGGATCATGGGAATTGTTTTAGTCAACATTGAAACGTGAAACGTGATGCGTAAAACGTGATGCGTGAAACGTGATGAGTGATGCGTATCATGACAATTCAGTAATCATTCCGATGATAAAATACCAGTTCGATCCAGGAAAGAACAGGATACGGTTATAAAGAGTCCCCGGCTACGATTTCAAATTCAATAGCTCCGAGGCTGGCGCCACTGGTATCGTAAACGGTCACTTGCCAGGGGCCGATCCATTCCGGCTGGATGGTAACCCGGCTCCAGCAACGCCAATTATAGGAGCGCCCGATATCGATATCGATATCGGCGATGAATTTTCCGTCATAGCGCCAGGCGTGGGTTATTTTTTGGCCATTGCCGATGAGATTGCGGATGCCGGTAAAACAGATCAGTTTGCCGACATCATTGGGAAAGACAGACGCAACACCGGTGGGAGTTCGCACATTTACCCCGGTGGCAATGGCAATGGTATTAACGACCAATTTGTCCTCAACAACACGGCGTTTCGATGGCGATTGCGATACCGTGTCCGGTTTGAGTGTTTCCTTAGTGGGGGTCGATCTCATCGATACCGGACGCGCCGCGGTATCGGTAACCACAGATTCGGAAACGGATGTGTTGGCGGGGGGCACGAGCATTTCATCGGGAATCGTTGCCGGCAACGTCAGAAAAATGTAACTGAGATAAAATACATAAGTAATAATCATGAGACCGATGATCCGGTACAACCGCTGAAAATAGGCGATTGAGATCAGGATCAACAGAACCAGAGTTACGGGTAAAATGGTCGGATCATTCATCGAATATAGGAAATCGTTTACGAATCACCTGGGGAAAATATACATCACCTTTTGAAAAAGATAAACCGGTCAGAATTAATTTTTTTCAATCCCGTGGTGAGGATTCGTATTCTTTGATTTCCACGGTAAACCAAGAACCCCGGTGAAAAGGCGTTTGACTGGGACGCACTCTGTGCCGAATAGGATCCGGGACATGTTTAGGCGAGATTACCTGTGCAGGGTCGGTCCGCCTTGGCGGACTGCACGATCAATATGTAGGGTTTGTCCGCCTTGGTGGACTGCATGATCAAATTGCCATATGGCACAAATAAAGGCGGACTGCATGATTAATATGTAGGAGTGGACCGCTTAAGGGACTGTAGGATTATGTCGATTATGGGCAGCCCAATTTCGTACAAAGGCAAGCGCTGTTGAAAATGCATTTGTCCGGTACACATCAGGCTATGCTGCGCTACGCCTGACAGGCCCCGTCTCAAGAGGGGATTTTTTAGGCGGCTGAATTGCTTCGAGTTCGGGTTGTTATTCGATTGGGTTCAGGGACCGGGGGGCGGGGGTTTGTTGTTGGGGAGGTAATATTATCACATAGTCTTTTTACTTTTTTTCGTGATGCCATTTTTGTCACAGAAGGCCCTGCACTTACGCTTGTGTGTTAAGAATGGGCCATTATTCTTACACTGACCTGGCAAAGGGCATTGATCTTCGGGAAATGGCAAATTTTTGCTTGTTTATCCTTTGAGAAAAACTTAATATTATTCAGATCAACTTAGTATAGTCGGTTTACATATAGTATTGATACATGTCAAAATTGGGGGTTATAATACATTCCATAATTGTGATTGACAGGGGCGGAGCCGCGGAGGAACATGGCGGATTCGTCCCTGTTTTTTTTATTTATAATAGGTGTAACGCTATATAAAACCACAAAGTCACCGGGTATTCAGGGATGATTCAATAGGGATCGGAGGGCAGGTGTCGGAGATCGGGAATTGTATGGACGAACGGATTGTCAATTCTTCGTGGTTTTGTCCGACTGCCCTTGGGCGTTAGAATAAATTCAGAATCAGGACTTTTGTACAAATCGCAAATCCAGGACACTTTCTGTTCCGCCGGCGTCGGTCTACTCTCCTGCGGGAATTCTAAAGAATTCGGGGAAAGGAGGGACTCTCAATATTTTTCAATTTTTATTTTCGTCAAGACAAGAGCATTCACCATCACTCACTACTGACATTTCTCATTTCAAAAGCATAGAAAAGGTTTACAAATTCATCTTAATTGGGGCTGGATTGAATCAAGACAAGTTAAATTGTTCAAGAATAGTATCTCGAACAACGATCAGCCCTACTTGTACTTTTTCCCGCCGGGGCGGGATACCAAAAGAAACAGTCGCTGTGCCCCGATTAAATCGGGGGGGGAGCGAAACTTTGCCTCCGGGCCGGTTTTAAACTCCCCTGTGGAATAGAGATTCCACAGGGTCAGACAGTAAAACCGTCTTTTCCTCCGGCAAAATTCCGCTCTTTATCCCGAATTTTTCCAATGCGACAAAATTTTCCTTACGATAACACATGTTGGACCATATTTTATGAGAATAATTAGGTTTATCCCCTATATCTCTGTGTTAATCGATACCATAGAAGTGAAAATGTAAATGAGAAATGATAGTATTTTTTATTCTAAATTCCCCTCCCGGCCCTGCAGCGGATGCCGGTTGGTGGACTTGTCCGCATACCGGAGAATGATAAGTTGGGTTAATTTATGAAAGATGGTGAATGTGTGTTGTGGAGTAAGAAAATCCTGCCGCGCTTTTTTGGGTTAAACCATTTCATAGGGCTGATTATCCTGGCCCTTATTTTTTCTTTGTCCCATCCTTTGGAATTATTATACAGTTCCAACCAGAACCAATACTTTCTCCATGGCCTGGCGCAAGGGGGGCTCGGTTATTTATCCCGGGACTGGCTGGCAAATACGATTGATCCCACGCCGCTCTTCAGCATGCTTGTGAAATACACGTATTCTGTTTTTGGTGAAACGCTCTTTTACGTTTATTATGGAATCCTTGCAGGAATTTTCCTCTATAGTCTCATAGGAATCGCGAAAAAAATATTCACATCCGATAACGACTTGGGGAAAGTTTTGTTACTCGCATTTTCCCTGTTGATTTTGTATTCAAAGGCATTTTCCGATCTGACAATCAAACTAACAGGGATTGATATGGGTTGGAATTTGGGATCGGGCGTTGCCGGTCAGTATTTCCCCGGGGCTTACTTACAGCCCAGTACTTTCGGTGTTTTGCTGGTCGCGGCCATCGGCCTGTTTCTTTATCGAAAAACCGCCGCGGCTGTAGTTTGTTTATTGACAGCGCCCATCATTCATCCCACGTATCTGTTAAGCGCGGCGCTTCTGACGATCGGTTTTATGGTGGCATCATTCAGTCAGGATCGAACCATAAAGAGACCGTTAATTATAGGCCTGTCGGCCTTTTTATTGGCGCTTCCGATTACGTTATATGTGATCATTATGTTTTCCCCGACAACTTCCGGGACATATACCTGTTCGCAATCCATTCTGGCGCAATATCGAATTCCCCACCACGCCATTCCCGCCCAATGGTTAGGCACCGTGGTGTACGTAAAGATCCTTCTCATTATCATTGCCATATGGATGGTCAGGAAATCCAGGCTTTTCACGTTATTATCAATTCCTTTTATTATCGGATTATTGCTTACGATAGTACAGATGATCACAAAAAGCAATTTTTTAGCGCTGTTGTTTCCCTGGAGGGTTTCGGCTTTCCTGGTTCCCATGTCAATTGTCATCATA
>JAADGP010000086.1 GCA_013152315.1 FCB group bacterium
TGGAATAGAAATTCCACAGGGTCAGACAGTAAAACCGTCTTATCCTCCGGCAAAATTCCGCTCTTTATCCCTAATTTTTCCAAGGCGACAAAGGGAAATAGGTTAAACTGTTTTTATGAGAATAATTAAGTATATCCCCTGTAATACTATGTTAATCAATACCATAGAAGTGAATATGTAAGTGAGAAATGTTAGTTCATAAATGAATGAGAGCGCTTAAGATAAATCCTGAAGAATAGGAAGTCGGCAAATTATTAATCTTCGTGGTGAATTTCATAGGGGGGTGGGGTGTAATAATAACAATGAGTCGGTCTGTAAGCCGAGTTCTGTCCTCCCCGATATCGGTGGATACGGGGATGTGTGGCCATTCATCTGGTCCCGGCCTCACGGTCGGGATCCAGCGATCTACCCGCCCTTTCAGTCGGCAGCGAATCATCAGTGAAAAGCTGCGACAATGATGCGGACCACATCTCAGGGCCTATTCGATCTTGCACCGGATGGGGTTTACAAGCATCCCGAATTGCTCCGGGACCTGGTGGTCTCTTACACCACCCTTTCACCCTTGCCCCGATTAAATCGGGGCGGTCTACTCTCTGTTGCACTTTCCATTCCCGCCGTCGCGGGATCCTCCCGTTAGGAGGCATCCTGTCCTGCGGTGCCCGGACTTTCCTCCCCGATTGGATCGGGGCGACCACCCGACCGACTCATTGTTAAAGAGCTATGTATGCCAATCGGCAAATAAAAACGGCAGTAGGGTAACGCGTTCCCGGTGACGTCGGTTCCCGGGATCGGCACGGGACTATTTTTCCCAGTACAGGAAACGGTTGCACACGTCGCAGGTACAGATACGGCGACGGGCTTTCACATCGGCGACCGTTTGGGGTGGAACCATTGATCCGCAGCCGCTACAGGCGTTGCCGGTGAGGGGAACAACGGCCAGGCCGTCCCGCGCGTGCCGGATGCGATCGTAGCGCGCCAACAGTGTTACGTCGATCACGGCTATTTTTTCTTTGCGCTGCTGTTCCAGTTTTTCCTTCAGGTCGGCTGATTCCGTCATGCATTCCTGCAGATTTCCCAACTGCTTTGTCAGGTTCGCGCTTAACGTGGTCAGGTTCAATTCCTGGCTTTTGACCTGTTCCTCGAGGCGACTTTTTTCCTCCAGCAACTCAATATCTTCCGTTTCCACCCGATCCAGTTTTTCCTTCAGAAAATCGATTTCCTGCATTAAAGCGTCGTACTGTTTATTCGAGGTAACCAAAAACAGTTGATCCTTCAGTTTATTGATTTTCCCTTTTAACTCGGATACCCGTAAATCGGCTTTGGATAAGGAAACTTCGATTTCTTTCAAGCGGGCTTTCCCCTTTTCCACGGATGAGCGCAGCGTAGCTTCTTCGGTCGTCAGCTCGTCCACTTGTACCGGTAAGTCCCCCAGCAGTTCTTCGAGTTCCTGTAATTGCGAATCAATTTTTTGCAATTCAATAATGTCTTGTATCGAGCCCATTCAGTTCCTTTCTACTTGAAACAAAAAATGCACCAACAACGGGTGCATTCATCAGGGTGTACGTAGAGACAGCGCCGATTTTGTAACTTCGCGCTCCTCTACTCAACATTGAACCCCGGTGATTATTTTTTTCATCGTGTTATAAACCTGGTAAACCATTTCTTTTCAGGCGGTGAATTTACCAATTATTTATTACGGAAGCAGAGTGAATTTTGACTTTTTTTACGTGGGGGATTTTGGGGTGGAATTTACCACGAAGGATTGACAATTGACGATTTGGTAATAGGAACCAGGAGCCAAGAACCAAGATGATAGTGTAAATCTGGTGTTTGTGTAATCAATACATAGGTAATTTGGATTTTAAATTAGGAACAAAACTATTGTATGTATTTTTCAATCCTGATATAAAATTTTTATTTGTCCAAATGATCCAGCAATCCACCATTCGGATTATGATGGAAAAGACTGAAAAAGGAAATGCTTCTCAATATTTTTCGGTTTTTACTTTTGTTAAGGGCTGTTGGAAATAAGATCATTCACCTTACAAATGTGTGGAAACAAGTTCAACAAATTATTTCTCCGAATTAATACTCAGAAGATAAAAGGATGAATTCGATATCATGGTACCACCCCTGTGGTCCCCTCCTATTACAGGAGGGGACGATCCACCGCAGGCAAATAACCGACGGATAATGGGAAATACAATAGTTCGATTAGGAATTAGTAGTTGGGCGTTAGGAAAAAGGGTGTGTGCTGAGGTAGAAACCGGTGAGAATGCAAATTTTCGATGAAATATTTCTAAACCTGTGTTTCATGGCCTGGCGGGTAGCGGCAGGGATAAAAAAACAAAATGTTTGACGGTTACCATCACATCCTATAATTTTTGCCGCCACTCTGACAGATGATTCGGATTCAATATATACCTAAGTCGAAAATTCTCACCGGGCCGTATTTTAGGCCAACGTTCGTCGGTAATGTGATGGGAATCACATCCGTGATGGTTGGGTTTTTTATCGGTCATACACATAAAGAAAAGGGATTAATTTTTTAAATGATTCGATCATTTTTATGGATGATTTGATTACAAACCATTATCTTCAAGGCCGGATAATTCGAGGCTAAGGGCATGATCGAAAGATCGCCACACGTTTGATTCACACACCTTTTTTAATCTAAGTACGCCCTCGCCAAAGTAACCCCCATCGCCGCGTTGTCTATTGGGACTGACGTGGCGGAGCCGCGAGCGGAAGTGGGGGATTCTTGATTAACAATTAACTATTAATAACATACGATCTCACTTCAAAGAACATATGGATATTTACAAATTTGTCTTACCTGTGGGTTTCGAGTGAATTGAGGTGACGAGTTAAATGGTTAAGGAACAATGTTTAGAATTACGATCAAATCCTCTTCGTCCTTTTTCCCGCCTGGCGGGAGACCAAAAGAAACAGTCGCTGTGCCCCGATTGAATCGGGGCAAGGCGACAAAATGGAACAGTTTAAACCGTTTTTATGAGAATAATTAGATATAACCCCTGTATCTATATGTTAATCAATACCATAGAAGTGAATATGTAGATGAGAAATGATAGTATTATATATACTGATGAGAGAATTAAAGGGCTGGACAAAAGAGTTTGCTCGTTGATGTGTGAGATTAGCACCGGGATTACCGAATTCGGAGAGCTTCCCAATTGCCAATCGTTAATAGAAAATCAGAAATCCATTGATTGATTTCCATAACCATGTGTTACCCGATACGGATGACGGACCGGCAACGATGGAGCAATCGCTGGCAATGCTGCGCACGGCGGCCGGACAGGGTATCACCGATGTGGTCAACACGGTTCATTTCCAGCACCCTAAAGTCGAACACCGTAATATTACTTATGAAGGCACGAAGAAGAAATTAGAGACTTTGCAAGCTGTCCTGGATGAAGAAAACATTCCCGTTCGTCTGCACTTGGGGGCGGAAGTATTTTATTTACCCAATCT
>JAADGP010000012.1 GCA_013152315.1 FCB group bacterium
ATCATAACCGAAATGTCTTCCGGGTTGATGGTGGGATTATTCACGAAAAATTTTGATCCCAGCAATCCTTCTTCCTCGGCGTTAAAACACGCGAGCAGGACACTGCGTTTCAGACGATCCCGGTGGGCGGCCAGTTTCTGGCCGATTTCCAATACCCCGGCCACGCCGGAGGCGTTATCATCGGCGCCGTTGTGCACGGCGATCGTGTCCGGCTGGGTGGAATTGGTACCGGGTCCGCCCAGGCCGAGGTGATCGAAATGAGCGCCGATAACGATGTATTCATCCTTAAAGGCGGGATCGTTTCCCGGTATCAGACCTATCAGGTTGGGGACCGGAACCGTGTTTTTCACTAAGTCCACGGAAGCCGACACGGTGGTTTCTCCCAGAGAGAACGACTGCGGTGCTTGATTTTTATTGAGGGCTGTGAAAACGGTTGAGAAATCTTTCCCGGCCGTTTTGAAAAGAAATTCCGCCGTTTTTTGCGACAGGTGGAGGACCGGGATCCCGGCCCCGGAAAAATCGTAGTCGAATTTCAATGCGATCAGGCTGTCGTTATCACTCGGTTGGGAAACAAAGAGAACGCCGCCGGCCTTGTGGTCGCGCGCCACCAGAACCTTTTTGCGTAGGGGCGTATGAGAATCAAAGGGTGAATGCGGCGTGTCGTTATCCGGTCCGCCCCTGATAATTACCACCCATTTGCCGGTTACGTCCAGCCCGGCGTAGTCGTCCCATTGCAGGGAATCGGCGATGGCGAAGCCGTAGCCGACAAAAACGGCTTCGGCGGTGAGATCGCCGTCGGCGGAGAAGCTCAGGGGAATGAAATCTTCGCCCACGGTAAAGTCCCGGCCGTTAATGGTGAGCGAATTGTTTTCGCCCAGGCCGATCCGGTTTGTGAAATCAAAATATTGTTTGTAACCGTCCGTCCCTGCCGGGAGAACGCCGTCGGCGGACCATTGCCGGATAATATAATCGATGGCTTTGTCCGAACCCGGTGTTCCCGGGTAGCGTCCCCGCAAGGCGTCATCGGCCAGGAATTTTATATGTTCCGAAATTTCCCGGTCCGTTATTTCCGGATTGGTTTGGGGTGTTAAAATGGGGGTTTGCCGGAAAAAGGGGAAACACCCTGCGAATAAAAATACAACGAAGAAAAAGATTGGGAATTTGCGCATGTAGATTCTTTTATTAAGTGTGCGAAAATTACCACCCGGTTTGACAAATTTCATTAACAAATAAACCCCGTCCGTTGTCCCTTGGGGGTGTTCATATTTCGTCCCTACGGGACTTGTCCTGGGGTTGGGTACGGTTGTGCTATAAATATCCTGTCCCTGACGGGACAGAGTTGGGGCCAGGGCATTTTCCATCCGATTTCAAATATTCAAATAATTACGGGATCCAAATAACACGAGAGATTCATATTTTTGGTGAAAGAACATCCCAATCGAAACCAATAACGTCCCGTAGGGACGTGATATTTGTAGCAATAATGATGCAATAAACACAAGTCCCGTCAGGGACGAGACAGCAAAGGTGCAAGGCAAACTTTTGTATTTGTTGTCCAGGGTTGAAAAAACCAATGATCAATTTGTTCACGGCGGTATTTACATTTCGTCCCTACGGGACTTCTCTGAGATTGTGTACGGTTGTGCTACAAATATTCTGTCCCGGAGCGATCGGACCCGGGCCGAAGCCGGGGCATCTTCCATCTGATTCCCAATATTCAAGTAATTAAAAGGTTCAAAGAACATGTAAAATTCACATTTTCGGTAACAAAACATCACAATTGAAACATGGACACAACGTCCCGTAGGGACGAGACAGCAAAGGCGCAAGGGAATAACATTTGTTTTAATACGTCTTTTATGTTTGTTGTACAAGATAAAAAAAACATTGATCAATTTGTTCACAGCGGCATTTACATTTCGTCCCTGACGGGACTTGTTCTGGTGTTGGGCACGGTTGTGCTATAAATAATCCTGTCCCTGACGGGACAGGGTTGAGGCCGGGGGCATTTCCCCGCTGATTTTAAATAATCAAGTGATTACAGGATTCAAATAACAAGTGAAATTCACATTTTCGGTAACAAAACATCACGATTGAAACACGGACACAACGTCCCGTAGGGACGTGATATTTTTAGCAATCAAAAGCCAGCAAACACAAGTCCCGTCAGGGACGAGATAGCATAGATGCAAGGGGAAAACATTTGTTTTAATATCTCTTCGTTTTTGTCGTACGGGATAAAAAAAACCATCAATCAAATTTATTCACGGGGGTGTTCATATTTTGTCCCTGACGGGACAGGAATCCGGATCTTAACATTTTCCGGTAGGTTTCAATTGTTCAAAGATTACAGGATTCAACTAACAGATTAAATCCTGTAAAAGGTGTACGTAAAAATGTTGAAATTGAAAAGGGCATAGGCTCAGGTGAAAACTGATGTGAGATTCCACCTTCAAAAACCTTAAATCGGCAATCGATATTCAACCCAGATTATTCATTAACAACGAATCAAGTGAATTAAACGAAAAGAATATCAAGAGTAAATTATTAAAGGAATCTTTTCTTACTGGAGATACTTGATTAAATCCTTATTATTTCGTTAGTTTTCCCGCCTGTTCGTGAAGTACGAGGGCCGGCAGGCGGGACAGGCTGTTTACTTCGTTGTTCCTATTGCACTATTTGCACTATTTGGGTTCAAATCAATTTCAACTACCGGGGGTGGTGATTGTAAATTGATAGAAAGCAGATGTCCCACATCGGTTCTTGGTTGTATTTTCGGAGGAAGAGTAATTGATGTCGCAGGCAATCACAAAAAATGTTTTGGTCGAGGTGGAAAGCCATTATGTCCCGGAGCGATCGGACCCGGGCCGACCGATGTTTTTCTTTGCTTATCGGGTTAAAATAACCAATCAGGGAGAGCAACCGGTACAACTGCTGAGCCGTTATTGGCACATTACCGATGCCAACGGGAACGTGGAAGAAGTTCGCGGGACAGGGGTTGTCGGTCATAAACCGCGCCTTGAGCAGGGCCAGTCTTTCGAATACACCAGCTTTTGTCCCCTGCCGACGGGTTTCGGTGTCATGCACGGATCATTTCAAATGGTGTACGACAACGATGAACATTTCGAGGTCGCGATCGCGCCTTTCAAATTGGCGGTACCGTTTTCTGTGAATTAGCAACGAATGACCGGATTGGGAGGACGCGAATAACTTTGTTGTGAGATGAGGTTTTATTTCAAGTTTGGTTTCTGGATTTTATTGGCCCTGTTTTTTTCCTGCACAGGGAGAACCGGCAAAAACCGGTCGGTAAACAACTTCCGAACAACCTTATCGGTCGATCCGGTCACCCTGGATCCGCAACTCATCTACGACGGCGTTTCCGACCGGGTTGCCCGCCAGATTTATGAAACCCTGGTAACGTTTTCCCCGGACAGCTTAGAATTGATTCCGCTTCTGGCAAAGGATTGGGAAGTTAAAGACAACGGTCGAAGGTATGTTTTCACGTTACGAAAGGGAGTAAAATTCCATGACGATCCGTGTTTTCCGAAAGGGGCGGGAAGAGAGATGGTAGCGGAGGACGTAAAATATTCATGGGACCGGATCATGCGCGCCAGGCCGGGACAACCCATCGGCTGGCAATTCATACAACAAATAGAAGGGTATTACCCGGTTAAAGGATTTGTAAAAGAACCAACGGGGATCCGTGTTTTGGGACGCTATGAGCTGGAAGTTAAATTGAAAGATCCGGTGGCTTTTTTCCCCGGCACAACGTATTTGATCTATGCCGGAATTGTGCCCCGGGAAGCGGTGGAATACTATGGAGAAGACTTCGAATATCATCCGGTCGGAACGGGACCGTTTAAATTTCAATCCTGGGAAAGAAACCGGCGGATTGTTTTAATGAAAAATGAAAAGTATTGGCAGAAAGACGAATCCGGGGTTTGCCTTCCATACCTCGATTATGTCACTTATTACATTCAGAGCAATCCATTGGTACAATGGTTGGAATTCGAGGCCGGTCGCCTG
The DNA here is from genome assembly GCA_013152315.1 of FCB group bacterium. Taxonomy (GTDB): domain Bacteria; phylum Fidelibacterota; class Marinisomatia; order Marinisomatales; family JAADGP01; genus JAADGP01. The sequence continues at coordinate 4,027 of JAADGP010000012.1, forward strand.
GAGGCGGCGGTTATTCCCGCCGATGTTCTTCACTCCCTGTTTCCCGAAGGACGGGCCCGACAATCGGAAAAGGTTACCCGATCGTTCGAGGTCCGTTGGCAGCCGCTGTCCCTCAACAGCCGGTTTATCGAGTTTGAATTTCCGCCGGACACCCAACTGGAAAGTCACCGCCTGATTCGCAGCAGTAAAAAATTACGGCAGGCGATGAATTACGCGATTGACAGGGAAGGCCTGATCCGCATGTTTTTCCCCGGCGGCCAGGCGCTCCCGGCCAAGAGCAAACTGCCACCCCTGCACAAACAGTGTTCGGCTCTTTACCGTGGTTATTACTATGACCCGAATAAAGCCCGGCGACTCCTGGAAGAAGCCGGTTTTCCGGAAGGAAAGAATCTGCCCGAGTTTGTGTTGCGCGTTCCCACGCCGGATCGCAACATGGGGATTGCCCGGAAGATTCAGTCCGATTTTGGAAAAGTCGGAATCCGCCTTAAACTCCTGCCTTATCCGGAATATATGGAGCCTTCCCGAAAAGATATCCTCATGTCAAACATGCGATTGGCGGGATGGACAGCGGATTATCCCGACTTGTTTACGTTTATAGCCGGGATTAGTCATAATAAAGTATTTCCGGACAGTTTGTCCCGGCGCTTTACCAACCTGGAAAAGATCGCGGCTACGGAGATAAACGATTCGGTAAGAACCGCCCTGTACTACGAAATCGACCGGGAAAGCGCCGAGTGGGCCTATGAGATTTTTCTCTATCACCAAAGACAACAGGCCCAGGCTGTGAAACCTTATGTCGAAGGATACCGTGCATCACCGTTTAATGACACATTTCTCAAAACTGTTCGCATAACGAACAGGTCCGGGCAATGAAACCATTCCTGACCATTCGGAAGAAAATCCTGCTGCTGTTCGGCCTGGTTATTATTTTGCCGCTGGTGATTGTGGCGGTTATCTCGTACCAGAATTCGGTGCGGACAATAAAAAGGGAAACGATCGAAAAAACGGTCCGGATTACCCGGGAAGCGGTGGAAAAAATCCACCGGCAATTGCGGGAAAGGAAAAATAACCTGATCCTGCTCAGGCAACTGTTGAATTCGCCTGAAGCGACAAAGCGAATTGGCAATGAAGACCGGGTCATTTCTTATTTGCAGGAACACGCTTCCGGTATTTTCCTCGCGTACCGCGATTTCTTCGGAAAAATGGTTTTTATCGATCCTTCCGGGAAACCGAAGTTTAAAATCAGGACTATTTTGACTGCGGGAGGGGTGGAAAAGATGTATACCGAGGATCGGTCGTTTCAGCAGCGTGACACCCTGTTTTTCGCCGCGTCGCTGCGCGCGAATCCCCCGGATGTGTTCGCGTCGCCCCCCCTGTTCAGCGAAGGAAACTATGTTCAGAGACTTGGAGTTCCAATCGACATCGATGGCCGGCGGGTTGGCGTGCTCCTGGCCGATGTAAAATTAACACCCATCTTTTGGCACGCGAACGCTACGGCGACATTGAGCGGAATGAATCAAATGCTGGTTTTTAACAAGCTGAACGCATTGTTTTTCAATTCCGATCCGTTTCTTCCGCGGGAACTGGTTATCCGGACCGCCGAATGGCTTGGCAAACATAACGCGCCCGGTTCCCGGGTTCAATATCTCTGGTTAACGGAAAACAAAACCCGGAAGCGCTGGATTCTTGCCCTGACGAAGATCATGCCCGAAAATTGGAGCATTGGTGTTTTGGTGCCGCTGGATTTCTTCCTCGTCAGCGCCCGCCGGGTCGCTTACGGAAATGCGTTAATTCTATTAAGCGTCCTCTTTCTGGCGGGCCTTGTCATCTTTTTCATGACCGGGAAAATATCGCGGTCAATCCAAAAGGTCACCGAAGGAGCGGCGGAAATTTCGAAAGGGAATCTGGACACCAAAATCGAAGTGAACACGAACGATGAAGTCCGGGTGTTGGCCGACGCCTTTAATAAAATGACGGACAATTTAAAGGAAAAGCTGGAGGAAATTCGTCGTATTACCCTGGAAGTTGCCCAAAAGGAACTGGATATGCAGTCCGACCGGCAGCACATCGCCCGGGAGATGCATGACAATATCGGCACAAAATTGACGAGTGTTCTGTACAAAGCGGAATTGGTTAAACGCTACCTGGAACCGGATAAAACGCGAGCGGAGCAATTGCTCGCGCTCCTGGCGGAGGATACCCGGGAGGCGATTGACGAAGTACGCCAGGTCATCTGGGCCGTGGACAAGGTCGATATTTCGTGGTCGGACTTTTGCGCCTTTCTAAAACAGTGGGGCACGTCGTTTTTTCAGTCCGAGGAACGGATTTCCTTTCGGTTTTCATGCTCCGGGGATGAAAACGTTATTATCGAGCCGAAAATTAAGTTGAATTTGCTGCGTATTTTCCAGGAAGCCTGCACGAACATTCTGAAATATGCCCAGGCCCGAACGGTTTCCGCAACACTGACGCTGAAAGAAGGCGTTATCCGGGTGGAAATTAAAGATGACGGAATCGGATTTGAAATCGGCAATTGGAACCGGGAGAAAATCAATCACCGGGGTCTGAAAAACATGGAAGACCGGGCCCGCGAACTGGGAGGCCGGTTTGTTATTCACACCGGCCCCGATACCGGCACCCGTATCAACGTCGAAATCCCCGTTGATTAACCGGTTTATTGCATTTTCCGAATTACCGGTATTGTCCAACGGCTAACAAACTTGTCTACCGATCCGCGGATTGAATTGTAACGTCCCTTCTTATAAGAAAATGAATAATGTATTCGTGAACAGGGACGGTTTAATCGGGCTTGAAAACGCTCCGGCATTTTCTCCCGAATTCTGATTTTTACAAATTCCTGATAGTTGCTCCATTCCGCCGGGAGCTCCACTGACTTCCGACACGTTTCACGCTTCACTTTTCACGTTTCAGATCCTGTGTCTCCGTCTTCATAAATATCTAAAAAATGTGGCGAAAAATACGCCTTTTGCGGTATTGCCGAAGCGCCTTGGCTCATTGTATCATCCATTCGGGGAAAAGGTATGATTACACTGGCAATTGTAGAGGATGATCGAAAATTACGTCGCGATCTCACGGAGTTGCTTGGGTTTTACGATGAATTTTCAATCGTTGGTTCTTTCGGCAGCGGAGAAGAGGCCTTGCGGCATCTTTCCCGGCAAAACAAGGAAAACATTCCTGATGTTTATCTGATGGACATTCAATTGCCGGGCATGTCGGGAATAGAAGCGACACGGCAGATAAAAATTTGCTCTCCGGCCACCGAAGTTATAATCCTCACCGTGTATGACGACGATGTGAAAGTGTTTAATTCGATTAAGTCCGGAGCCAGCGGATATGTTTTAAAGGGCGCTTCGCCCGACGAGATCGCCCAGGCGGTAAAAGATGTAATCGATGGGGGCTCGCCCATTTCCCAGAAAGTCGCCCGAAAAGTTCTTGATTATATCAAAACCGGGGGCGCGACGAAAAGCGCGGAGAAAATGGAAGATCTTGGTATCACCCGGCGCGAAAAGGAAATCCTGATGGGAATGGCCGCCGGTGAGACGTACCTGTCCCTGGCAAAAAAACTTTGTATCAGTCCTCATACGGTAAGAACACATATTAAGAATATTTATGAAAAGTTGCACGTGCATACCAGCGCCTCGGCGGTCAAAAAAGCGATTGAGAGAAAGATAATATAGCGATACCGCCGGAATCGGGGTTCGACGGGGAATGTATTTTACAAGGGGGGTTCCGTGAAGTCTTGGTTGGTTAAAAATTCTCATTAATTAAACAGGGAGGCCGAAGAAATGAAGATATGTTCAAAGTGGTGCTCGGCATTTTTAGTGATGATCTTATTGGGAACCGTTCAGGCCCGGCAGAAACCGGTAATAGCTTTGATGGATTTCGTGAACAACACCGGGATCGACTTGGTTACCATAAGGTCCCCCGAGTACCATAAAACATTAACGAATATGATCAGGGAAGCCGGCATTGTTGATGTGCGGACCGGCGAAGACCTGGAATTAATCGCCGAGCTGAATAACCGGATGGATCTCTTTCGAGAGGGAGAGGAAATCCCTATTCAGGTGCTGAATCTTAAGCGGGACCGGCAAAACCATCTTTTGGCGCAGGGTGTGGATTATTACGGTTTCGGCGTTTGGACGACCAACGACAACATGGTTTTTAAAGCCGCCAGTTTCAGCCTGACCCTTTTTCTGGTTGATATAGAAACCCGGGAAGTGATTACCGTTACCCGGGCCATCGATAACGACGCGTTGCCGCTGGGCCGTAATCCCCTCGTTGATCCTCCGGCGCTGGATAATATCGATAAACTTTTGGCGGACGTTGCCGATGAGGTTTCCGTAGTGCTTACCCTGCCGGAAGAGGAACGGGAATTTCGGTATGAAATCCGGCAACTGGAAAACGAGGCGACAGGGAGGCGAAACGGGAAAAAATTGCTCCTGATAGGAGTGGGTATGTTGGGCTTTACCCAGGGTATCGGCGCGCTCATCGATGCCACGTTTCTTCAAATCCTTGCTTTCGACGGCTACAGCTTTGTCATTTATCTGGGATTGCGCGATATCTATCTTGGAAAGGAAATAAGAAAACAGGTGGCAAAACTCAAGAAGATTTATCGCCGGAAATACAAAACGGAGATATAGGAGGCGGCCATGAAAAGAGTTTCATTAGCGGTAAATATATTGCTGGCATCCTTTTTGTTTTTGGGATTGCTGTTTGCCCAGGAAGAGGAAAAAACGATTGCCGTTGAAAAGGCCCGGGAAGAATTTGGCCAAACCACCCCCCTGCCGGGCGAAGTTGTCCTGGGAGTGGGGAATTTCGGAGACAGAAAGGAACCCTTTTCTCCCATGCTCCAGAAAATTTACGGTCGTTGGGGGAACCGGATGTTCATTGATTTTATCAACGATAAAAATAAACAGGAATTATCCGATTACCTGCGGGGTTTCCTGTCCAATTCACCTACCTTTTTCGTGGCGGAGATGGATGCCGATCGGCTCAACAAACTGGGGGAGGAGTTCAATTTGGTGGAAACGGGAGCGGCGGAATTTACGGAAGCCAAGCAGGCCGGTCGCTGGGCCGGATTGAACTACCTGGTGAGGGCCGACCTGGTAATTGGAAAAGACGGCGAGCGTATGTTGGTGGCCGACATGATCAACCTGGAGACACGGGAGAAAATCAGCGCCGTTGTCGGTCGCCGTGGATACCAGGTGTCCAATCTGCAAATGGCCATGCGATTGGCGAAGAACCTGGAAACGGCGTACAAAGCCGGTTCTCCGGAAGAACGGGAATTAATCTATAAGATACAACGGGCGGAGGCCGCCGTTGACGCCGTCAGTATCGATACGAAATTGATGTTTTCCACGGTTTCAACCTTCTATGCCGGTGGCGCCGTGATCGGCTTGATGAAGGGCGGGGTTTCCGGATGGCTGCTGGGTGTTGTCTTTTCCGGGGGCCTCAGCGGTGTTGGTTGGTGGAGTTGGATGAAATACAATCAATTGTTCAAGCAGGCCCGCACGAATTACAAAACGCTGATCACGGAATACAACCGGAAATACGGGGAAAAATACTATTTTTAACGGGACGGTTATCCGTCCCGGATAAACCCGGAACCGGAAAAGGAAATCGGTAACACATATTGATTCATTAAGAAGGAGAGCGCACCTGGGCGCGCGGGAGGGACAATGAAGTATTTCATAAAATATCAACTGTGGTTCGTTTTATTGTTTTCGCTTTTGTCCGTGACGCCGGCAATTGGTCAAAATCAAACCATTGTAGTGGAAGGAGTGGGGACAACATATGATGCCGCCCTGTCGGACGCCAAGCGGAACGCCGTGGAGCGGGGAATCGGGGTAATCATTGCCAGTGAAACGCTGGTTAAAAACGCCCGGGTGGCGGAAGATCGTATTCTCAGCAAAGCCAACGGCTTTGTGAAAACCTACCGGGAACTTTCTTCAAACCAAGGGCCGGATGGATTGTGGACGGTGAAAATCTCGGCCGTGGTGACGGAAATTCTGGATGAAGTGGTAAAAGATCAAGCCGCCCTGGATTTGCTGCTTGCTTGGCTCCGGCATCCCCGTTTCATGGTAATGATTGATGAACAAAACGTGGATGATCCCACGACCACCATCGCCGAAACGGAGATCGGCCGGATTATGGGAGAGAAGGGTTTTAAAATCGTCAGTCCGACCCAGACAAGAGCCCTGAAGGAACGAAACGTAAACCTGGCGGAAATCCAGGGTGATCCGTTGCTGGCCGGGGCGCTGGCGGCGGAATTCGGAGCGGAATATATCGTGTTGGGTAACGCCCGGTCGGTGGCGCTGACCAATCCTCTCCTGGGTTCCCGGTTCTCGGGACAGGCAAACCTGACGGCCCAGGTAATACGGGCGGACAATGCCGAAATATTGGCCCAGGAGACTTTCCACGGGAAGGCAACCCATGTGGATCCCATTACGGCCGGGATGTACGCGCTGAAAAACGCGGCGGCGGATCTGAGCAATTACCTGCTTTCGGAAACCGTCCGCCGGTGGTCGCTGGAACAATCCAATGTACGGACGCTCACCCTCCGCATAAGCGGCGTGACTTACCGGAGCCGGAAACAGATTATCGAGTTTCTCAGGAATGAAGTGGAAGGGGTGCGGACGGTGGATCAACGCGGTTTTGCGGCCGGGCTGGTGACCCTTGCCGTTCAGTTCACCGGCAGCAACGAAGATCTGGGAACCATATTGGACGGAAGAGATTTCGGGGCTTTCGTCCTGTACGTTACGGGCGAAACTCCCAATGGTTTTGACTTAACAGCGAAGAAAAAAGAATAGTAATCCAACAGCTATAGTATAAAAAAGGGAAAGGGTAGAAAAATGAAAAAGTTCCAACTCATGATCCTTGCTGTCATACCCCTGTTTATTCTTTTCCAGGGTTGTGGCGGCGGGGCAATCACGGCCTTTGATCGGGATGCTTTCCAAAAAGATCCCGGGAAGTTCAGCGCCAAATACATGACCCTCCAGAACGGAAAACTCCTGGAGAAAACGATTGTAAAAAAGGTTGTGGTGACGGAATTCAACGTGGAATATATCGTGAACATGGAGGATGAGGCCTACTCCCGGATCGCCGGGGAGATGTACGATACATTCGTAAAAAACCTGAAAACAAAGGCCGGCCTGGAAGTAGTAAGCAAGGATGTCTTACGTCAGAGCCGAATTTACCAGATGCTGGACAAGACGGAAAAAGGCATGCGGGGAGGCGGAGAAAGCAGAAAGGTATCCGTGGAATCCTGGATCGTGCCCGCCCCCGGCCTGGCCAACCTGTCTCCCATGAAGAAAAAAGGGAAAGGCTTTTTCGGAGCGTTAAAAGCAATAGGTAAAACCATGGGCAATACATTAAAGGAAGCGGCATTGATTGAGGAACTTGGCGTGGATGCGGTTATTAAAGTCCACCTGATTGCTTATGAAACACGCAGGAAAAAGGATGCCCGCGCCACTCTGGTAGGCGGTGTTCCGGGAATGGCCAGTACGTCACAGGTGGTCATCAATGTGGGGGTGGATAAAAATCCGACGGTTCTTGGTGGCTTGGAAGATGAGCAGGGAAACAAATGGGTATACACGTATAAAGGAACCGCTATTTACGGGATCAAACACGACAAGAAAGACAACGGTTTAATCGCCGCTGAAAACGCGTATAAAACGAAAGGCACGGTGGCTTCCGGTCCCTACGGAAAAGGAATCGTGGAGATGACCGATGTCTTTTCCACGATGGTGGCCAATGATCTGAAATGGCGCCAGAGCAAACGCCGGTAATTACCGGGCGGCAAGGCCGAAGGAAATATTCATAAATCCGATATCCGCTTTTAAAATGAAAGAGGAATGTCTTACCACCCTACCGCCCCGGTGAGAAAAACCCCAGCCCCCCCAAGGGGAACAAAACCGGGGCTCAACGTCCGACCCGCGGAAGCGTGCACCCGCGGGTCGGACAAACCCGGATAAGCGTAGCAAGGTTTGTTTTCCGGTTTTGGAACCGGCTCTTAACAGGACGGTCCGTTTTCGAATGAAAACAATCGGTGTGGCGCCCCATCGCGGTTAAACCCAATGCCATAGGAACGACGAAGTAAACAGCCTGTCCCGCCTGCCGGCCCTCGTACTTCACGAACAGGCGGGAAAACTAACGAAATAATAAGGATTTAGAGCAAGTATTTCCGGTAGGAAAAGAGCACCTCAATAATTTGCCTAATTCTTGATCTTTTTTTCGTTAATTCGCTTGATTCGTTGTTAATGCATAATCCGGGTTAAACGGTGTTACGAAAAGGGGACAATCTGGATAGTTTATTGCGTCCTCTCCGGTTTTGCTAATTTCCGGGGCGTGAGAAAGATATCGCAGAACGGGATTATTCCGGCGTCACCCCCCGTTTTTCATTCGTCGTCCGGTCAGAATATACACCTTCATTTTTCCTTTGCCTTTTACATCGATTAAGCCCCGGCTTTTAAAAGTGTATTTGTATTTTAACCTGCGGTAGGTTTCTTCGGTGACCTGGATGGTGCCGGGCAATCCCGTTGATTCCATCCGGCTGGCGGTATTTACCGTGTCCCCCCAGAGATCGTAGATAAATTTCTTTTTCCCGATTACACCGGCGGTTACCGGGCCGCTGTTAATGCCGATTCGGACCTGGATTTTCCGGCGCAAAACAGTTTCCATTTTCTCCAGCGCCTCCAGCATGTCCAGCGCCATTTCCGCCGCCGCTTCGGCATGGTCCGGACGTTCGACGGGCAATCCCCCCACGACCATATAGGCGTCGCCGATGGTTTTGATTTTTTCCAACTGGTGTTTTTCCACCAGTTGATCAAAAGCGCTGAAAATGTGGTGCAGCATGTTTGCCAGTTCATCGGAAGTGGAATTGGCCGATATCTTGGTGAAATCGACGATGTCGGCGAAAATGACCGTCACATCCTTAAAACTATCGGTAATGTTTTCCTGGGAAAACTTGAGACGTTCAACCACGGATTGCGGAAGGACGTTGAAGAGCAATTGTTCCGACCGTTTATGCTCCGCGTCCAATTCGAGGGTACGCTGCAGCACGCGGTGTTCCAGGTCGGATTTCAATTTGCGCAGTTCATTCTCGATCGCGTTTCGGACGGAAACTTCTTCCTTAATTTTTTTCTGTAGGCGCTTCAGAGCCAGGTGGGTTTCCACCCGGGCGACCACCTCTTCGAAACGGAAAGGTTTCGTGATGTAGTCGGCGCCGCCGACGGAAAAGGCCTGCAGTTTATCCTGAACGGCATCCAGGGCGCTGATAAAAATAACCGGGATGTCGCGGGTTTTGGGATCCTTTTTGAGCCGTCGGCAAACTTCGTAACCGTCCATTTCCGGCATCCGGATATCGAGTAATATCAAATCAGGGGGCTGTTTTTTGGCCTCTTCCAGCGCCATGTGACCGTTACTGAGACAGTGCGTCTCAAAGCCCTGTTTGTTCAGAATGGCCGATAAAAAAATCAGATTGGGGGCCACATCGTCTACGACAAGAATGGTTTCTTTCCGGGAATTGTTACTCAATTGTTCCGCTCAACAATTAAAAAGGTTAAAACAATATATGCTGATAACGACCTGTGGGGAGCAATGGTTTCCTCCAAACGTACGATCAATATTTGCTTGAATTCATAATGGTTTAAACTAACACATAAAGATGAACAATGGCATTTCAAAAGTTGAAATATCGCCCCCGGCCGATTCCCGGGAAATCTTCCGCGGCCAGATCCTTAAACCTGTTTTCGGAACCACCCGGGGAAAACGGCTTGTCATTTAATCCCGGTAATTATGCCACAGGGTAAAGATTACGATATTTCCGCCGATAATGAAACCGGGCACGCGGGAAAAAAAGACGTGAAATTTTGTAAATCTTTAGATTGTTAGGACTAACACTTATTTTTTAATAAAATATTAAGTAATATTGACCCATACTTAAATTATTCTTTTGAAACTTTTGTTATAAAAATTTGATTTGTTTCTTGGCATTGGTGGTAACGAGAAATTAGAGAAATCTGAACTATACCGAACCGAGAAAAACATTCACCACCGTTTTGGCTACCAATAGATGATTGGGGGAACAACCGGTTGAGCACAGGGAACTGTATGACGGTCCGATGGGATTCATCGGAAAGGGGAAAATATTGTTTTTCTCCTGCCATTCCAATCCTGGAAAGGTCCGCAAAATCCGGAGGAACAAAAAGGGCAAACCGCTATTCGAAGCAAATAAATAGCGGTCGGAAGGGAAATTGAAAAGGGTCTCTTCTCCGATCGTTTGGTTTTACCGTGTGGACACGGTTGAACTGTTAGGCAACCCGCCGACGAAGCGGGATCGTTGTGTCTTTGGCATGGCATATCGCCCGGGGAAAAGAATTTTTCTTTCGGGCCCGTAAAATAATTCAGTTTTAAAAAGGTTAGAAAGTGAAAATGGCACCTGAAAAAAAGAAAGGTCTGTATGTTCCTGAGATGGAACACGATTCCTGTGGAATCGGGTTCGTTGCTCATCTTAAGAATCGCAAATCCCACGATATTATTAACAAGGCCCTGAAAATGCTGGCCCGCATGGAACATCGGGGCGGGACCGGTTATGATGTTCATTCCGGAGACGGCGCCGGAATCCTGATTCAAACGCCCCATGAATTCTTCTTCAACGAGTGTGTCAAATTAGGTTTTCGTCTTCCGGCCTTTGGTGAATATGGGGTCGGCGTCATTCTTTTCCCGAGAAACGAGGCGCAGCGTGAAGAATGCCGGGAAATCCTGGAACGCAATATCGAAAAACTGGGACTGAAGCTCCTCGGTTACCGGGTTGTGCCGACGGACAATAGCGAGATCGGGGAAGCCCCGCGTTCCACCGAACCGTGGTTCGAACAGGTTTTCGTCTGTGGACGATCGGACATAAAAAGCCCGGAAGCTCTGGAACGAAAACTGTTTGTTCTCCGGAATTATACGGTTCGCCTGGTAAAAAATTCCGTTTTTGGGATCGGCGACAATTTTTACATTGTTTCTTTCTCTTACAAAACAGTGGTGTACAAGGGACAGCTTACCACCGGGCAACTTCCCGGATATTTTCTGGATTTGCAGAACGAAGAATTGCTGACCGCGCTGGCGCTCGTGCATTCCCGGTTTTCCACCAATACCTTCCCCTCGTGGCGGTTGGCGCAGCCGTTTCGCTATATCGCCCATAACGGAGAAATCAATACCATCCGCGGGAATATGAACTGGATGCGCGCCCGGGAAGCTTTGTTTAAGTCCGATTTGTTTACCGAAGAAGAGATCCGGATGATGCTTCCCATCTGTGATGAGGATGCCTCGGATTCCGCCAATTTCGATATGGTTCTGGAACTGTTGGTCCTGGCCGGCCGTTCGCTGCCCCACGTGTTGATGATGATGATTCCGGAAGCCTGGCAGGAAAACCCCGACATGGACGAGGACCGGAGGGCTTTTTACGAATATCATGCTTCGTTGATGGAACCCTGGGACGGGCCGGCGTCGGTCTGCTTCACGGACGGGAAAATTGTCGGCGCCACCCTGGATCGAAACGGTTTACGCCCTTCCCGTTACCTGGTGACAAAGGATGATCTGATTATCATGGCTTCCGAATCGGGGGTACTGGATATCGACCCGGCTAACGTGGTCTTTCGCGGTCGACTGAAAGCCGGCCGGATTTTTATTGCCGATCTCAAGGAAGGGCGCATCATCAGCGACGATGAGCTCAAAACCAAAATCTGTACGGAAAAACCATACAAGGAGTGGTTGAAAGAGTACAAAATCCGCCTGAACAAACTGCCCGAGGCCCCCTTTGAAAGTCGCCAGCCGAATATTAAAAGATTGCTTCAGAACAAGCAGGCCTTCGGGTATACCAGCGAGGAAGTAAAACTCATTCTCCAGACCATGGCCGAAACCGGCAAGGAGCCCTTGGGGTCAATGGGAGCGGACTGGCCGATTCCTGTTCTGTCCCACCAGGCGCAACATTTTTCAAGCTATTTCAAGCAACTTTTTGCGCAGGTTACCAATCCGCCGATTGATCCTATCCGTGAGCGGATGGTCATGTCTCTGAAAACCTACGTGGGCGCCTCGAAAAACTTATTGGAGGAATCTCCCGATCACTGTCATAAGGTGGAAATTGATTCGCCGGTAATTGACAACCGGGAAGTGGAAAAATTACGTTATATCGACCGGCCCCACTTTCAAACCAAAACGATTGATATCGTGTTTTTGGCGGACGGAGAACCGGGTCGCCTGGAAAAGGCGCTGAAACGAATTTGCAAGTATGCGGTTGACGCCGTGGAAGACGGGTTCTCGATTCTCATGCTTTCGGACCGGGGACTGGACAGCGACCACGCCGCCATCCCGTCGGTTTTGGCCACCGGCGCCGTACACCATCACCTTATTCGCAATGGTTTACGCGCAAAGTGCGATATTATCGTTGAAACCGGTGAAGTGCGGGAGACACACCACTACGCCACCCTGATCGGTTTCGGCGCCTCGGCGGTAAACCCGTATTTGACGCTGGAAAGCCTGTATGAAATGAAAATTAAGGGCCAGCTTCCGACGCACCTTACCAAGAAAAAGATATTGGCGAACTATCGCAAAGCCGTTCGGGACGGATTGTTGAAAATATTTTCAAAAATGGGAATATCGACCCTTCAGTCCTACCATGGGGCTCAAATTTTCGAGGCTTTGGGAATCAGTAAAGAGGTGATTGACAAACACTTCACTGGAACGGTTTCCCGGATCGGAGGGATTACGCTCGATGATATTGCCAAGGAAACCCTGATTAAGCATCGAATTGCCTTTCCGAAGCGCCCCATTCCCAACCCACGGCTGGACGTGGGAGGTGTTTATCAGTGGAAACAGCGCGGGGAATTTCACCTGTTCAATCCCAAATCCATTTCGCTCCTGCAAAATTCCACCCGGAATAACGATTACGAGGAATTTAAGAAGTATTGTAAGGAGATTGACAACCAAAGTGAACGGGCCTGCACTTTGCGCAGTTTACTGAAATTTAAGTCCCGGGGCCCCATTCCGATCGAAGAGGTTGAACCGATCGAAAACATTTTGAGACGCTGCGCGACCGGAGCCATGTCGTTCGGATCGATTTCGCACGAAGCGCATACAACCCTGGCCATCGCCATGAATCGTATCGGCGGTAAGAGCAACAGCGGCGAGGGAGGTGAAGATCCGATACGCTTTGAGCCGAAACCGAATGGCGACTGGGAAAGATCGGCGATCAAGCAGGTGGCCTCCGGCCGGTTCGGTGTAACCAGCTATTATCTGGCGAATGCCGATGAATTACAGATAAAAATGGCCCAGGGCGCCAAGCCCGGTGAGGGCGGACAACTTCCCGGTCATAAGGTGGATGAATGGATCGGAAGGGTCCGGCATTCCACTCCCGGAGTGGGATTGATTTCCCCTCCGCCCCATCATGATATTTATTCCATCGAGGATTTGGCGCAGCTCATATTTGATTTGAAAAATGTTAATCGTAACGCCCGGATAAGCGTGAAGCTCGTGGCCGGGACGGGTGTGGGCACGATTGCCGCCGGGGTGTGCAAAGCCAAGGCCGATGTTGTCCTGATCTCGGGGCATGACGGGGGCACGGGCGCTTCTCCCCTGAGTTCCATTCGGCACGCGGGACTCCCGTGGGAAATCGGCCTGGCGGAGACCCACCAAACCCTGGTGCGCAACAAGTTGCGCAACCGGATAGTCGTTCAGGTGGACGGCAAATTGAATACGCCGCGGGACCTGGCAATTGCCACCCTATTGGGAGCCGAAGAGTGGGGTGTGGCTACCGCGGCCCTCATTGTTGCCGGGTGCGTGATGATGCGTAAGTGTCATCTTAATACCTGTCCGGTGGGGGTGGCCACCCAGGATAAAACCCTGCGCAAACGATTCGCCGGGAAGCCCGAACACGTGGTGAATTTTTTCCGTTTCATGGCTCAGGGTTTGCGGGAAATTATGGCCGAGCTCGGATTCCGAACGATCGATGAAATGGTTGGTCAATCACAGTGCCTGGGGCAGCGGGAAGATGTCAGTCACTGGAAATCCCGTAACATTGATCTTAGCGCCATCATATACCAGGAAAAAGAAGGCGCCGAGGTGGGCCTTTTCCATTCAACGAGCCAGAATCATCGGCTGGATAATGTGCTTGACCGGCGTATCGTAAACGCCTCGCGGCCGGCGCTTGAGTCGGGTGAAAAAGTGGTTCTGGAATACGCGATCAATAATGTTGATCGTACCACCGGCGCGATTCTCTCGAACGAAATTTCAAAGCGCTACAAGGGCGACGGTCTTCCGGAGGATACCATCACCGTCAGGTTCCGGGGGTCCGCCGGGCAGAGTTTCGGCGCCTTTTTGGCACCCGGTGTTCGATTTGAGCTGGAAGGTGATACGAACGACTATTTCGGGAAGGGTCTTTCGGGTGGAAAATTGATCATATTTCCCGACCGTACCGCGACCTTTCCGGCGGAAAAAAACATTATTGTCGGGAATGTCTCCTTTTACGGCGCCACTGCGGGCGAAGCCTATATCCGCGGCCTTGCCGGAGAGCGCTTCTGTGTGCGCAACTCGGGAGCGCGAGTGGTCGTGGAGGGAATCGGCGATCACGGTTGCGAATATATGACCGGTGGTGTGGCCGTCATTCTGGGAAAAACAGGCAGGAATTTTGCCGCCGGCATGAGCGGAGGTATCGCTTATGTGTATGATGCGGATAAAAGCTTCCGGAAAAAATGTAACACGGAACTGATCGATTTTGATCCCATGGAAAAAGAAGATGTCCGGTTGGTAAAAAAGATGATCGAAAAACATTATAAATACACGGGAAGCGACGTAGCCAAGGCTTTTCTGGCAAAACCGGAAAGCAGCATACGGAAATTTGTGAAAGTGATGCCCCGGGATTACAAGGCCGTGTTGCTTAAGAAAAAGAAAGAGCGGCAGAATAAAAAGAAGAGAATATCAAGAGGAACAGTAAGCGTGGCAGGAGCACAAAATGGGTAAGGTTACCGGGTTTCTTGAATATGAGCGGGAGCTTCCTGAAAAGTATCCTCCCCAGGAACGGATTAAAAACTTCTGCGAGTTCGTAAAGGACGCGGATTTCGGCCAGAAGATACTGTTTCAGGCCGCCCGTTGCATGGATTGCGGCGTGCCTTTCTGTCATAACGGGTGCCCGTTAGGGAATATCATACCGGAGTTTAACGACGCTGTTTACAATGAATCCTGGGCTGAAGCTTACGAGATTCTCAGTTCGACAAACAACTTCCCGGAATTTACCGGCCGGATTTGTCCGGCGCCTTGTGAGGCGGCCTGTGTGTTGGGTATTAATCAACAGCCGGTAACGATCGAAAATATTGAGAAAAACATCGCGGAAAGCGCGTTTCGGCACGGCGTGGTTAAACCGAACCCTCCTAAAAAACGCACCGGTAAAAAGGTTGCCGTGGTGGGTTCCGGTCCGGCCGGGTTAGCGGCGGCGGCGCAACTTAACAGCGCCGGCCATGAGATTGTGGTATTTGAAAGAAGCGATGCCATCGGCGGATTGCTGCGTTTCGGGATACCCGATTTCAAACTGGAAAAATGGATTATTGATCGCAGGATCAGGATCATGGAATTGGAAGGAATTCAATTCCGCACAAACGCCGAAGTCGGCAAGAATGTACTGGTGCGCGAATTGACGGACGGGTTTGACGCCATAGTCCTGGCCGGAGGATCCACCATTCCCCGGGATTTGCCGGTAAAGGGACGCGATTTGAAAGGTGTTCACTTTGCCATGGAGTTTCTTACCCAGACCAATAAACGAATCGCCGATATTGCTTATGAAGAAGAAAGTATTTTAGCCCGTGGGAAAAATGTTGTGGTTATCGGGGGAGGCGATACCGGGGCCGATTGTGTGGGGACGGCAATCCGGCAAAGGGCCAAATCCGTTATCCAGTTTGAGATATTGCCCAAGCCGCCCCTTGAACGGACGAAAGCGATGCCCTGGCCCACTTATCCCACTATTTTAAGGACGGCCAGCGCCCACGAAGAGGGGTGTGAACGTTTTTGGTCCGTTTCCACGAAGGAATTTATCGGCGATGAAAAAGGAAATTTGCGCGCGCTGAAAGTAGTTGATGTGGAATGGGAAGAACCGAAAGCCGGCCAACGACCGGGGTTCAGGGAAATCGAAGGATCGGAACGCATTGTCCCTTGTGAACTGGTCTTGTTGGCGATGGGCTTTTTGCATCCTCAACACGAAGGGATGTTGGAAAAATTTGGCGTGGAACTCGATTCCCGCGGGAATGTACTGGCCGATAATTACCAGACCTCGGTAAAGAAGGTTTTTACCGCCGGCGATATGCACCGGGGGCAATCATTGGTCGTCTGGGCAATCAGCGAAGGACGGGAATGTGCCCGCGCGGTTGATATTTACCTGATGGGCAAGTCGTATCTTGAGGCAAAAGCGGATTCCCTGATGATGTGCCACGATGTTTTTTAGTCTGTAAGGGGTAACCCCCAGGTCTACCATAACGCCGTTGGTTCAATTATGAAATAACGGCAATACGTCGAAAGATTTGTTTTATTATATTTTTCCGTCGTCTTTGCACCGGATTCCGAACATAATGTTCTTTTATTGATTGCATGCCGAATGCCGTTGCTGTTTCGTCCCTACGGGACTTGTGTATATTGTTTCGTAGTGGCTATAAATATGTCGTCCCTACGGGACGTTGACGGGCACGGTTTTGTACCAATTCGGAAATACAAGAGTCTGCGGTTTGTGTCCGAAGGTTC
>JAADGP010000158.1 GCA_013152315.1 FCB group bacterium
TTCTTTATCGATGCGATCCAGTTCCTGCTTCAGTTTGGCAATTCGGTTTCTGACCAGCCTGCGGTCAACTTCAATCTGCGTTTCACCAGCCCCGGCACGGGTACCGATTCCTCCCATTTGGCGTTCCAGGTGGGTCCATAGGCGGGTCAAACGGGGGAGCATGTATTGCAACCGGGCCAATTCAACCTGGGTTTTGGCCTCTTTTGTCTTGGCATGTTTCTGGAAAATATCCAGGATCAGGGCGCTGCGGTCGATGATCTTCACATTTTCGGCCAGTTTCTGAAAGTTCTTTACCTGGGCCGGCGTTAAGTCTTCGTTAAAAATGACCAGGTTGACCGACAATTCCCGGGCCTGGTTTATAATTTGTTGCGCTTTTCCACGCCCCACGAAAAAAGCCGGATTGATTCGTCCCAACCGCTGGGTTACCCGGCCGACCACTTCGGCCCCGGCGGTTTCGGAAAGCAGAGTCAGTTCATCCAGATGTTCATCCACATCATATTCTTTTAACTGGCCATGAATAACGCCCACCAAAATTGCCCGTTCCTTGGGATGACTATTTTCTTTATTGATTGACTTGCTCATGACTGAACCTGTTTCAAAGCCTCGGGACGGGAGCGGCCGAGAATTGATTCCAGTAATAACAACACGATCGCGATGATTAAAAACACCCGCCAAAGAGACCGGCCGTAGCGGATTTCCTTCAACGCTTCGGCCAAATCCCGGTCGGGTTCAATCCAGCGCGCCTGCCCCTGAGGCAGGGAACTAATAATTGCTGATTTGTCCGCCCTCCGCGATGGATATTCATCGGGATGCAAATGGGCGGAAAAGGAAGTATAGGGATATCCGTCCGATAAAATTTCATAAGAACCGACTTCCGTTGTCTGGCGGAAAATTAAGGATTCGGTATTAAAATCGGGAATCAATAAAGCGGAATTACCCGACGGCATCACGACACTCCATTCACTGTTAATGGATTCCTGGTCCAGGCTGATAATTTTCGGTTCGTCAACATAGACCGGCGTCGTATTTGTTTCGTCGGTAGCCAATAAAATCAGAATACGATGCAATAACGGGACCATCAAGCCCCGCATGGGTAAATCGTTCCAGGTTAAGTTCATCAAAGACGTAAAATAAAACATCCTGCTTCCGTTGGAAGCGAATTCTATCAAAAACGGATCATTGTTGTTAAGATTCAGGATCGAATTTTGCCCCTTTTTCAGTTTTACTTTCAGGTAGGTAAACACCTGCGGCAGTTCCGCTTCCAGGTTCCGCAAATCGAGATCCGTCATTAACGGATTTTTGTCATCGGCGACATTCACGGAAAAATACCCGTCATCCGCGGCCCGGACCAATTTCAACGCGACCGGTAATCGCAGGGCCGTTTCCACGCGATTATTATCCTGCCGCAATTGACGGTTTCCGGCAAACCAGACCACCCCTCCTCCGCGCAACAGAAAAGACTGAATATCTTCAATCGCCTTATCCGACAATTTCCCGGGATTGTGAAGGATCAGGATATCGCTTTCATCCAAGTACAGTCTTTCCGGATCGGGAATAACCTTGGAATCGATCAAAAACAAACCGGATTGGTTATCGATCGAGGACAGGGCCAATTCCAGCAAATACAATTCCTCGGCCGATTGACCCACTATGGTACAGGCGATTTGCTCGGGAATAGGCAGCTCAAATGTCCAGCGGTTATCCAGATCGAAATCATCATCCGGCAATTCTATCACACCGTGTACCAATCCACTTTTACCGGGATAGGCCTGGAACATGAATTCCTTGGAGCGTCCCGGTTTAAAATTGGCTACGACCTGCCCCACCCGTTCTTCATTCAGGTACAGTTCGATGGGAATATTGCGTTTCTCAATGTCACCGTCATCGGCAATTTTGGTGTTCAGTTTTAACAAGTGATTGGGCAAACGAATTTGACTGGCAATTTTTGTTTCCCGGATTGATAAATTGTCCACGGGGCCGGGTTGACCAAGGCAATAAAACCGCCATTGGGGCTGCGATGTATCTTGCACCGTGCTTGCCAGGAACGTTTCCGGGTCCGGTAATGACTGAAAATCGCTAAGGATAAAGCATTCGCGGTTGGGCTCACTCACGTCCAGGTTGGTAAGAACCGAATCCACCACATTCCACAAATTATCCCGTGAATTCGTCTGTTGAATGGCGTCCAGGAGCCGGGCAGGCATCAGCTCCCCCGGTTGACCTTTAAACACCCTCCGGGGGGGATTGGTCTGATAGATTTCGATTTCCGTCTGTCCCTCAAAGGCATTAATGATTTGGGGGACGGTTTTCCGGGCCCGATCCAGGAGGGAACCGGTATCGGTTTCCAGGGCCATGCTGGCCGAATTATCGATAAAAATTACCACGCGCGATTCCAACTCCCCACTCATCCACCCGGGAATAAAGCCCTGCTGGACCGGCTTCGCGAATATTAACACCAGAAATATAATTATTAATGTTCGCAATATGATCAGCAGCCATTGCCGCCATTTCAAACGGCGAATGGTTTCATGTTCCAGGGCTTTAATGAATCGTAATGAACTAAACTCAACCTGCCGTGTTTGCCGGAGACTGATGAGATGGATAATAATCGGTATCGCGGCGGCGATGAGACCGAACAGGTAGGTAGGCGCTAAAAACGTCATGCCACCAGCAAACTTACCGCTAACATAATTGTTCCGGAAACCAACGGGATGCGGAGGTTGTCATCGATCGGGATAGGCAATAACTCGATGAGCATCGCCCCCGCGGCGCCGCTAAACCTGACCGCCCACGAAACAGCGGGGAAAAACGCCGCTACCAGGAGACAAGCAGCCAGACCGGCCAGGGTGCCTTCCAGTGATTTGTTCCAGAATTTCACTTTTCCGAATTGCATTCCCACCAGGGCCGCGGCCGTGTCTCCGAAGGACAAATAGAATAATGCCAGTACTGCAATATTTTTAGGGAATAAAAGAACGGTGAGAAAGGAGCCGATTACCACCCAGGTGGCGCCGGTAAATCGGCCTTCCAATTCGTGGGACCGTAACATGAAGTCAAAGAGCTTTCGAAACAGATTCCGAATCCAGGTAATTCTGGTTCGCCCCACATCGATGGAAAAAAAGAGGATACTCAGGATTCCCAAAAGAACGGCCATATCCTTCCGCTCGGGCACAATAAACAAATACCCCAGCGGAATGACGGAATTAAAAAGATGGATTGATTTTCGTAATAATTCGCTGACGGTTACCATAAGGCATATAAACTATTTGTCATTAACAGGATATTTACCGGTCTATCATTTGATTAAAGATATCCTGGAGATCGAGCACGCTTACCGTTAAATCAATCGCCATAGGGCGATCCAGGACGGTTCCGGCGACGACGGATTGATCCAGCACGGTGTAGGGCACCAGGTCTTCATTTTGCCGGTAATAGATTTTCCCGA
>JAADGP010000008.1 GCA_013152315.1 FCB group bacterium
CCTCGGAAAGTGACCTCGATTTTTTTCTGCTGTTCCACCATCAGACTTAATTCTCTAAGCGCAATAATCAAAGCATTCTCATAAACCTTCTCCAAAAAACCAGCCCCCAGCTCTGTCTGTATTTCAATTGCAGCCTTTATGATCAAATCACATAATTCTCTGTATAAAATCTTCAAAACTTCACTCCACTTTTTGCTTTATCAGATTGTCTTTTCCCTTTTCCTTCTTCGTTTAATTCGCTTACTTCGTTGTGAATCCTGGGAATACCGTCGCGCCAGGTAGCCGCGAAACTTGGGGATGTCGAAAGGTTTAAGCCGTAAATGAGGAAACGATACCGTAATTCTCCTGGTATAAATCAAATCCATCGATTTACTCTATTAAAGTCAATTTTATGTATTCTGAAAACAGCATATAACACCAAAGAAAAACGGAACAATAATTTCAATTCAATCTAAATATTTCCGGCGACTATTTCAATCATAATCAGGGGATTGGGAGAACCGGGAATCGGATTTCAAGAACCAAGAACCAAATTCCAAGAACCAAGATGTTGGATGCTACAAATGCCGTGTGATACCGGAAAGAAAACGTTGTGTATTGTACCCGCTTTGGGTACGATCGTACTCAATATGGGTACGAAACCCCGGATGTGCCGAGCGCAATATCCGGAAATATTGCGACAACCCGGTTCTTCAGGGAAATTACGAAAAAGCGGTTAAATCAGTGTATTGCGATCCCGTTACATCAACCGCGCCACCGTTTCGACAAACCGATCCATTTCCGTTTC
Organism: FCB group bacterium; assembly: GCA_013152315.1. Taxonomy (GTDB): domain Bacteria; phylum Fidelibacterota; class Marinisomatia; order Marinisomatales; family JAADGP01; genus JAADGP01. Next base: position 788 of record JAADGP010000008.1, read on the forward strand.
CGTGTTATAAAAATGGGGAGAAACCCGCAGAAAATTATTTCGCGTGGAAACGTACACACCGGCCGCGGTTAATCCTTTAAAAATGCGGTCATTCCGGTCCTGTTCCGGGTGGGTGAACGTCAGGATCCCGGATTTCACCCCCGCTCCGCGGTCGGAAATAATTCTGAAACCGGTCTGTCGCAATCCATCACACAAACGATCCGTCAGCGCCAACACCCTTCGTTCAATCGCCGGTTGCCCGGCCTCCAGCAACAATTCCAACGCCCCGGAAACCGCCCACACCCCCAGGCTGAACGGAGTGGCAAATTCAAACCGGTCGGCGCCGGGTTTCAGGGGTTGGTCGTAATTATGAAAATCGAAGAAATCCTGCCGGCTGTGCCAACCCAGATGAGGCGGATGAAGCCGCCGTTGCAAGGCTTCCGTCAAATAGACAAACCCGACGCCCTGCGGTCCCAGCATCCATTTGGCAGTCCCGGCGGCAAGAAAATCGATCCCCGTTTCCGTCACCTTCATTTCCAGCGCTCCCAGACCCTGCATGGCGTCCACGGCCAGGAGAATTCCCCGCGCGTGACACCATTCCGCTAACGATTTTAAATCGTTGCGATAGCCATCGAGATATTGTACCCAGCTTACCGCCACCAACCGCGTTTCGGGCCGAACCTTCGTTTCCAGGTCGGCGGGCGTCACTCTTCCGTGGGGCGTATCCAGGAAATCAATCTCCACTCCGAAGGGACGCAAATCGTACCAGGGGTACACGTTGGAAGGGAATTCCATCCGGTGCAACACGATCCGGTCACCCGGCGACCAACGCAGGCCCCGGGCTAACAGAATCATTCCATCGGTCGTGTTTTTTACGACCGCGATCCGATCGGCCGGCGCCTGGATCATTCGCGCGAAAGCGCCGCGAACACGCGCCAATAACTCCAGCGTTTCCTTGAAATTATTTATTTTTTCGCCGCCAGCCTGGCGAAGATATGTTTCCACCATCCGGCGGACACGATCGCACATCGGCGATACCGCCGCGTGATCCAGATAAAGAATACCTTTCCCGGTGTGAGGAAATTCCGAACGAAAACGCGTTAATTCTGTCATAAGGACCTTAACCTTTTGTTAAGACAACTATTCCCATAAACATCAATACAGATGCAATCCGGAGACCTTGACAATAATTTCATACCCCTTGAAAACTTTCCTGAGCGATGCCTCAATTTCCTCGCAACAATTCCGGACACTTTTCCGCGACAGGCCGCGCTGCAGATTAACACCGAACAGGATTACCTGATGTTCCTCGGTATCCACCACCCGGATATCGTGAAAACCTTTAATCCGTTTGTCTCCGGCCCAATAATTCTCCAGGTAAGTACGAACCTCCTGTACTATTGGGTGGGAAGGATCCACCGGATCGATGTGCACCGTGGGAGCGACATTCAGGTTTTTTCGTAATACTTCCTCAACCCTTTCGGCGATGTCGTGGGAACGACTGGGAGTTTCGCTGGCATCAATTTCGATATGGATGCTGGCGAATTTATCATTGCCGTAACTGTGCACGGCGATGTCGTGCACCCCCAGAACGCCTTCTATTGCCTGGGCCGTCTTCCTGATCTCTTCGATTTCCTCATCGGTGGGCGGTTTTCCCAGCAGATCGTCAATCGCGTTCCTCGCGATTTCGATTCCGGTCCAGATAATAAACAGCGCCACCCCCAAACCGGCATACCCGTCCAGGGCATAATAGCCCGCCCGGCCGGCTACCATGGCAATCACCACCAGAAATGATGATATGGCATCGGAACGATGATGCCAGGCATCCGCCTTTAACGTGTCGGAAGTAATTTTACCGGAAAGATAGCCCGCGAACCGGGCCATTACCTCCTTTAATCCGATGGTTGCCAGTACGGCCAGGATCATCCACCAGGCCGGTGTGAGCGGTTCCGGATTGAGAATGCGTTTCACCGACGCTTCGATGAATTCAATCCCGGCCACACACAACAAAATGGCAATGACTAAGGTGGCGATATATTCGGCCCGTCCGTGCCCATAGGGATGTTCGTAATCGGCCGGCTTTTCCGCTTCATTAAACCCCCAGATAACCACCGCCGATGAGACCACATCCGAAAGCGTGTGAATGGCATCGGCAATGACACTGACCGACCGGACCATGATTCCAATCATAAATTTGACCAGAAACAATAGGATATTAACGACGATCGACGTCCACCCCTGGAATTTTCCGATCCGGGCGCGATAAACACGCTCGGGCTCCTTACCCCGGGGGACAAACGATTCGGTTAAGGATTCAAAAAAAGTCATGATTTTTTACATCATTCACAAAGGTATGAAATGTTTAGCGAATGGCGTCCTACTTCCGGACACCATTAATCAAAGGCGCCGATACCCGTAATCCGTTCCCCCAAAATCAAGGTGTGCATTTCATGGGTGCCTTCGTAGGTATACACGGTTTCCAGATTGACCAGATGGCGCATGACCGGGTATTCATCGGTTATTCCGTTGGCGCCTAAAATTTCACGGGCGCTTTGGGCTATCCTCCGGGCCATGAACACGTTATTTCGTTTCGCCAGCGA
>JAADGP010000126.1 GCA_013152315.1 FCB group bacterium
GAATATCGGAGGCCACTTCGCGCACTTCCTTTAACAACGACAGATCGGCACGGAAGAAATCGATCCGATCGTTTCCGGTTTGTTGAATGATTTCCTCCTTTACCCGTTGTCCCTTGGCTTCATTTCTGCTTACCAAAACAACCCGCGCTCCTTTATCGGCCAGAGCAATGGCTGCGGCTTTCCCGATTCCATCCGTCGCGCCGGTGATTACACAAATTTTGTCTTTCATAAGACCAATCCTTTCACTTCCGGTTAAACAAATTTACCGCTTTTTTACTCCTTTTATATTCAATAAATGATTTCAGGAAAGGGACGCAGGATACTTTTTACATTCAAAAGAAAGATTGCTCATATTTCCGCAGATATTTCCCCGGCAATTTGGAATTGCCGGGGAAATGTAGTAATACACTGCAGGGTCATTTTCCCATCTGTAGAACCTGAATTTGCTGTATAATTAGCCACATAATAGTATGGAAAAAAGGTAAAAGATTTATGAAGAAAAAAATAGAATGCACCAATGAACCAATGGGAGCGGTTAAAATTGTAAAAGACTTTTTGCCCCCTCCGGAACAACTTGTCTTCAAAGAGGAAACTGTGAAGGTCACTCTTCACTTAAGCAAGGCCAGTGTGGACTTTTTCAAGTCCGAAAGAAACATAATACGAAATACCAACGAATGATTCGCAATCTACTCGATAAATACGCTTACCAACATTCCCGGTAGTCGGTAAAAAACCCAACTACCGATTATATTTAACACAAATCAATCGGATTGTTTGGCGTGATATTCCTGAAGCGCCTTTACAGTCAATTTTCGTCTGCTCCGGATGGCCCGTACCGCCGCCTGGGCCCCGGAAAGGGTGGTGATGACCGGAATTCCCTTTTGAATGGTTGCCCGGCCGATCGCCTCTTCGTCGAACCGGGACTGCTTACCCAAAGGAGTATTGATCACCAGTTGAATTTCGTCGTTTTTGATTCCGTCCACCACGTTGGGGCGTCCCTCCCCTACCTTAAAGACGGATTCGGCGGGGATGCCGTTCCGCCGCAGTTCCCGGGCCGTGCCGGATGAGGCCGTAATTTTAAAGTCCAGTTCATAAAAGTCCCGGGCAATGGGGATGGCATTCAGCTTGTCATTATCGTTCACGGAAATGTAAATCGTACCGGATTCCGGCAGAACGGTGCCGGCGCTGAGTGAGGCGCGGGCGAAGGCATTCCCGAACGTGTGTGAAATGCCCATCACTTCCCCCGTGGATTTCATTTCCGGACCCAGGAAAATACTTTCCTCCGGAAACTTGTTAAACGGCAAAACCGCTTCCTTCACGGCAATGTGATGATTCAGGTCCCAGGTCGGCAAATCATATTCCCGCAATTTTTTCCCGGCCGCCAGCTGGGCGGCGATCCGGGCCAGGGACACATTGGTCGCTTTGCTCACGAAAGGCACCGTTCGGCTGGCGCGGGGATTCACCTCCAGAATGTAGACCACCCGATCCTTGTACGCAAATTGCAAATTGATCAGTCCCACTACTTTCAACTCCCGGGCCAACAACTTGGTAATCCGGATAATTTCCTCTAAGGCCCGGGAAGTAATTTTATAGGGCGGCAACACGCAGGCCGAGTCGCCGGAATGAATTCCGGCTTCCTCGATATGCTGCATGATTCCACCGATATGCACGTCGACCCCGTCGCTCAACGCGTCCACATCAAATTCAAATGCGTCCTCCAGGAACTCGTCCACCAGAATGGGATGCCCGGCGGTGACGTCCGCGGAACGGGCAATGTAATCGACCAGTTGGTCGGTGGTGTACACAATTTCCATCGCCCGGCCACCCAGCACATAACTCGGTCTTACCAGGACCGGATAGCCGATCCGCTCGGCCACCGCCACTACCTCTTCCAGGGAACGACCGGTCCCGTAATCGGGTCTGTTAATCCGGAGACGATCCAGGATTTTTCCGAACTTTTCCCGATCCTCCGCCAGATCGATGCTTTCCGGGGAAGTCCCCAGGATCGGCACCCCCGCCGCTTTTAAATCATTGGCAATCTTCAGGGGAGTCTGCCCGCCAAACTGCACCAGCACCCCGTGGGGATCCTCAAAATCGACGATATTAAGCACGTCCTCGAGAGTGATGGGCTCGAAATACAGCCGATCCACCAGGTCAAAATCGGTAGACACCGTTTCCGGGTTGCAGTTGACCATGATGGTTTTGTAACCCAGTTCTTTCAATCCGAACACTGCCTGCACACAACAATAATCGAACTCGATCCCTTGTCCGATACGATTAGGACCGCCGCCCAGAATAATAATTTTCTCTCCTTCCAGACGCTTAATTTCATTTTCCTGTTCGTAAGTGGAGTAACAATACGGTGTCTGGGCTTCGAATTCCGCGGCACAGGTGTCCACCACTTTAAAGACCGGCAAAACCCGGTTTTTCCTGCGCCATTCCCGGATTTCCTGTTCGGAACTATTCAGCATGCGGGCCAATTGACGATCGGAGAACCCTTCCTGTTTGTAGTATTGCACATCCGTTTTTTTGATGCGGGCATTTCCTTCGTCCGCCAGCCGTTTTATCTGTCGCAAAAACCAGGGGTCGATCCCGGTAAGGGTATGCACATCCTCGACGGATTGGCCTTCCAGAAACGCCTGGCGAACTTTCAGGAGCCGGAAGGCCGTGGCGAAACGCAGGGTACGCATATCCAGCGGCCGGGCACGGGTAACCTCCGGATCGCCCTCGGCGGGCGGCTTCGGCTCCAGACCGTCCAGTCCCACTTCCAGTGAACGGAAGGCCTTCTGCAATGATTCCCGGAAAGTGCGCCCGATGGCCATGACTTCACCCACCGATTGCATCTGCACCCCCAAATGGCCGGAAGCGGACGGAAATTTTTCAAAGTCGAAACGGGGAATTTTGGTAACAATATAATCGATCGTCGGTTCAAAAGCGGCCAGGGTCTTGCCGGTAATATCATTGGGCAGTTCATCCAGCGTGTAGCCCACCGCCAGTTTGGCCGCCACCTTGGCGATCGGAAAACCGGTGGCCTTGGACGCCAAGGCTGATGATCGGCTGACCCGGGGGTTCATCTCGATAATAACCATTCTGCCCGTTTCGGGATTAACCGCGAATTGAACATTGGACCCGCCGGTTTCAACTCCGATTTCCCGAATACAAGCCATGGCCCAGTCCCGCATCTGCTGGTATTCCCGGTCCGTTAATGTCATGGCCGGGGCCACGGTAATGGAGTCTCCGGTATGAACGCCCATAGGGTCGACATTTTCGATGGAACAAACGATAATCGCATTATCAGCCCGGTCGCGAATCACTTCCAATTCGTACTCTTTCCATCCCAACAGTGATTCTTCAATAAGTACCTCGCTAATCGGGCTTTCGCTTAATCCTTTCTCAACCAGATCCTGATATTCTTCGCTGTTATACGCCACCGATCCTCCGGAACCTCCCAGGGTAAAGGAGGGACGAATAATAACCGGAAATTCCATTTCCCGAATAAGTGTCTGGGCCTCATCAAACGAGCCCACAAAACCTCCCTTGGCGGTGTCGATACCGATCGCGTCCATGGCCGCCTTGAATTTCTCCCGATCCTCGGCCTTTTCGATGGCCTCAATCTGGGCTCCTATCAGTTCCACTCCATATTTGTCCAGCACCCCGATGGCATGCAATTCCATTGCCAGGTTCAGCGCCGTTTGCCCCCCCACGGTGGGCAAAATGGCGTCTGGTTTTTCTTTGGCAATGACCGCTGTCAGGTAATCCAGGGTAAGCGGCTCGATATACGTTTTGTCCGCCAGCTCGGGATCGGTCATGATGGTCGCCGGGTTGGAATTCACCAGGATAATCCGGTAACCCTCCGCCCGCAACGCGCGGGTTGCCTGGGTACCGGAATAATCAAATTCACAGGCCTGCCC
>JAADGP010000049.1 GCA_013152315.1 FCB group bacterium
TTGAGTTTGGCCTCTTGGGCTTCGTCCAGTGTTTTAGCCTCTTGCCAATAGCCACAGGTGTAATTCAACCGTTTATCCAGCATGGCTCGGTACAAGTCGTTTCCGATATCATAATGTTTGATACCGACTTCAAAAGCCCGCGAGATTTTCTGCAGGTTAAAGAATTTTGATTTCAACACCATGAGCAGAGTTCTTACGCTGCCTTTAACCCGATTTTCCAGCCGGGCCCGTATAACCCGATCGATGAATTGATCAATGGCATCGCATTCCCACCAGCCGTCCATGTAGGATTCGCCCAAACCAAGGGCGCCATCGCTCAATACACGCTTGTAAAAACGCTCATCGTTCACTCGTATATCGTAGGGGGCGGAACCGTCGATGGTTATGTCGGCGATGGATAACAACATCTGTAATGTTTGTTTTGCCTTATCCATTTTCTTTCTCCTTAAGAATGCGGGTCCCTTCCTTAATAGATGAAATACCGGTTATTTGTTCCGTTTTTTTAACCGGGTTGATAATGTTGCATGATGATCCAGTCAAACAATTTTTGAGGTAGGAATTTTTTTAACGTTACCGCCGTTTTTTGGGATAGGAATCCCACCCGGTACCGCAAGCGGGGATTGGGATGCCGGATTATTTTGACCAGTAAGCGGGCGATTTTTTTCGGCGCGGCGCCGTTTCTTTCATCGGATTCAATAATTTTTAAGGTGTTTTCGAACTGAGTTTTGTAAGCGGGATTGGTTTGCGATTGGGCCGTTTTTTTGCGGTTGGCGGTAAAGGAAGTAAAAAAATCGCCGGGTTCGATGAGAACCACGCGAATTCCAAACGAACGGACTTCCTTGTACAAGGCTTCGGTAAGTCCCTCAACGGCAAATTTGGAAGCGCTGTACAATCCCTGAAACGGCAACCCGATCAATCCACCGATGGAGCTGATATTGATAATGTAGCCGCTACCCTGGTTCCGCATAAGGGGGAGGACTGTGGTGCATACCCGCAGAAGGCCGAAAAAATTGGTTTCGAACTGGGCTTTTGCTTCGTCAATGGAAGTGTCTTCAATGGACCCGATGATACCGAAACCGGCATTGTTTACCACCACATCCAGGCGCCCGGCCTGTTTTATTATCGAATCGATTCCCTGTTGTACCGACAAGTCATCGCGAACATCCATCCGGATCATATTCAGTTGCGTCGCCGGATGGTCTTTCGTCAGCCGATCCGGGTCTTGACGGGTTGTGCCATAGACGTGATATCCGGCCTGGGCCAAATGAACCGCGCAAGCTTTGCCGATACCTGACGAGGCGCCTGTGATCAGTATTACTTTACGGGGCGATTGGTTGTGATTGGTCATAAGCGGTTCATCGTTAATGTAAAGTTTGAAAGATTCAGGAAATGATCCGGTGTTTTTTCCCGATTTTTTGAAATTTTTCCAGGCAAAAATCAAGTTGATCTTTGGTATGGGTGGCCATGTAGCTGGTCCGTAAGAGAGACCTTCCCCGGGGAACCGCATTCGGAATTATGGGGTTGGTGTACACCCCGGCGGCCAGTAAATCTTTCCAAACCTGGAAGGTTTTCATTTCGCTGCCGATAATGATGGGAATTATCGGCGTTGAACTGTTACCCGTGTTGTAGCCAAGCGACTGCAAATTCTCGCGCATGTAGCGGGCGTTGTCCATAAGTTGTTCACGCCGTTCCGGCTCGTCAATAATGATATCAAGCGCTTTTGAGACGGTGGCGACGTTCGCCGGAGGAAGGGCGGCAGTGAAAATCATGGTCCGGGTGTGGTGCTTTAAATAGTCGATAACGGGCTCGTCCCCGGCAATGAATCCACCCACACCGGCCAGCGATTTGCTGAAGGTGCCCATGATGAGATCGACTTTTTTCGTCAGCCCGAAATGGGCCGCGGTACCGTTTCCCCGAGGGCCCAGTACGCCGAGGGAATGGGCGTCATCGATCATAACCCGGGCGCCGAATTTATGGGCGATCCGTACCAGTTCCGGGAGGGGGACAATATCCCCTTCCATGCTGAAGATTCCGTCCGAAACCAGAAACCGTGCCCGGTCCGGTTCGGCCGCTTTCATTTTCCGTTCGAGATCCGCCATATCGTTATGTTTGAATTTGACCACCTTCACGCGCGAAAAACGGGAACCGTCAACAATGGAGGCGTGATTGTACTCGTCGCTGAAAAGCAAATCGGAAGAACCCACGGTGGCGGCAATTACACCGAGGTTAACGCCGAAACCGGTGGAAAATACCAGAGCGCTTTCTTTGCCGACGAAAGCGGCCAGCTTATGTTCGAGTTTTTCGTGGAGGATAAGGTTTCCGTTTAGGAAGCGGCTGCCGGTTAAGCCCGCTCCGTATTGACATAGCGCGTTGACCCCGGCCTCGACAACTTCGGGATGGTTGGTAAGACCGAGGTAATTGTTGGAACCCAACATGATTTTTTTCTGACCGTCAATTGTTACGACGGTAGCGTCGGAGGCTTCAATATTGGGGAAGTAAGGATAATAACCTAACGCACGGGCGGTTTTGGCGCGGGTGAAAGCATACATTTTGGTAAATACGTCCGGGAAGGTGCCAAAATACCGCTTTCCCCCGGCAATTATTTTTTGCTTTGCCACGTCTTTAAACTCAATAAACATACATCGGCCCTTCCTCTCACCAAATAATGGTTTTAAACTTTCTCTCCGAAAACCCGTCAGTGCGTAATACACTACTGATTTGAGCTGGGGTAAATTAACCAATAAGGTATACTCATTGCAAATGTACGAAAAGATTGTTAATTACATAAAAATAAGGATTTGGGAAGAGTCAATCGGGAAAGCCATCGAAATATAGTGAATGCTGTCGTTTTGCGGGATGTTTACGCCGGATAGAATTGATGGTTATAAACCGGTCTCACTTCAAAAAGCATTTTTTATGAGAATAATTAGATGAAACCCCTGTATCTCCATATTAATCTATATCATAGAAGTGAATATGTAAGTGAGGAACGATAGGTATAAACTTTTTTCAAAGTAATAAATTTAACATTGCTTTTGCAGCTTTTTACGTCGGTTTAACGACTGAAAGATAACTTGGTTGGATTGGGGAAAACCAGCGCGGGATCGGTCCGCCTTGGCAGGCTACGCGATCATTTTAGGACATAATTTTTTCTAAGCCCTTTCCTGATTCTGCAGGGTCTCCCAACCCTGCAGTGGGAAGTGTGGAATTTTCTATTTTCCACAGATAAATCAGGTTAGATCAGGTCAGATTAATTTTGTGTTAAGTGTTGTTGGGGGCGAAATTCCCATCCCCTGTCGGCGAAGAATATTTATGAGTACACCAACAAAACGAATTGCTTTCCATAC
>JAADGP010000026.1 GCA_013152315.1 FCB group bacterium
GCTTTGTTAGTCTCCTTATCTTCGGAATGGCCCCGCGCATGATTCCCGGTTTTATTCATGTTAAAAAAATCGCTTACCCGGGACTGGTCACAGCCACCTTCTGGCTTGGTAATTCAGCGTTGGTATTTCGTGTGTTTCCCATATTGGCAAAGGGGACAATTCCCTGGGAGCCGGTTTTGAGCACCATGTACGGATTGTCGGGGATAATCGGAATGATCGCCATCCTGGTTCTGGCGGTGAACCTTTATCGCACGACGTGGGATAAATAATAGGCTGATCCGTTAAGAAGAAAGATTATGGTGGGAAAGGAAGAGGCTGAGAAGAAGAATCTGAAACGTGATGTGTGAAACGTGTCGGAGTGCAGCGAAGATCCCGATGGAGCACAGCGGATATCGGGAAAACGTGTCGGAACGTAGTGGAGGCCTCGACGAAGCACAGCGGCTGTCGGGGGGGCGTTATGGAAGTCTTGCTTTTCATAATCCGGACCTATATTGAATATATTCGACCCCTCCGGGGTCGCCGAGACATGTTGGTTGTTACCCACCGGTTGCACCGGCCCCGAAAATTCGGGGTTCATGTTCATCCCCACCGGGGATGAATACTGTGTACCTGATTGAACCCGGATTATGCATTAACAACGAATCAAGTGGATTAAATGAAAAAATATCAGGAGTTAGGCAAATTATTACCGTAATCTTTTCTTACCGGAGATACTTGATTTAAATCCTTACTAGTATTTCTTCAGTCTGTCTCATCCTTGATGGATATTCAAAAGTGGGAACACAACGGACTATTAATAGCTGCCCACAGGGGTGGTAACTACATTTTGTTTTTTTCTGATATCGACTCAATCGGCGTTAATATTCCATAAGGCACTGACAGGTAATGCAAGTAATTTCGGACCAAACGAGATTGTCTGATTTCCGGTATATAAAACGATACCCCGTAAAAATCGGTCACCGTAATATTCAGCAAGCGTTCGCAGTCCGGAGAAATTTTTCTTTTTCACCGTGGCGGAGGCTTTTACTTCTATGCCGACTAAATTGCCTCTGCGGTCTTCCATGACAACATCCACCTCGATACCGGTTAATGTTCTGTAATGAAAAAGCTGCACTTGTTTTTCCGCCCAAGTCAATTGTTTGCGTAATTCCCCGATCACAAAGGATTCCAGAAGATGTCCGAAAAAGGCGGGGTCCCGATTCAGGGTCTCACTGGTTTGTCCGTTCAGGAAGGCCGTCAATCCCGAGTCAATAAGCTGTATTTTAGGTGCTTTGGTTACTTTTTTACCCGGATTTGATGACCATGCGGGTAATGGTGTAAACAAATAAGTGGCCTTCAGAAGGCTTAAATAACGTTTCAGTGTCGTATTGGGAATGCCTGAGCTGCGGGATAATTCGGACATATTCAGTAATCCTCCCACACGACCGGCTATCAGGGAAAGCAGGCGTGGCATATCGGTCAAACCTTCGATATTTGCCAGGTCACGAATATCCCGCTGGAGAAGCGCGGTTATATACGCTGAAAACCAAGCGTTACGACGCCTTTCCGATGTCCTCTGCACGGCTTCCGGAAACCCACCGGTGAGAACAGCCGCCACGTAATCCGTATCGAATCGGTGGTCGGACAAGTTTGACTGCTCGGCAAACACCCAATCTATAAAACTTTCCTTCCGGTTTCGCATTTCTCCTTGCGAAAGCGGTGCCAGAGTGATGATTTCCATTCGTCCTACCAGCGATTCGGACAATCGGGGTAACAGGAGGACATTTGCCGATCCGGTCAGCAGGAAACGACCTGATTGGCGGTTTTCATCGACCGATATTTTAATTGCCGGAAACAACATGGGCGCTTTTTGGATTTCATCGATAATGACGTTTCCCTTGAATCCATTTATAAATCCCTGAGGATCGAAACTGGCTGCGGACAGGGTTGTGGCGTCATCCAGCGTAACATATGATGCGGAAAGGGCGGTTGCCAGCTTTTTGACCAGGGTGGTTTTTCCTGTCTGGCGTGCTCCGTTAAGGACCACTACCGGGGTGTCGGTCAATGCCGATAGCAGATTGTTTTCAATATTTCGCCGATACATGGTTGAATTTTAACCATTCAGTGGTGAATTTTCAACCATTATCCGGTCATATTACATTACGGCCTTTCCGGCCGTCTATTCTTTATTTCCTGGTCCACAATTACACACCTTGGCTCTTGGTCCTTGAAAACTGACGCCTGCCCTTATCCCCGTCAACCTTTGTTTTCTGCTATCCCGCGAACCAAATTTGAGCTAATTTCCGCCATGGCTTACATCGGTCCCGATTTCTACAATATCGAATCCCTCCTGTCCGAGGAAGAATTACACATTCAACATACGGCTCATGAGTTTGTCCGGCGGGAATTCAAACCGCTTATTAAAGAACATTATCGCAACGGGACTTTCCCGCGGGGTATCATTCCCAAGTTAGGCGCCGTCGGCTTTTTAGGGGCCAATTTCCCCGAAGAGGTGGGAGGCGCCGCCGTAAACAATGTGGCGTATGGTCTCATCATGCAGGAACTCGAACGGGGAGATTCAGGCCTGCGTTCATTCGCCAGCGTTCAGGGCGGGCTGGTCATGTATCCCATCTGGCGTTACGGATCGGAGAAGCAGAAAAAAAGTTGGTTACCGCGCTTGGCGCGGGGTGAGGCGGTCGGTTGTTTCGGGCTCACGGAACCGGATTTCGGTTCCAATCCCGGGGGAATGTTGACCCGCGCCGAACGAGTGGAGGGAGGCTGGGTTCTGAACGGGACCAAGATGTGGATCACCAACGGTTCCATCGCCGATGTGGCGGTGGTTTGGGCCAGGGATGATGCCGGAGTTGTCCGGGGGTTTTTGGTCGAGCGGGGAAGGCCGGGATTCAGCGCTCCGGAAATGCACGGGAAATTAAGCCTGCGGGCATCCGTGACTTCCGAATTGGTATTCCATGACGTGCGTCTCCCGGAGGAAAATCGGTTGCCCGGCGCGGAAGGACTGAAAGGACCGCTCTCCTGCCTGACGCAGGCCCGCTATTCCATAGCCTGGGGTGTGATCGGCGCCGCGATCGATTGCTACGAAACAGCCTTGAATTATGCCCGGGAGCGGAAACAGTTCTCCCGGCCCATCGCGGGATACCAGCTAACCCAGACCAAACTGGTCGATATGCTGCAGGAAATCACCAAAGCGCAATTGTTGGCACTCCAGTTGGGACGCTTAAAAGATGCCGGTAAAATGGACTATACCCAAGTATCGCTGGCGAAACGAAATAACGTGTTCATGGCCCGGAGGATAGCCCAAAGCGCCCGTGAAATTTTAGGCGCCAACGGAATAACCGATGAAT
>JAADGP010000098.1 GCA_013152315.1 FCB group bacterium
AAAGTGTACTTTAAACATACCGGAAATAAATCGTAGGTTGCGGGATCGTGAAATCATGGAAATCTTTCATTAATCCTTCGGGGAAAACCGGCTTTGCGGGTTGCCGGACTCACGGCCTGCGCTTTGGAGCCGGCAATGTGAATCCGTAGCCGGGAAGAACGAAAATCAATTTCTCATGATATTGATTATTGATAATTACGATTCCTTTACCTACAATCTTTACCAGGCCGTTGCCGGGCTGGGTTACCGGGTAAATGTGGTCTGCAATGATCGGATATCAATTGCTGAAATTGAAAATGACAGACCGGAAAAAATTATTATTTCCCCGGGCCCCGGAAGGCCGGATGAAACGGGGATTTGCATCCCTCTTATTCGTGCTGTTTATCGCGCAATTCCGATCCTGGGAGTTTGTCTCGGACACCAGTGCCTCGGTGTCGCCTTCGGCGCGAAAATCGGACCGGCAAAGCGCCTGATCTATGGTCGGACCCAACCAATCCACCGAAAGGAGTCGGTATTGTTCGCGGGTGTCGAAAATCCCTTTCCGGCCGCCAGATACCATTCCCTGGTTGTCACACAAGTACCGGTTGAATTTCGATTAACGGCCTGGAGCCGCGAGGGCGATATCATGGCCATGGAACACCGGAAATATCCCCTGTTCGGAGTGCAATTTCATCCCGAATCGTTTATGACCGAGTGCGGAACACAGATGCTGCGGAATTTTCTTGCGTGTGCGCGACGCGACTTCAATTACCGGAAAATGGAAAATGTTGCGTTGTGAATTGCCGCTCAGCGATCCGGTTTCGTTTTGGCGAAAACTGGGTGACGCGGAAAAATTTCCCTGTTTGACCTGGAGCCGAAGCGCCCGGGGATGGAAACGGATCATTGCGTTCGACCCCGTGGAAATCTTTGACCACCGGTCGGGCGCTGCCCGGACCGACCTGGTGACGTTTACAAACCGGAACCGGGGACGGTTTATTATGGGATACCTGAGTTATGACCTGGGACTGGATTTACACAGGATTAAATCCGGGAAAAAGAACGACCTTGGTTTGCCGAAAATACATTTCCTTGCCTATGATAATTACCTTGAATTCACCCGGGAGAAAACAGTCCTGTATTACAACCACCCTGATTTTCCCGGCCTCGTGGAGCGAATTGGCAACCGGAACGGGACCGCTGGCCTACGGGTAACTACCTGCCGGTTCACGTCGGGCCTGGACCGGGAGACATACCGGGCGGCTTTTGAGAAAGTGCGGGCCTACATTGTCTCCGGGGATATCTACCAGATGAATCTTACGCATCGTCTGGAAGCCGCAAACCCGCTTCCGGGCCGTGAATTGTTCCTGCAATTTTTAAAGCGAAATCCGGTCGATTTTGCCGCCTATCTGGAAGGCGATGATTTTTCGGTCATGAGTCTGTCGCCGGAACGCTTCGTTAAAGTGGAAAAACGGCGGATCGTGACCGAACCGATCAAAGGCACGCGTCCCCGGGGGAGAACCAAACGGGAAGACCGGCGGCAAGTACGTGATTTGCTCACCAGCTCCAAGGAACAGGCGGAACTTTACATGATTATTGATTTATTACGGAATGACCTGGGGAAGGTGTGCGCCGTGGGATCTGTAAAAGTCCTTCAGAAAAAGGCCCTGCGCAAGCTTCCCGCGGTTTGGCATACGGCGGCCAGGATTCAGGGTATTCTGCGGGAAGAATTAACACCGGTTGCAGCGCTGCTTTCCATGTTCCCCGGCGGTTCCATTACCGGGTGTCCCAAGAAAAGAGCTATGGAAATTATCGAGGAACTGGAACCGGTCGCGCGGGGCGTCTATACCGGGACAATCGGGTATATTCTGCCGGACGGCGATATCGATACCAACATTGCCATACGCACTGTTGTGAAAAAGGGTGATCGGTTATATCTTGGAGTAGGCGGCGGAATTACCATCGATTCGGAAATGGCGCCGGAATATCAGGAAACATTTGATAAAGCAAAATCTTTTAGTGGTGGAAATAATGCTGATTCTGATTAATGATCATTGGGTAAGTCGGGAAAACGCCCGGGTAAACCTCCTCTCGGACGCGTTCATGTATGGGTTCGGCGTCTTCGAAACGCTTCGGACTTTCGGTAATCGCAAAGTATTCCGGTTAAAAGAACACGTGGACCGGCTTTTCGCGTCTGCGACGGCGATCGGCCTGGCCGTGAAATATTCGGCGCCGGAAATCATTTCGATGGTGAACAGGGTCGTCGCGGCGGCGGATTATCCCCTTCAACAATTGAAAATTATCGCCACCCCCGAAGACCTGATCATAATTTCAACCGAATTAATAATTGATGAATCCGTTTATGCCGGGGCGTCGGTAATAAGTATTGTCCAGCACCGGGCCTTGCCACATGTCAAATCGCTATCTTATCTTGAATGCTTTCTGGCTTATCGGAGAGCGCAAAAGGCGGGCTGTTTCGAAGCCCTCCTGGTCGATGAAGCCGGTTACGTGTATGAGGGGTCACGATCAAATTTGTTCTGGTTCGAGGGGGAGACGCTGGTAACCCGGAAGGAGGGTGTCCTGGCCGGGATTACCCGCCAGGCGATCTGCGATATTTCTCCCTTCCCGGTCGCGTACGCGAATATCACGCTGGCGGATTTGATGAAACGATCCGAAATATTCCTGAGTAATACCACCCGGGGGATCGTCCCCATCGTAAAAATCGACGATATGGTAATAGGGACCGGAAAACGCGGAAAAAACACGGAGATGTTGATGGAAAAATATAAGCAGTTGGTCTCCCGGTTTTAAGAAATGGCGGAAGTTTAGATCTAACACAAAAATACTATTGGGGACATACGGTACGGTTTTGTCGATCACATTTCACGTTTCACGCATCACGCATCACGTTTCACGTATCCCCAACATCCGCTGCGCTTCGTCGGGGTCTCCGCTACGCTACGACACTATTTACGTTTCACGCATTAAACAATCTGTTCCTTAGCCTTAATAAATATCAATATTTCACTTACAATTTCACTTCTATGATATTACGCCGGATTGTGAAAGGAATGTATTTCACCAATACCTGCTATTTGATCCTGTATTTTGAATATTGGAAATCAGCCGTTCTGTCCCGTCAGGGACAGGATATCTGTAGCATAACCATACCAAAATGCAGGACAAGTCCCGTAGGGACGATATATGAATTCACAGTGAAAATTTTTGTTCGATAATCCAATTATTCCATCCCGAACGGCAAACACAAATTGGGGATATTTTGGGGCCAATGTGTTTACCGTGTGCTGTTGCTGTTTCGTCCCTGACGGGACTTATGTTTGTTGCTTCATGAATG
>JAADGP010000014.1 GCA_013152315.1 FCB group bacterium
CCTACGATGACCGTCAATCCGTCGATGAAATCCTGGATTCGGCGGAACAAGCGATCTTTAATATTACTCAACACCGGCTGAAGGGTGGATTTCGCCATATTGATCCGATTTTGCATGAAACCTTCGAAAAGCTGGATATAATCAGCGCGAAAGCCGGATCGGTTATCGGGGTTCCTTCGGGATTGGTTGATCTGGACGAAAAAACGGCCGGTTTCCAACCGGGAGATTTAATTATCATTGCCGGTCGTCCCGGTATGGGGAAAACGGCGTTGGCCCTATCCATGGCCCGGAACGCGGCGGTCGAAAACGGGGAAGCGGTAGGAATTTTCAGTCTGGAAATGGCCAATCATCAATTAGCCATGCGACTCCTTTGCGCGGAAGCGAAAGTCGACAGTCATTTGGTTCGTACCGGACGTTTGCCCAAAGCACAATGGAAGAACCTGAGTCTGCACGTCGGTACCTTGGCCGAGGCGCCCATTTACTTGGATGACACACCGGCCATAACCGTGCTGGAACTGCGGGCCAAGGCCCGGCGCTTAAAAGCGGAACACGACGTAAAAATGATTATTGTCGATTATTTGCAATTGATGCAGGGACCGAAGGGAGTGGAAAGTCGCCAACAGGAAATATCCGTTATTTCCCGTTCGTTGAAGGCTTTGGCGAAAGAGCTGGATATCCCGGTAGTCGCCTTGTCACAATTGTCGCGGGCGGTGGAAAACCGCAGTGATCGCAGGCCCCAGTTATCGGACTTGCGTGAGAGCGGCGCCATTGAACAGGACGCGGATGTTGTGTTGTTTCTGTATCGTGCGTATTTGTACACGCAGGATGAAGAAGATCGCGGGAAAGCGCAGGTCATCATTGCCAAACAGCGTAACGGTCCCACAGGTACCGTCGACGTCACCTTTATCGATCGGTTCGCGCGGTTTGAGAATTTTTCCGTTTATGAAGAATTTGAAACCACACCACCGTTCTAATGCCCAATCCACTTACACGTCTGGTTCCCCATTTAGTGGGGGAATACCCGAAACCTTTTAACGAGTTATTTAAAAAGGTTACCGTTCCGAACGGGAATAACCGGGAAGAAATAAAACGCCTTTTATGGAAGGCGTACGAATTCAGTTATTCCCACCATGAAGGACAGAAGCGCCGTTCCGGAAAACCTTATTTTGAACATTGCCTGGCTGTCGCCAATTTATTGGCGTTGTGGAAGATGGATCATACCACAATCATCGGGGGATTGCTGCATGATGTGCTTGAGGATACGGACGCGACGATGGAAGAATTGGAACGTTTGTTTGATCAGGATGTGGCGGTTTTGGTTGATGGTGTCACCAAATTAGGAGGGATCCAGTTTTCCAGTCGGAAGGAAAAACAGGCCGGCAATTTCATGAAACTTTTATTGTCGGTGGCCAAGGATTTAAGGGTGATCATTATCAAGTTTGCCGATCGTCTCCATAATATGCAGACCCTCCAGTATATGCCGCAGATTAAACAACATCGGATCGCGATCGAAACCCGCGATGTATATGCTCCGTTGGCTCATCGCCTGGGAATGGCCAAGGTTAAATGGCAGCTGGATGATCTGGTTTTCAAAACGCTTAATCCAACCGCCTATAAGGAAATCGACTCAAAGTTAAAAGCCACCAACCGCCAGCGCACGCGCTATATCAATGAGGTGATCAAACCGGTGAAAGCGGAATTGGCTTCCTACGGCATAAAAGCGGAAATATACGGCCGGCCGAAATCACATGCCTCGATTTACGGGAAAATGGTTCAGCGGGGAAAAACATTTGAAGAGATCTATGACCTTTACGCCATTCGGATTATTGTTGAAAAAGTAGAACAGTGTTATTTGACGCTTGGGATTATTCACCAATTATATTCTCCCGTACAGGAGCGGTTCAAAGATTTCATTGCCATGCCCAAGTCGAATGGTTATCAATCAATTCATACGACAATTATTGGTCCTAAAGGGAATATGGTGGAAATACAAATCCGGACGCAGGAAATGGAACAAACGGCCGAAATAGGAGTTGCAGCACACTGGCGTTACAAGGAGAATCAATCCGTTTCCACCGACCTGGATTCCAATATTAAGTGGCTTCGTGAATTGGTTGAAATTCTGCAAAGTGAATCCGCCGATCCCAAGGAATTCATGCATTTGCTGAAAATTGATCTATTTGATAATGAAATTTTTGTTTTCACACCTAACGGAGACTTGATCGAGTTGCCGATAAACGCCACACCAATTGATTTCGCGTTTCAGATTCATACCGAACTGGGATTGCACTGTATTGGCGCCAAAGTAAATCACAAGGTCGTTCCTTTAAACACTAAATTAAAAAACGGGGATATGGTTGAGATCATTACCAGCCAGAATCAACAACCAAGTTATGGCTGGTTAAAGTTTGTTGTTACGACAAAAGCGCGAAATCTGATCAATCGCCATCTCCGGAAGATGCGTCGCGTGGAAAGCATAAAGATTGGTTCCGAAATATTGGAAAAAACGTTGCGACGACTGAAAATGTTAAAATTAATGAAGGAGATAAAGGAATCTTATGAATTGTTCGGGTATAATTCCCCGGATTCCTTATTAGAGGCGATTGGGAATGGTTCGCTGACAGTCCGGGATATCTTCCGCAAAATACGTCCCGCGGAAGAAATTATGATTGAGGAAACCGAAGAGGAATCCCAAAAGCGGTTTATTGACTACGCCCGTTCTTCCACCAGAGGAATTAAACTGCAGGGCATAACCAATCTGATGGTTTCTTTCGGAAAATGTTGTAATCCCATACCCGGCGATGAAATGATCGGATTTGTCACGCGGGGAAGAGGAATTACCGTCCATCGTGCTTCCTGCCGAAGTTTACCATTACTCAATGAGGAATCAGACCGCCTGATTCCGGTTGAATGGGATGTGCGTCGGAGAGATGTATTTAACGTTCGAATTAAGGTTGTTGGCGAAGATCGCAGAGGCGCGTTGAAAGAAATGACAGAATGTATTTCGAGCGAAAATCTTAATATTTCCAGTGTTGATTTGAAAGTAAAAGATAATATTGCCACGGCCTACTTTATAATTGAGGTTAACAATTTGCGGCAATTAGACAGAATAATTCGTAAATTAACTAAAATCAAAGGAATTGATTACGTAGAAAGGACAGGAAAATGAGTAAAAAAACTTACACGAAAAGGGATATTGCTATGGAGGTGGCACACCGGACGGGTACGACTCTTGATAAATCGGCCCGTTTTGTGGATGAAATTTTTGTTGTTATGCGGGAAATGTTATGTGATGATCGTCCGAACGTACGAATAGAAATTCGCAATTTTGGTGTATTTGAAGTGAAACCGACGAGGGCGAAACCGAGAGCAAGGAATCCCCGGACGAACGAGGAGATTTTCGTTCCGGCCCATAGAAAATCACATTTCAAACCCGGTAAAATCTTGAAGGCTCATCTAAGCAAACCGATTTAAATAACATTTCATAGTATATAAACACTACGTACCCGGTGCTTATGGGCAGAGTCCTCGGGATTGATTACGGGGATACACGCATCGGATTAGCCCTTTCGGATCCGTTACACGTGATTGCTTCACCATATAAAACGTTGATTGTACGCGATGAAAAACAAATACTCGAGGAAATAGAGCTCATTGTCGCCGATAACGATGTTGAGCTGTTGGTGGTCGGATTGCCATTGGGAATGAAGGGGCAGGAAACCGATCAAACCCGACGGGTACGCAAGTTCGCGTCCTTATTGAAAAGTACGGGATACGAGGTAACGTTTGAGGATGAACGATTGACTTCCGTGAGCGCGAAACGCTCCCTGGTTATGCAGGAGATCAAAACGGGACACAATAAGGGTTTGGTTGACCAGACGGCGGCTGCCATCCTGTTACAACAATACTTGGATAAAAAGTCCGGGTGAACACAATCTTTAAGAGGCCCTTCTGGCAGTTAGCGTTATTGTCAGGCGGGCTGGTAGGTTTGGCATATCCACCCCTGCATTTGGGGTTTTTAGCCTGGATTGGTTTTATTCCCTTATTCCATATTTGGTTGCATAGTAGTCCCAGGTCCAGCGCCAAATACAGTTATTTGGCTGCCATCACGGCCAATATTATTTCCCTTTATTGGATTGGTCTGAACAGCGGCGCCGGGTTTGTTCCTGTTTTCGCGTCGTTGGTGGGAGCGGTCCTTTATCTTGGAATCTATTGGTCTTTATTTGGAATGGCGGTTTCATGGATTCATCGTCGTACCGGACTGGGATTATACAGCATTCCGTTTTTATGGGTGACAATGGAATGGGTTCGGAGTTTCGGATCCTTAGGATTCCCGTGGATAAACCTGGCGCTCACGCAAACGGACTATTTGCCGGTGATTCAGATCGCCGAACTCACCGGCACCTATGGTATTGCATTCTGGTTGATGATAATTAACATGGGGATTTATCTATATCTTAACCAGATGGGCGAACAGAAAAAGATCCTGGTACTTACAGGAATCATTTTCATAAGCATCTGGATTTTCGGTGGTATCCGTTATTACAGCGTTGTCGGCGAACCCGCGACAAAGCAGTTTAAGGTATCCGTTATTCAACCTGATATTGATCCTAATGAGAAGTGGGAGCGGAGTCGTCGTCAGGAAAATATTGCTTTAATGGATTCCCTGTTGGAAGTGGCTATTCGGCTCAAGCCCGATATGGTTTTGTGGCCAGAGACGGCCTTACCGGCATATCTTCGCCTCTCTGCCTCGGTGCGACGACCGCTCCAAATGAAAATGGAACAAGCCGGTATCCCGTTACTTTCCGGTACCGTGGATCGGACAATAGGTGAAAAGGGCGAAAAATATTACTACAACGGATCGATTATGATCTATCCCGATGGAAGATTAAAGATGTACTATAAAATCCGTTTGGTACCGTTTGCGGAATATATACCGCTGTCCGGATATTTTCCCGTCCTGAAAAAATTAAATTTCGGGCAGGCGAACTTTACCATGGGGGAAGAATATACCGTATTTGAAATTGGTTCGGTTAAATTCTCCAATGTAATTTGTTATGAATCCAGTTTGCCGCAATTGGTTCGTAAATTTGTTCGCGCGGGAGCGCAGTTTATAACCATTCAGGCAAACGACGGTTGGTTAGGGGAGTCCTCCGGTCCGTACCAACATTTTGAGTTGGCCCGGTTACGAGCGGTCGAAAACCGATTGACAATTGTGCGCAGTGCCAATACGGGAATATCGGGATTAATATACCCTTCGGGCAAAGTTGTCGAAAAAATTCCTTTGGGCGTACAAAAGGTCTTTTTGGCCAAATTCCCGATAAGGGAACATTCAAGCTTTTACGCTCTTTACGGAGATGTATTCGCAATGTTAATAACCATTATTTCGATCTTACTATTGGGGTATGCATGGGTAAAGCGGCCATAGTATTAATATGTGGATTATTGCTTATTCCTTTACACGGAGCGCAACCGGATTATTTAAGTCCGGATTCCAAACCACCTATTCTTCAGTCTCTTATTATCCCGGGCTGGGGTGAATATCTGGTCCAGCATCCTAAACGGGCAAAAGTATTTATGTTGACCGAAAGCGCGTTGTGGGTGTCGTCGTTGGCCAGTTTTATGATTTCGCAAATCGAGGAACAAAAATATATTGCCTTTGCCGCCGATCATGCCGGTGTATCAACAAGGGGCAAGAATAAGGAATTCTGGATCGATATCGGCAATTATCCGTCCAGCGAAGCCTTTAATACGGAACATCTCCGTTGGCGGGATTTCGAAGCCCTATATCCAAACACGGAGGCCTGGCAGTGGGAATGGGATTCAGGGAATAACCGGAGCCGGTTTGAGCGGATACGAATAAGGAGTGATCACTGGGCTTTAATTGGAAAGTTCCTCATTGGCGGCATCGTGGTTAATCATATTGTTTCAGCCATAGATGTGCTTTACCTGAAGAGAATAGCTGTTGATCAACAGCTATCGTTCGTCCCCCTTTACCGGACTGAATCGAACCAGTTCACGTATTCGCTTTCCATTTATTTTTAAGTGTTCCTCATGTTCGGAAATCCGATTGTTGAATTGTGGTTTTTTTTGTGTGTGGCCTTTTCGATCCTATTGACGAATTCCTTTGTGGTGGGGCTCATAAATAGCGGGATTATTATTTTGCTGTTTATAATAAATCGACGCTGTATCCGGAACGTGTTTCTTCGGATAAGACCTTTCTTGTTTTTGATTCCGGTGATGTCCGTGTTTTATATCGGATTCTCATTTTGGTTTACAAATGAAACGTTGGTTTCAACGCTTTTTGTCGCCGGCAAGGCTATTGTCACCTTACTGTTGCTGATCATGGTAATGTCCTTGTATTTGGAACGCAACAGCTCACGGGACATCCTGACCGCCTTCCGGACCCTGTGGCGGAAAATGGACCGGCCATGGCAGGGGGTGGAAGATTTCTTTTTGTTCTTGGGATTAACATTACGGTTCTACCCGACTTTTCAGCGCGAATGGGAGGCAACGCAACGTGCTCAACAAGCCTTGGGGTTGCATCAAAATATGTCACGGTTTGAGCAAATTAAATTATTGGTCCGTACCCTTCCCGGCATTGTGTTGTATAATTACCGCAAGGCTGATGAAATGGCGGTGGTGATGAAACTTCGGGGTTTCGGGCAAATTGTCCCCCGCGGGGTTGCTTTCCCGGTTAATTTTTCCTTCACGGATGCTTTGCTTATGGTCATCATCCCCGGTATTATATTCGGAGTACGTTTCCTTGCCGCGGTATAAAATGATTCTCCAGTATGATGGGAGTGATTTTTCCGGGTGGCAGATACAGGCGCGGGATCGAACGGTTCAGGGAGTTGTCGAAACGGCATTGGCCAGGTTTAATCAGGGGGAAAGGGTGAAGGTGACCGGCGCCGGCCGCACCGATGCCGGTGTCCATGCCCTGGGGCAGGTGGCCCATTTTGACCTGGATACCGGTCTCGACACCGATTCATTATTGCGAGCTGTCAATGCGAACTTACCTGAGGATGTCCGGTGTAAGGAATTGGAAGTGGTCAGGGATGATTTTCACGCCCGGTATTCCGCGAAATGTCGGCAATACCGTTACCAATGTTACCTTGGTTCGAATATCCTGTTTCGCAACCAGGCCTGGTTAACCGGGCCGTTAACGATCAAGGATCTTAACACGTCGGCGGCGGTGGTGCTGGGGGAACATGATTTTTTGTCGTTTGCCAAATGGAATCCTGATCTGGATCATTATCGCTGCCGGGTTCATCAATCTTTGTGGATAGAAGATAATATGATGTTAATTTATCGCATTGTTGCCAACCGTTTTTTGCACCATATGGTTCGATATTTGGTGGGGTGCATGGTGGCAATTGCCAAGAATCGGTTTTCAATCGAGGAGTTTAATGAACTTTTATCCGTGCCTCGTAAAAATGTGCATTTGTTCAAAGCACCTCCGCAAGGATTAATCCTGGAGAAAGTAATTTATGAAAAGCCAATGTAAATTATTTGTGAGTTCGGCGGCGTGTTTTATTCTAATTGTCTCCGCGCTTTCAGCCCAATCGAATATTAATCAGTCGCGGCGAAACGCGATTACCAGAGCTATTGAAGAAGTCAGTCCGGCGGTAGCCAGCATTAATGTGATCCAATTGAAGGAATATGCCACCCGGTCGCCTTTCTATGATCCCTTCTTTCAGTATTTCTTTCCTTACGAACTCCATCGCCAACGCGTGAAAAGCTCAGGTTCGGGAGTGGTGATCAGTCCCGATGGATACGTGCTGACAAATTACCATGTTTTGGAAAACGCGCTCGAGGTGGTTGTCACCCTTCCCGGCGGGGAAGAATACCAGGCGGAAATCGTTGGTACTGACCGGGTGACGGACCTGGCGCTGTTAAAATTGGACGGCAAGAATTTTCCTTATGCCAAATTAGGAGATTCCGACGATTTGATTATCGGTGAATGGGTAATCGCCCTGGGTAATCCATACGGGTTATTTGATGTGAGTAAACAACCCTCGGCCGCCGTTGGAATTATCAGTGCGGTAAATATGGATTTCGGACGCCAGGAATCGGGACGGGTATACCAGGATATGATTCAAACCGACGCCGCAATTAATCCCGGGAATAGTGGGGGCCCCTTGGTGAACAGCCTGGGAGAGGTAATTGGTATTAACACCTTCATTTTTACCGGTTCCGAAATAACTCAGGGATCGATTGGAATCGGGTTTGCCATCCCGATTAATCGCGCGCGCACTGTTGCCGAAGAACTGAAAAATTCCGGACGGATTGATCGTAGTTTCTCCACGGGTTTGCATGTTCAGCCGTTAACGCGCCGGATCGCACAATATCTCGATATCCCTTTTAGTTCGGGTGTGATTATTGTCGAAGTCGAACCCGGCAGTACCGCCGATTTAGCCGGGTTGAAAGCTGCGGACGTCATCATTTCCGTAAACGGCGTGAAGGTCAAAAACGCGAAAGATATTTTTGATGTTATTGAAGGAAATTACCTGCGACCGGGCGATAAAATTAAATTAAAGATATATCGGGACGGCAAGAAAAAGTCAGTAACTTTGGAATTGGGGAAAATAAAAGATAGTTTCTGGTAGAAGATGATTGCGCCGGAAGGACGAAAAATACTTTTAACATTGTTTGCGGTAACCTTTGCTTTCGGTATCGGCGGATATTATTATTCCCTGGACTGGCTGTTGTGGTTGTTTGCCATAAGCGGTATTCTGTTCCTGTTCTGTCTGAACTTTTTCAGGGATCCCGTCAGGGAAATTCCGGATGAGAAAAACTGTATTATTTCACCGGCGGACGGGAAAGTAGTACTCATAAAGGAAGTCAATGATAAGGAAGTGGGGAGTCCGGCCAAACAGGTATCCATTTTTCTGAATGTGTTTAACGTGCATGTGAACCGTGTACCGTTTGACGGTACGGTCCGATCGGTATCCTATCGACCCGGTAAATTTTTGGCCGCGTTTAATCATAAGGCATCGGATGAGAACGAACAGACGTCCATAGTATTGGAGACGACCGAAGGAACGATTAAGGTTAAGCAAATCGCCGGATTAATCGCTCGCCGGATTCTTTGCTATGCCTCGGAAGGGAAAAAATTTGCTCAGGGAGATCGATTAGGTTTTATTATGTTTGGTTCCCGTACGGATATTATATTTCCTGCCACCGTAACCGTTAATATTGCGGTTGGAGACAAGGTAACAGGTGGTAAAACAATCATCGGAAAGTTTAAATGAGAAAAAGACAGTACCGAAACAAGAAAAGGCGAATAAATAAGCGGTTTATACCCAATATATTAACCGTTTTTAATATGTTCCTGGGTTTTCTGGCAATAGGATTATTAATGGATGGCGAGCCGGTAAAGGCCGGTTGGCTTATCCTGTTCGCGGGATTTTTTGATGCCATTGACGGAAAATTGGCGCGTTTGTTAGGCATTCCTTCCAGGTTCGGAACCGAGTTTGATTCCTTTGCGGACACGATTTCGTTTTGTGTCGCTCCGTCGCTTTTAATTTACCGCTCATACGTGGAGGGGATCCCCCCCTTATTGGCCGGTTTCATCAGTTTTGTGCCGTTGTTGTTTGGAACGATCCGACTGGCAAAATTCAACCTGGATCAGAGTGATGGTCCCAAACCATATTACATAGGTTTAACCACGCCCCTGAATGCCTTAATGCTGTTCGGCTATATGTTATTTAGTTATCAACTGTACGGGAATACCGGCGATCCCCGAATCGCCCTGGTTCTGGCTGTGGGGTTGGGATTCCTGATGGTAAGCCCGGTTCGCTTTTCAAAGCTGCCGCTCCTGTCGTTTAAACAGGGGAAGTCAAACACTCTGCGCCTGACAGGGATTATTATTTTGGTATTGGCATTGATTTTATGGCGGGGAATTGTTTTATTCCCAATATTGGTGGTGTACATTACCTGGAGTATTTTGAATTGGATGCTACATCCGCATCGTTTGGAAAATGAGATAGTCTATACCAGCAGGCAAGAGGAATAAATTGAACAAACGATCCCTGGTAATTATAATAATTGTGCTTTTCGTAGGCGCAATGATCGGCACGTTATTGGGAGAGTTGTTGGGTTGGATCCTCCCCGATGGTGTTGTTAAAAAGTTTTTTCTCACGGCGGTACACTTTGATCTGGGAGGACTGGTTGGGGCCGAATCGGGTGTAATTGTCCTTAACCTGATCATGTTCACAATAAAATTCGGGCTGACGCTTACGATCAATTTTACCAGTCTGATCGGATTAGCCACGGCCTATTATTTCTTACGATATTTTCGGTGAACTACCGGGACCCCGGCGTAAAAGATAAAATAAGAGGATACACGTTAGTGTTCTGTTGTAAATTTGATTTGAATTTGGAGGCAATTTGATGCAAGGTAATGAAATAGTATACGCTATTTTTAACTTGGGACCTTCTGAGATCCTGTTGATTTTTCTGGTCATCCTTCTGTTATTCGGAGCGAAAAGATTACCGGAATTGGCGCGTGGCTTAGGTCAGGGAATCCGTGAATTCAAGGGAGCCGTTGAGGGCGCTAAAAAAGAGATCGAAGATGCCAGTAAAGTGGAAAATACCGAAGAAAAGACCGAACCCAAAACAGAAGAAAATAAATTATAGTTTATAATAACTACCCGTTTTAACCGGAATAATAATCGGTATTTAAGTAGTCCTTCGCGTTAAGTCACATGGGTGACGTGATATTTCCAGGTGTCGTTCATCCCGGCCCTGGTAGCCTGGGGATGAATTCCGGCGCCGGGGATCGTAGTCTGGGATTATTCTATTACCCAAAATGATTGTTTTACCTGCGGATGTATTTTCAGAATGGAAATCAGATAAACAGAAAGTCGATGGTGTGGAAGTGCGATTATCCCGCGAAATTGGAAGAGTCTGTTTCGGCCTATCATTGCATCAACTCCGATTTTATCAACCTGCCCCGCATTTTACGGGATTATCGACGGTGAATAATTTCCCGAAGTTTGGGATTTACAATATCAGCAGAAAGGAAATAAAAAATTAACCGGTTACGTACAAAAATTGTGGAACAGGAGAAATTAGCGGAGCGCTTGACCAATCTTAATATCTTCGTTCGTACCCGTCGTGAGAAAGCGGAGCGGGAGGCCGCGACAAATTCCGGTCTTTTAACGGGGAATACAATTGCTGTTAAGGATAATATCGCGATTAAGGATGAACCGTTGACCTGCGCCTCCAGGATATTAACGGGTTACACTTCACCTTTTACCGCGACTGCCGTGGAGCGGATCATAGCCGCCGGCGGGGCTATTATCGGACAGACGAACCAGGATGAATTTGCCATGGGTTCTTCCAGCGAAAATTCGATTTACGGACCGGTACGAAATCCGCATGATCCGGATCGGGTTACCGGTGGTTCCAGTGGTGGCTCGGCCGCCGCCGTGGCGGCCGGATTGGCGGATATGTCCATCGGTTCGGATACAGGAGGATCGGTTCGACAGCCGGCGGCATTTTGTGGGGTGTACGGTTTAAAGCCAACTTACGGTCGCGTGTCCAGATACGGTTTGGTGGCCTTTGCTTCCAGTTTTGACCAAATCGGACCATTGGCCAAATCGGTTGACGATCTGACCCGTCTGTTTGTCACGATTGCCGGGCATGACGACAAGGATTCCACGTCGGCGGATAAGCCGGTCCCGACCGTGGAAGAATGTTTACAGGGGCCGTTGCCGAAAAGAATAGGAATACCGCGTTCTTTATTAAAAGAAGGGGTCGCGAAAGATATCCTTGTTCAAATGGAGGTTCTGGAAAAATTCTGTCGGAAATCGGGAATGGATATTGTGGAAATATCGCTACCGCACGCTCCCTACGCCATAGCCACCTATTATATCCTGGCAACCGCCGAAGCTTCCTCAAACCTGGCTCGGTTCGACGGCATACGATACGGGTACCGGCATCCGGATGGGAATATAAGTGATCTTTATGAATTGAGTCGGGCAAACGGTTTCGGTCCGGAGGTCAAACGGCGTATCATGTTGGGAACCTATATCTTGTCAGCCGGGTATTACGATGCCTATTATACCAAGGCCCAAAAGGTGCGTACCCTGATTAAGCAGGATTTTATTAACGTGTTTGAAGATGTCGATCTGGTTTTTTTACCGACAGCGCCGACCACCGCTTTTAAAGTCGGTTCGTTAATTAATAATCCCCTGGAAATGTATCTGGCCGATATTTTTACGGTTCCCATCAGTTTGGCGGGTGTTCCCGCAATAAGCATCCCCGCCGGGACGGATCGCGACGGTTTACCCATCGGACTGCAAATTGTGGGCGATTATTTCCGCGAAGAAACTATTCTATCCTTCTGTCGTAAAGTAGAACAAGCAAATTTGTTTTAAGCCAAGGAATATTTGATATTTGGGTGTGGTAAAAACACCGTATTGATGTCAAATACCTGGGAACGATAACGAAAACCAAAGCGTTATCAACGACAGCATTCATATTATGAAACGTAAATCCGGTATTATAGAACAACGATGATTGACTTCGCGCAACCGTGGTACCTGCTCCTCCTGGTGATAATACCTCTCCTGGTTTGGTGGTATGGGAAAAAAGGACGTCGGAAGGAAGGAACATTGCGGATTTCTTCCGGCAAGTTATTTGAGGGATATTTTATCAAAAGGGGAGAATTGCGGGCCGGATTATTGCGAGCCACCCGGTTATTGACCATAGGATTGATTATTGTGGGCCTGGCCCGGCCAAGAATAATCGACACCCTGGAAAAAAGAACTGTTGAAGTCGTGGATATTATTCTGGTCCTGGACATCAGCAGCAGTATGTTGGCTGAAGACTTTAAGCCCAATCGCCTGGAAGCGGTGAAAGAAACCGCCAAAACCTTTATTAAACACCGCAAGGGAGACCGGATCGGATTGACCGTATTTGCCGGTGAATCCTTTATCCAGTGCCCGCTGACGGTGGATACCAATGTATTGTTAAGTCTGTTGGACGAGGTCCAGGTTGCGGAAAGAGAATATGACGGAACGGCTATCGGGATGGCGATTGCGAATGCAATCAATCGCTTGCGTGACAGCAAAGCGAAAAGCAAGGTAATGATCCTGTTATCGGATGGCAGTAATAACGCCGGTGAGTTGGATCCCCTGACCGCGGCCGATCTGGCCAGTGAATTCGGAATAAAAATCTACACTATCGGCGCCGGAACCAACCGGTCCATTACCCGCCTGGCCGATGGCCGGTATATTCGTAATGAAATCGATGAGGCCACCCTCAAGGCGATTGCGCAACGCACGAACGGTCGGTATTTCCGCGCTGTCGATGAAACATCCCTGGCGCGTATTTACGATGAAATCGATCAATTGGAACGGACCGAAATAGAGGTTAAGGAATACAATCGATACCGTGAACTGTACGGGTGGTTTTTATTCCCGGCCTTACTTTTGGGTTTCGGTTATGAAACTTTGGCAGTCTTAGTAATGCGGAAAAAAACCTGATGAACTGGCGGTATCCGATTGTTCTTGGATTTTTTGTGGTTTGGGGATTGTTGTGGATCGCGTTGCGAATCTACAACAAACGACACGGTAAATTATTTAATCAAAGTTCGGAATTGTTGATTAACAATTTGTTGGGGCGTTTGGATTTCAGGAAGCAAAAGTGGAAGCAGCGCCTGGGCTATTGGGGAATTATGTTCCTGATAATAGCTACTGCCGGACCTCAGGTCGGTACCCGCGTTAAACCGGTGGAACGGAAAGGGATTGATCTGATATTTGCCATTGATGTGTCCGCCAGTATGAATGCCGAAGACGTAAAACCGAATCGATTAGAGAAAGCCAAATACGAAGTCGCCCAGATTATAAAAAGTCTCAAAGGAGACCGGGTAGGACTCATCGTGTTTGCCGGTTCAAGTCATATGTATTTGCCGTTAACGACCGATTATGAAGCGGCGCTCCTGTTCCTCGACGCCATCGACACAAAAATGATTCCCACCCAGGGCACGGCCCTGGGCGCGGCCTTAAAATCGGGCATTTCGGCCTTTCCCGAAGAGAGTGAAAAATATAAGGTTCTGGTTTTGGTAACCGATGGCGAGGACCATGAAGGCGAGGCTGTCGCCATTGCGAAACAAGCCGCGAAAACCGGAATTGTTATCCACACCGTCGGTGTCGGAACGGTCACCGGATCCTTAATCCCGATTGTTGATAAGAATGGAAATCGTGAATATAAACGTGACCGGCAGGGGAAGTTGGTTACCTCGGTTCTGAATGAGGATATTTTAAGGGAGATTGCCTCCGCTGGAGGGGGTGTGTTTATTCGTTTCGATAATCGGTCGGCCAGCTATAAGGAACTCCTTTCCTCCATAAACAGTATGGAAAAACGGACAATCAGCACCCATGAATTCGCGGAATATGAGGATCGTTATCAGATATTCGGTGTTTTTGCTCTGGTATGCTTTGTGATCGCTTATATGTTTCCGACCAAGCGTAAACGTGGTCAGGTTTGGAGAGGGCGTTTTGTATAGAAACAGAAACGGATTAATTATTTTTACACGCGGTGGGAATACGATAATAAAGGCCGGTCTCGTTTTATTATTCATTGTCGGCATGATTCGGGGCCGGGAGGATGAGGGATTGGAGTATTATCAACAAAAAAACTTCGAGAAAGCCCGGGAATATTACGAAAGCATCCTTCGGAAGAACGACCGGAATGCGGCGGCAAATTTCGGACTGGGGGCGACGGCTTATCAACAGGGCGATCTGGCCTCGGCCATGGAGGCGTTCGAAAAAGCCCTCGGTACGAGTGACAGGGAATTGAAGGCGAAAGCCTATTATAATATGGCAAATACGCTCTACAAACAGCAAAGGGTGGAAGAAAGTCTGGCATTTTACAGGAAAGCATTGGAATTGAATCCCACCGACCTGGACGCGAAGTATAATTATGAATTGCTGAAATACCAGGCGCAACCCCAACAGCAACAAAAAGGGGATAAGTCAAAGAAAAAGAATCAGGACCAAAAACAACAGCAAAACAAGTCGGATCAACAACAAAAATCCGAATCCAACAAAGATAAATCGCAAGACCAAAAAAATAAGCAATCGGAGCAGGCCAAGAAGGACGAGCAGAAGCAGCAGGAGCAATCCAAGCCAAAAGAACAACCCAAATCCGAAGAAAAGGATAAGGCCGAACAACAACAGGCAAAACAGTCGGACAAGAAACCATCGAACCAGGATCGGATCAGCGCCGAGGCGATATTGGACGCGTTGAAGGATAAGGAACAGATCAATCAAAAACGTCAGTTGGCGCGGCGCGCTTCACGAAAACTGGAAAAGGATTGGTAATGTTCGGTATCGTGATATCAGGTTCCGATAAGGTCTGTAGGCTAATTACCCGTAAATTCAATCGGCAATGAGACCAGGTAACAGAAATAATAAGCCCGGCACGAAAGGTCCGGGTAGAATACGTGGCGGGGATACCGGGCGCCGTCGGCGATGGGTGCAATTCGTCTTAACAGGCCTTTTTCTGTGGAATACCCTGCAGGCGTTGGACGTTGTCGCGTCCGTTGATGTCAATACGATAAACATCAATGATGTTTTCACTTTTAAAATCGACGCGGTCGATGCGGATGAAAGCCCCCGGGTCGATATTTCTCCTTTGTTGGATGATTTCACTATTGTGAGTGGTCCCAGCCAACAGACCAATATCCAGTGGGTAAATGGTAAAATGACTTCATCCCGTAGCCTGACCTGGACTCTGGCGCCCAATCACGCGGGTGTAATCACCATTCCTTCGTTACCGGTAAAAGTCGGCAAGCGGACACTGAAGACCAAGGCGCTCCGGATTAAAGTCACCAAAACGAAGCAATTAACAAAGAAGAACGACCTGTTTCTGGTAACCGAAATTGATAAGGACGAAGCATACGTTGGTGAACAGATAACGATCACGTACAAGCTTTACAGCAGGGTGAATATGTCCATCACCGATATTCAGTTCCCGGAATTTGTCGGATTCTGGACCGAAGAATTATTTGTCCCCAAACAAATCGATTTCAGGGACACGCAAATCCAGGGGGTGCGTTATAAGACGGCAACGTTGTATAAAATAGCGCTTTTCCCGACGAAAACAGGCGCTCTGGATTTGTCGCCGATGACCATAAAATGCAAAGTGGCCGTTCGAAAGTCGCGCCGTTCCAGGAGCATATGGGACGATCCGTTTTTTAATTCCGTAGATCCCTTTTTCAATCCTTTCGGTCATGAAACAACAACCAAAATTCTCCGTTCCGAAGATAGGAAAATAACGGTTAAACCGTTTCCTCCGGGCCAACCGGCCGATTTTACCGGCGCCGTGGGCGACTTTAAAATCACAGCCACTTTGGATACAACGGCTGTCAAAGTGAATGAAGCGGTTACCTTAAGAGTGGTTTTAAAGGGGACGGGGAATATTTCTCTTTTCAGTCTTCCCGAATTTACATTTCCTCAGACTTTGGAGGTTTTCCCGCCTACTTCCACCATTAAGAAAGAACCTTTCAGGGATAATATTACCGGATCGATTACCTGGGAATATATTCTGATACCGCGCCAGACGGGTCGTTTTCCCATTCCCAGGATTGAGTTACCGTTTTTTAATCCGAACGACCGCCAGTGGCATCGAACGGCGAGCAGACCCATTCAATTGAAGGTGTTTCCGGGCAAAGGTTCCCCAATTGCCACCACCGGATACTCCAAGGAAGAAGTCACCTTATTGGGGAAGGATATTCGCTATATCCGGTCGCAGGTACCCGCCTGGATTCAAAAGGGAACACCCAAATTTCAAACCGGCACCCTGATATTTTACTCTTTGGCGGTATTGTTTTATTTTATTCCCGGGATCACCAGGAATGTGCAAACCAATCGGCTCGCGACCGCCCAAACCAGACGATCAAAAAAAGCGCTCAGGGTCGCGTTGAAGAAATTAAACCGGCCAACCGATGATGTCTTCACCCAGACGGCACACGTGATTTACCAATATTTGAAGGATAAATTCCATTTAACCTCCGATAAACTGGATCCCCATACGGTTTCGTTGCTTTTGGAAGATCGTTTATCACCGGCTGACCTGGGAGATCTAGTGCGGTTCCTTAAAACCTGCGACGCCGGACGCTTCGCCCCCGGGGCGGAAGTTGCCCGGGAAACGTTGGTACCGGACGCAAAAACATTATTAAAGCGAATTGATAAAAATGCGTAGGTTGATCTTCGGCTTGGTAATTATGTCTTCCCTAGCGGCCGGACAAAAAACCAGGGGAATCGATTCCCTGTTTATTACCGCTAATCAATACATGAATCAGGAAAAATACGAAGAAGCGGTCCAGTTATATGAAAAAATCCTGAGCCAGGGGTATGAACATCCGGATCTGTATTATAATTTGGGGAACGGGTATTACCGTTTAGGCCTTTTGGGGCAGGCCGTGTGGGCCTATGAAGAAGGGCTTCGTTTTCGTCCCCGTGATCCCGATTTACGGTTTAATCTTGAACTGGTTAACGCCCATATCCGTGACCGAATCGAAATACCGGAAACATTTATTTTATTGGAATTGTACCGGGCCCTGAAATCAAAGTTCACTTTGTCTGATCTCCTGTTCGCCGGCAGCGGCTTATTGTTGCTGGCATCGTTTTTGTTACCCGGATATTCGGGAACCGCTTTAACCGCATGTCACAATTAATCAGTATAATTTTCGTTTTGGCGATTCTGGTGCACGGTGTGGCATTGGATAAATATTGGGAGTTGTCGGACAAACAGGAGGGGGTTGTTATTGAGCGGGAAGTGGAAGCTTTTTCGGCGCCGTTTGAGCGTCGGGACGCGGTTTTGTTTAAGGTGCATGAGGGCATAAAAGTGGAAATCACCCAGCGCCAGCCGGATTGGATCGAAATTGTATTATTGGATGGAAATTGTATTATTGGATGGAAAAAAAGGATGGGTACGCGCGGATTCGGTGAGAGAATTGTAGATATTGTCTGTATTATAGGGTATTATTCAACCGGAATAAGTGGTTGATAATAAATAAGGAAAAACCCGGAATAATTATTAAAGAGTAATTTGTATGCCTATTCCCGTTTCACATTCGATTAAAAAGATATTGATGATTCTGATGATCCTGGCCTTTTATTCTCTTGCCGGACAAGACAAGAAATTGGAAGAGCCGTTTGATTCCAACACACTTAACGATCCCGAGCCTCATTGGCCGGTGGTTGTTAATCCTTTAATTAAGGGACCGGATCTGAAACCTGAAGAAAGTAAGTCGGACACCTCAAAAATAGTAATCAACGGTTACCGGGTACAGGTTCTGGCTACGAAATATGCGGAAAAGGCCGACAGTTTGAAGCAGGTGTTGCGGGAATCTTTCGGAAATGAAGTGTATGTGACTTACGAGGCCCCCAATTATAAGGTTCGCGTCGGAAACAGCATTGACCGTAAACAGGCGGAGGGTATCCAAAACAAATTGAAGAAAATGGGCTATTCCTCGGCCTGGATTATCCGAACCCGGGTGGAAGTCAAATCGGCTAGTATACACGATTAGGGTGTAAAATCCTCAAATCGGCGGACGAGTCCGCCGGCGGAATACGGGAGTGTGACAGCCGAAGGATGTGGGTTTATTGATTGCGATAAAAGGTCCATTTTTATTAGGCGTTTAAGGCCGTGAAAACGATCTGAATTGTGAATTATATTAATTTTACCCCGGAGACCAGTATTTATTGCGTATGATTTGTAATTAAAACTTTTATATGAATATATACGACACCTGTAAGATGTTGAAATATAAGTACTAGCGCCTTCCAATCAAATCCGTGAAAATCCGGTAAAAAAAGTTTGGAATTTTAATAATTTAAAATTAATCTCTTCTCCGTAAACGTTTGCGGTAACGTTTGCAAACTCCCCAATTCATACCGACTTTAACAATTCAACTCCCCAATATAATCAAATAGGAAGGGTGATTATGAAAAAAAGCAAATGGGTGCTATTTGTATTTCTTATGGTAATGTTCGGCATGACCGGAAGTACATTGGCGGTAAATGTGATTGATAATTTTAGCAGTTATACGAG
>JAADGP010000041.1 GCA_013152315.1 FCB group bacterium
GATTTTGAGAGTTACGCCACATCCGCCAATCTGCAGAGCCAATGGGGAACCGTCTATGGAAGTGCGGGAGTAACAGAGTTCAGCCGTACGTTGAACACGACTGCGGGTGAAGGCGGTAGCAAAGCCATGAAAATGTACATTGACATAAGCGCCGGAGCCAACGTAACAACCGGTTTGGGTGTAAACTGGGATCCCTGTATTTTCGGAATTACGGGTTACTATACTCCTCCGGAAAACCAGACCGACATGACGGGCTACACCGGTGTGCGCCTCTGGTTGAAATCGGGAGGTGTGACCGGTCATCCGGATGTGTACTTCAAACTGAATCTGATTGAAGACGAACCTTCCGGAACACAGGAGAAATGGATGTCCCCGAAGATCTACCTGAAGGATCTGGATCCCAATGGAGAGTACGTGTACCTGGACTTCAAGGATTTCTACCAGTATTACACCAGCAGTACGGAAGCGATGGAACTGGATAAGATCAAGATTTCCTACCTGTTCCTTGCTTACGACAATAATACAACGCAACAAACCACGGCGACGGTGTATGTTGATGATATCCGCTATGTGCGTCGGGCCTACCGGATTCCGGAAATGGATGCCATGTCCTTTACCCTCCCGGACAAATTCGCCCTGCGCCAGAATTATCCGAATCCCTTCAATCCGGTGACGACCATACAGTATGACTTGCCGACAGCGAGTGACGTGCGATTGGTTATTTACGACATTCTCGGTCGTGAGATCACGACGTTGGTGAACGGCCGAATGGAAGCCGGATATCATCGGATTATGTGGGACGGCAGAAACCAATTAGGCGAGAAAGTAGCTTCCGGTGTGTACATTTATCTTCTGAAGGCGGGAGATTACATCGGATCGAAGAAGCTGTTGATGATTAAGTAAAAACAGCCATTATTGTGTTGGAAGGGTAGGCGGAGGTGAGAGGCCGTTCTTTCGCCTACCCTATTTCCTATCTTAGAAGGTGATTTTCCGATGTAGATAGATTTGGTTTCGGAAAGTTTCGGGAAACCTCTTGATATTTGAGGAAAATGAAATTAACATTGCACGCCGCAAACGTTTGCGGCGTGCTTCTTTAAGGGGCTTGATAGGCAAATATTTTATATTCAAAACACACCCGGAGGATTGATATGTGTAAAAAAAGAATTAGTTTTCTTCCCATATTAATGATTGGGCTGGTTTGCCGTGTTCTGGCGGACATTCCTATCGATAATTTTGAGGAGTATGACAACTCGGATTTGTTGCACTCGACATGGAAGTGGGTTTGGACTTCCACCAACAGCGCTGATCTTGAACGATATCTTGATACTTTAGATAGTCCTGCGGGCAAAACAATGCGTATGGAGTTTGATTTTCCCGGTGGGAGTACGAATGCCATGGGAGCGGTCGGACTGCAGGGCTCCTGGAGTTGGGCGGAGCAGACCGGTATTCGTTTATGGATAAAAGCCAGGGCCACGGGTGATGCTCCCCGATATTTTAAAGTGCGTTTTCACGAAAATGACGCGGCCGATGCAAAACCGTGGAATGCGAAAAAAGGGGATAAATGGGAATCGCCGTTAATTGCCATTGATACGCTCGATACGAACGGTCAGTATGTTGATCTGAATTTTGATGATTTTACGCGCTATGGCGGTTTTGGCGGCGCCAATGATAACGGGATTCTTGATCTGGAAAACATATACGCTTTTTATGTCGTAGCCGCTTTTTCCGGGACGGCAACCAACGGCGGTACAATTACCCTATGGGTTGATGATGTTTCCGCCAGCGGCGGACCGGCGATGGTCCGTTACCCGTACCTGCAAAATGTAACCCAAAATAGTGTTGATGTAATGTGGGGCACTTACGCCACAAGCGGCACACTTTACTGGGGTACATCCTCCGGGGTTTATACCGACAGCGTTTCCAGTACCGTCTTTGAAGATGCCGGAGGCCGGCAGGTGCATACCGCCACCATTACCGGCCTGACCCCGGGGCAAACCGTTTACTATTATGTTATCTCGGGCAGCGATACTGTCGGTCTGGACGATCCCTCTTATCATGCCGTGACCGCGCCTGCAGGTGACGCGTCTTTTCGGTTTATCGATATGGGTGACAGCCATTATAAACCGGTGGCCTTTCCACGCATTATTAAATCCATGATTTCCCATGATCCCGATCTGGTGATCAGTACGGGGGATCTTTCCAAGGCCGGATATATCTGGCAGATGGATTATCAGATATTCGGACCGATCGCGCCCTTGGCGAAAAATACGCCGTTGTTTACCGCAATTGGTAATCACGATGCGGCTTTCCAGGGCGGTAGTACCAAAAACTATAGCGATCTTTTCAGTTTGCCGACCAACAGTGCCGATGGTACCGAAGACTATTATTCGTTTGATTACGGAATTGCCCATTTCATTTCCCTGGATACCGAATTGCTCATGGGAGGTTACCGCGATCCGGCGCGCGCGGCTGAAATGAAGACCTGGCTGATTAACGACCTATCCGCCACTACAAAACAATGGAAAATCGTATTTTTCCATAAACAGACTTATTGGAATGAAATTGATATGGCCCTTCGGCAGATCTTCGAAGACAACGGCGTCGATCTCGTCTTTTCCGGTCATACCCACACCTATGACTCACACAAGCGTAACGGCGTTGTTTACATCACTTCCGGTGGCGCAAACGGGCCCATTGTTCCACCGGCCTGGGAAGCATGGCAAAATTATCGCATCAAAGGTTTCATGGATTACAATTTCGTGCGGGTGGATGTGACCCCTGAGAAACTTGACCTTAACGTCTATAATGATAATAACGTATTGCGTTATTGGCTTAAAATAAGTTCCGATGGTGAGGTTACCTATCCCCCAACCGAACCGGTTGATGATTTCGAAGCCTACGCGGATGATGTCGGTTTGCGAGGTGTCTGGAGATGGGTCGGAGTTGTACCGGGCGTGCAAATGAATAATACCCAAATCTATCTTGAAACGGAGGAATTTACCGGGAATAAAGTTATTCGCGTGGAATCAAGTTTTTCTGAGGATGGCAGGGATGGGTACGGCTATGCGGGTATTTCAGGTCTGTGGAACTGGAATGGTTATAATGCCATCAGACTCTGGGTGAAACCGAAATATACCGGATATCCCAACCAATATTTCCAGATCCGCCTGCATGAGGCGTCCGGTGGTGAAAAATGGAAATCAGTGCAGGTGAATCTCAATGACATCGATCCGAAGGGTGAGTACGTGTACTTGTATTTTGACGATTTTGTGAAATACTACAATGGAAGCGGAGAGCTTAGTGATAACAAGTTGAATCTGAATGCGATTATCAGTTTCTTTATTATCCCCGGGTATAACGGCTTAGCTACGAGCAATGGAACATCCACGCTTCTGGTTGATAATATCACTGCTTCTGTTGATTCCCTAAGTACGGCGACGATGCCGGTTTTTCCTGGAAAATTCAATCTCTACCAGAATTATCCAAATCCCTTCAATCCGGTTACGACGATTCAGTACGATATACCCCAAGCCGGAGATATTAAACTCACCGTTTATGATCTTCGCGGCCGCGAAGTAATAACTTTGGTAAATAATAAAATCGCGGCCGGTTCGTATGCCGTTAAATGGGATGGCCGGAACAGTACCGGCGACATGGTCGGTTCAGGTATCTATCTTTATCGTCTGGAAGCGGAAAATTTCAGCCTGTCAAAGAAACTCGTTCTGATTAAGTAAAAAATAGTGTGCGGGAGGGCGGGGAATATGTTTTTCTCCCGCACGATCACCCCTTTTCATAATAAAGCCCCTCTAGAGCCTTTTTCAACCCGGTTCAGGGGGCTTTTTAATGTGAAGAATAGTTGAATTTCGGTTTTATCCTCAGTAAAAACAGGGAGTGAATCTATTAAACCCCAATAGTGCAATAGAAACAACGAAGTAAACGAAACTAACGAAATAATAAGGATTTAAATCAAGTATCTCCAGTAAGAAAAGATTACTTCAATTATTTGCCTAACTCTTGATATTCTTTTCGTTTAATTCGCTTGATTCGTTGTTAAT
>JAADGP010000154.1:0-2155 GCA_013152315.1 FCB group bacterium
ATTTTTACGGTATCTGATCATCAACAAAGGTAATCATCTGCTTGATTCGGTATTTATCGCCTCCTGGAATGATCCTGATATCGGAGATGCTAACGATGATCTCAATGGTTCCGATTCTGCTCTGGGGCTGGCATATACCTATAACGATTCCAATGGCGACGTGTGGTACGGTTCAATAGTACCGGCCGTTGGTACCATTGTATTGCAGGGGCCGATGGTCTATTCTCCGGGTGATACCGCTTTCATGTTTGGTCGTTCCGTCCCGGATTACCGTAACCTTCCCATGACTTCTTTCAGCAAGAGCTACAAAGCCGGTGCCTGGGGAGATCCTCATTCAGCGACAGCTGTTTTCAATGCCGCTCAGGGGTTGACTCATGAATCTTATTGGAATGAAAAAGCCGGCGATCCCATGATTAATCCGGTTACCGGTCGCGTTACAAAATGGGCTTTTACCGGCAAGCCGTGGTTAAACGAAGGATGGTTGTGTGAGTGGCCCGCGGACCTGCGGCATATTCCCGGTACCGGACCATTCACCCTGGTTCCGGGGGATTCCCAGGAGGTAGTAATTGCGTTGATCCTTTCGTCAGGGGCCAACGCGACCCTGGCCGTTCCGGCACTGATGGCCGATGTTGAATGGGTTCGTTCCACCTGGAAATCCGGTTTCGTTCGCCGGGGTGCGGTGGCAACTGTTCGGGAGGAAGCCCTTCCGGTAAATTCAGAAGATACCGGACCCTTCATATTGCAATTCCGGATTCAACCCAATCCGGGTTGGGAATTATCTGCGGAACAACCACAATTGTATTACCAGGTTCGGGAAAAGATCGACTCGGTCTCCATGGTTCCGGTAGGAATGGACCGTTGGCTGGCCATTGTGCCTTCTTTTCCGGAAATCGTCAGTACAGCGGAATTCCGCTATTGGATTCGGCTCACATCCAGTGATGGTGTTTCCATGTCGTGGCCCTCCGGTTCTCCCCCTAATTACGCCGGTTTTCTTTTTGGACCCGATACGGTTGTTCCGGTTATCACCGGGTTACCGCAACTGACCAACGTGCATTTTCTGCTTCCTTTCGCCAGGAAGGTTACCGTGGAGGTATTCGATGACCGTCACGGATATTATCCGCCTGAACTTCATTGGCAGGTCGGAACACAGCCGGTGCGTACCATCAGGATGATACCGGACACTACCTGGTATTCATATAAAGATCCTAAAGTTGAATGGACCGGGGTGTTGAAAGGTGAACCGGAGGTGGTCGGTGACACTATTCGCTACTGGGTTACCGCCAGGGATTCCAGTCGGTCTCGTAACATTGGAAGATCGACCCGGAATTATTTCTTGGCACAGACCTTCGAGGCCATCGGGGATTGGGAAAATGAAAAACTCAAAGAATGGGATTTATTTACCCGGGGATATCTTACAACGTTTAATATGGACACCTTCAATATCCATTGGAATAAAGTCGTAATGACGTACGCTGGAGACGAGGCGGATACCATGACGTATCGCCGGCCATTGGATCTGACGCGGTTTAACCGGGGCTGGATCACCTTTAATATGATGTTTTTAAGCAGCAGTCCCGAAAACCGGGGTTGGATCGAGGTATCCGATGACAGTTTGAACTGGGTGGCCCTGGACTCCTTCATAAATCAGGACGCCCGTGGAATTATCAGTCCGCGTTACACGCTTGATGATTTTTTACAACGATCCAATGTGTATGTCCGTTTCCGGATAGCCCCTGAAAATGGTGCCATTAGCCTGGTCCTGGACGATGTCTTTCTCCATTCCGATTCAATATCCATCCCCCGGCCGGAGCCGCCTGCTCCCCCGCTTCCGGAACGTGTCAGACTGCACCAGAACTATCCCAATCCCTTCAATCCGATGACCACCATCCGCTACGAACTGCCGGAGGCAACCCCTGTGCGCCTGGCGGTGTACGATCTCCTGGGCCGGGAAGTGGCGGTACTGGTGGATCAGCAACAGGAACCGGGAATCAAGGAGGTGGTGTGGAATGCGTCGCAAATGGCCAGTGGGATTTACTTTTACCGGTTGACAACCGATCAAGTGCAGATTACGCGGAAAATGGTGGTGTTGAAATAAATGAGGATTTAATAAAATTCCCGGGAGGAAAAATTTTGGAGGGAAAGACCACCCGCACGG
>JAADGP010000154.1:2160-5738 GCA_013152315.1 FCB group bacterium
GGTGGTCTTCCTGCTTCCGGAAACCAAACAAGCTTTCAGAAATTAACGATAGTCATAAGGTAAGCCCAGGAAGCCCGGTCCCCATCGGTCGCTTTAAGAGCGCCCGGCATAAAAATCGAATACCCGGCGACAAAAGTGACTTTTTCGTTGTAACGATGTTTCAGAGTAATGTCCAGTTCGTTTCCGAAATCCGAATTACCGTTTGCGTCCTTCTGATCCGAAC
The DNA here is from genome assembly GCA_013152315.1 of FCB group bacterium. Lineage (GTDB taxonomy): Bacteria > Fidelibacterota > Marinisomatia > Marinisomatales > JAADGP01 > JAADGP01. The sequence continues at coordinate 2,384 of JAADGP010000154.1, forward strand.
GGAAAATATGGTAGGTTGCAATGGGTTTAACGCCCATGATTGGATCCAATTCCGCCGTTACGTACAAATCCTTAAGTCCAAGATTATTCGTATGGACGGGGAGATTAAGGAAATAATCCATATATCCGTAATACTTATGATTGGTTGAGTACATCGTGTTGAACGATTCGTACTCTGTTGTTGTTGTGTCGTCTCCGGAAATATAATCCAATCCCAACGACAACGCAAAACCGGACAGTTTATACCCGGCATTGAGACCGTACATCATTGCCGCCACGTTTGTGGAATTGTTTATTTTTCCGTTCTGCAGGGCAAATTCAAATACGTAACTCAAACCGGCAACTCCACCCTTTACGTAGGTCCCGACGGTGTTCATTTTGTCATCCTGTATAAGAAAAACCTGGGATGTTTGCCCTTTTAACAGGTTTAGAGAACTATAAATACCGCGGACGATTTTGTCCCCTTTATCCCCGACTAAGGCGGACTCCACAGTCTTGAAATTGAAAAAATCAATGTCCAGCAGATTATTGGTGAAATTCAGAATCGCTCCATCAAAACTGCGGCCGAAGTTGGACCATCCCACGGCGCCGATAAACCGCTGCGGACCGTAATTAACCTCAAATCGACCAACTTTTACATCAAGCGGCAGACCAAACAATTTCGTGATACTGAAATATGCCTGGTGAAAATCCATGTTGTCGGCCGAAGCGTCTTTCAATGTATTGAACTCCTCTCCGAATTTCCGGGAATCCTGAATCTGTACGAAGGCCTGTGTGCCTTCCACCGGACTGAACCCGATATTCAGTCGTGTCCGGAGATACGAAAAATTGTCGGCCCCGGTATTGCCATCAAAGTCCTTGTCCGACATTTCATATCGATGTCGTATCTGTCCGGAGATTTTCAGGTTCCCTTGAGCAAAAACCAAACCGACCAATAAACTTGAGCAAAGCATGCTCCCTAATAATATTTTTTTCATTTCTATCATTCCTGTTGATAAAGTTTATCCGGATTTACGTGACGGGCGGACAGCGGTCCGAGCGGACATGTCCGCCCTGTTGTTTACTTGTATCTGGCCTTAAATTCCTCAGCGGCTTTCTTCCTGCGGGCTTTTTCCGCCGGATCCATTTTTCCTTCTATCCATTTGTGATTGTTTTCCGCCATTGTTTTGTCCAGTTGCTTTTGGAGTCGTTTCGCAGCCTTGATTTTCTTTTTATCACCGGAATTCAGACCCCGTTCGATCAATTCCTCGATTTCCGGAATGAATTCCGTGTAAAAATTCTTGGCGAGATCGTAAGTGCCGTGCCAGTGAGTATAATCGGGCGCCATCATTGAAGCGGCGTGTCGGGCCCGGCGTCCCTCATGGTGCCATAGCTCAAACCAGATATAATCCAGGGATTCACTGAACTTAATATGATTCCCATCTTCGTCCGCTTTCAGTAAAGGGATGGCGGCTTTGTACAGTTTTTCTCCCGGTGTGGCGTATTTCTCATCGTACAATTGAATAAGCGCTTCGTATTGGATAAAGAAATTGTCGGTGAAATTTCCGTTGTGGCAGGCGACACAAACATCGGACATATTTTCACGCCGTTTGTCGGCGGTAATATTGGCTGATGACAAACCCCATTTCTTATCCGTTTCATGCGACAATTTGGAATGGACGGGACGATTATTCCATTTAATCCTTAAACCGATATTATGGGTTACGTCCTGGTTCGGCGTAGCCGACATATGACAGGTTGCGCAGGTCGGAGCCGCGCTGTAATCTTCACCGACAATCCATTTGGAAGATTCCAGATTCATCTTGTCCACATTAGAATAAAAACTGATACCATGTTTTGATTCCTCGTAAATCTCTTTTTGTGGATGATCAGGACCCAGGTGGCATTTCCCGCAATTCTCGGGCCTCCGGGCCTGGGAAATGGAGAATTCATGGCGTTGGTGACAGGCACTGCAGGCCCCTTCCGAACCGTCGGGGTTGATGCGTCCCATACCCGTATTGGGCCAGGTGGCGGGGTCCAGACTTCCATCCTCCAGGACCTTGACTTCACTGCCATGGCATTGCCAGCAACCGTTAACGGCCGCCGCGGAATTACCGTAAGGGAAGGCCGGTGTTACAAAGGCGCTATTACCTTCCACTACTTCGGCCAAAACATTGTCAAGGGATCCCAAAATCCGTCCCGCCTTCGAATGATGAGAATTCACAAATTCGTCCACTTCCTTGGCATGACACCTCGCACAATCTTTGGGTGAAACAATTACCGAAATGGTGTAATCATGGTGTTCAAATGCATCGGGATCGTTTTCATTAGCCGCATGGCATTCAAAACAACCGACATTGGCGCCATAATGTTTGCTGTTCCCCCATTGTTGGTAAAGACTCGCATTATCCACCTTGTGACATTCAATACATTCTTTGGTTTCTTCCGATAATGCTTCAATAACCTTTGGATTCCCCAACCCGTAAGTTGCCATCAGGAAAACCCCGGCTATGATTTTAATGTACATCTTTTCTTTTTTACTCATAATTGCTCCTACTTAGTAAAACATCCTTTTTAAAACCCTTGGTTTCAATCCTAAGGTATATTTAAGATAAGCACATCTTAAATTATTGTATTAAAATTTTCCAGGCAACCGGAGTGTTCGGATTTTTTTATTACATGGGTTTGTTAAGGTTATTCAGATTTCACGTTCGTTTGTACGAATCCTGGCATAAAGAGATATTATAGGTTAAATTAAAGCAAATTTGGGAGAATCATTATTTTGAAACGTCACGTGTTTTATCTCACTTTGTTGTTTGGTTTTATTATATTGGGGTGTACTTCTCCCGTAACAATCCTGGTTCCCGAAGAACTTGCCAACGCTGCCAAGTGGCCCGTCGAAGGTGAAATGAACGCTCCCCAACTGTATTGCGGTCCCTTTAGCATCAACAATCTGCAATATAAAATTGTCCCCTCCACCATATATTATACCGACTATATTTATACTTCCTATACCTTCGAATCGGTAGGCTTCCGTTTGGAAGACGTGTTCGGTAACAGTTGGGAGTGTGATTGTGAATATCCAATCCGTGAATTCTGGACCGAACAGATACGGCTGTGAGTTTCAGGATAATCGCTCGCAGCGACGTTGGAGTTTACGGGACACATTACTGACGAGTGGAGATATGGAAATTCGTATGGGACCTTATTCCCGGATTAAGGGAAAGAAGCCGCTTTTCGCGACGAAGATATTGAGCTACACCTTCACCAGCGCCGGCAAAAGAATAGGTTTGGTGGAGATGTCGGGTTTACCCGGGAACGAAGCGCTCTGGATTCATCCGGACATTAACATTGAAAAAGGACTGGCTATTTCCGCC
>JAADGP010000061.1 GCA_013152315.1 FCB group bacterium
TGCGCGTTAAAGCGGTCGCATAATACTTAACAATCACACTATCCGTCTCCTGACCAAGGAGCGATGAAATAAGGCCCAGACCGAAACCCAAAAGAGTGATGATTCTCATTGGCCCAATCTCAGGTTGCCCAGGCAAGCACAATCAGAACGGCCAGGATCATTGTAAATCCGATCCAGCGCCCGCTGTTGACTCTCCGTTGGTAGGCTTCCACTTCGCGATCAATTCCGCGGTAGTTCAGGACAACCTCCACTACCTCCCCCTTCTCAACCAGCACATCCTGCTGTGCCAGGCGGATCAGATCAAGAATCTTTTGCCGTTTGGGGAAATTTGCGTTTATCATATCCGATACATCAGGGAAATAGCTCACGCGATGCCAGCCCGGTAACACATCCACAACATCCGGAAGGGGTGATTTCCCAACGAGGTGTCCGTCAACATAGATTTGAACGTCCGCTTCATCGCAAATAATCCGTATCCCCGTTCGTTCGGGAACGTCGCTCCAGGTTATTTCCTGGTCCTGAGCGAGTAAATTCGATAGTAATAAAGAATAGAGAATAAGGAAAAAAACTGTGAAGCGCTTCACGATTAATGGGATCCCAGAGCCTTTAATTCCTGTTGCAATTGGGCCACCTCAAAAATAACCTCGGTGGGATCTTTCCCGGCGGCTTCCAGTTCCCGGATTTTGATTCGCGCCGCTTTTATTTTCTCTCTAATGGGATTCGCGGCCAAAACGGTTACGCATTCCTTAACCGTCGTAACCGGATCCAGCGCCGGACTTTCCTCCATTAATATTCTGGCAACCGTTTCACGATCTTCCTTGGTATCAAAATGATCGATAATAGCGGCATAATCGATTTCCTCATAAAGCGGCATTAACAATTCGGACAGACGTCTGAGTAACCGTTCCGTAAACAAGTCCAGATTAACCATATCGCGGACCAATTGCCGCGCTTCGTGGTCAGGCCCGGCCAGGACTTTTACCAGTTCCAACTGAGCCTTCTGAACCTGGGAAGTAAAACGATCCGCCGGAGCGGTCCTTGTCGTTTCCGATTCGGTCGAGGTTCGTCCCCGGCGCCGTTCCAAATGCAATTGTTTGACCAATTCCAATTCATCAATCCGCAGTTCCTGCGACAATTCCCGCACCAGGTCATCGCGGACAATGCCGTCGGGAATGCCGGCTATTTGATCAAGAATTTCCTTAATAAACCGGGATCGTTCCGCTCCTTTCATTGCAACGGCCTTTCTGACCGTTAGATGAAATTTCAGGACGGGCTGGGTTTCGTCCAGGGCCGCGCGGAACGACTCAGCGCCTTTTTCCCGGATCCAGTCATCGGGGTCGAGTCCCTCCGGGAGCGGCAAAATCCGTGGCTCTATTCCTCCCTTATAAAGCAGGTATCCGGCCCGTATGGCAGCCTTGACACCCGCCTGATCACCGTCGTACACCAACACTACCCGGTCGGCGAATTTACGGATTTGGCTCACGTGCCGCTCGGTAAGGGCCGTGCCGGATGCGGCTATCAGATTCCGGATTCCGGCCTGGTATAATTGCAGAAAATCCATGTATCCTTCCACCAGGATCGCGTAACCCGTTTTCCTGATGGCTTCCCTACTGGCATGCAAGCCATAAAAAACATCACTCTTATGGTACAAAGGCGTTTCCGGTGAATTCAGGTATTTGGCCGGATCCCCGGGGTCCAGGGCACGCCCGCCGAAGGCGATGATTTTACCGGCGGTATTAAAGATCGGGAACATGATTCTCCCCCGGAAACGATCAAATACGCCCCGTTCCGAACGTGAAAACAATCCCGATTTATCCAAGACCTCGGGTGTGTATCCCGCTTTTTTGGCCTGGTTATAAAAGGCATCCCAACGATCCTCCGCCAAACCAATTTTGAATTGTTTTATGGTCGCTTCCTGCAATCCACGTTCCTTCAGATAGGCCAATGTTTTCCTGCCTTTTTCCGAAAGCAGTTGATCATGATAAAAATTCGCCGCGTCCATATGCAGATCGTACAACTGCGAGAATAATTCCTTAGCCCCCTTGTCCCGGGAAAGTTCAACCGGGATGCCGTAACGATCCCCCAGATTCTTAACCGCTTCCACGAAACTCAGCTTTTCATATTCCATTATGAAATTGAAAACGTTTCCTCCGGCTCCGCAACCGAAACAATGGTAAATTTCCTTTTCCGGAGCGACACTGAAGGAGGGGGTTTTTTCATGATGAAAGGGGCACAATCCAAAATAATTCCGCCCGCGGCGTTTTAACACGACATACCTGGAAACAACATCCAGAATATCCGCCGCATTCCTGACCCGTTCGATGGTTTCCTGTGAAATCCGCGCCATTAGGGCCGTTCCTTTTTATCGGATATATCCGTCATAAAACTTTTAATATATTTCTCCCCCTTTTTAACCGGGTCGGACCAACCGAAAAAATCGACCACGGAAACACGCGTTTTCGATACACCGCGCGCCAGGCGCGATTCTCTTTGGATTATCTCCGCCCATTTATCCAACGGCGACAGCTCCATCACCCAGATGGCTAAAGCAATAATGATAACCCCCTTTACCATGCCAAAAACAAAACCCATGGATTTGTTCATCCAGCGGGTACTGTGGTAAACCAGCAGGTAATGGGTTAACTTGGTCAAAAATCTTATGATCAGTAGTGTTATTGAGAATAAAATAATATTACTCAGGAGTAACAATACCCAGGGGTCCAGGTCAAGGACCGTTTTGATATTCCCTGCCAGATCCACGTAATATCGCATGCTTACCGAAGCGGCAAATATCAACCCTAACAAACGACCCAGTTCCTCGATCAACCCGCGTCTGAATCCGATAACGCCCATTCCCAACAGAAAAAATCCCGCCAATCCATCCAGAAACAATACCATTTTCAGTCCTGACGATTTGGTGAAACGCGGATTATGGATATGTCGCCGGCCGGGATTACTGTATTCACTGCTATTCCGAATTTGCTTTCGAGAACTCCGTACCTATTGCAAAAATTCCCGCACTATTCGCTGGGCGACTTTGCCGTCGATTCGTCCCGCCCCTCTTTTCATCACCTGGGGCATTACTTTTCCGATATCGGAAAGGGAGGAGGCCCCTGTTTCCTCCACTACCGTTTTCACCAGGTTCCGAATCTCCTCCTCGCTCATCATTTTCGGCAAGTACTGCTCCAGGATTTCCAGCTCCGCAGACTCCTGCTCTACCAGGTCCGTCCTGCCGCCTTTGCGATACAGATCAATGGATTCCCTTCGTTGTTTAACCAACGATTGAAGAACCTTTATTTCCTCCGTCTCACTTAGTTCGTCCCGTTTCTCAATTCGCTTGTCATTCAATTTAGCCAGAACGCCCCTCAAAACAGTCGCTTTTTGTTTCCGGCCGGATTTCATGGCCTGGTACATATCTTTTTGGATGGTTTCAAATAATGTCATTTTTCCTCCGAATTAATGTATGAATACTTAAATCGTGAATGTTCAAACCGGCAAATTCCCAACCGTTTTCGTTTACGGCCTCGTTATTTATTTTTACGCCTGGTCGATTCGTTTCATCGCCATTAGTAAACGGTCCTGATCAACCTCAAAACCGATAAAACGACGACCTGATTTTTTCGCCAGTATTCCGATACCCCCGTTACGCATGAAAGGATCCACAACCCAATTCAACTTAAAACTGCTGGCTTCCAGGATACGCTGAATTAATTGTTCCGGTTTGTCTCCTTCCACCTTTCCGATAGTACCGGCCTGCATGTCAATTATATCCGCCCAGAAATTGGTTATTTCTTTCCTGTCGGTTGGTTCCGTGGTATTCTCAACTTCAGTCTTATGCCCCACCGGTTTTTTATTGAACATAAACTCATGAGATTTGGTTGCGAACCAGATATCGGCCAGCGCATTGACCCAGGTTGCCGTTTTGGGAGTTTTGGTTTTCCTGCTACACCGCCAGGTTATGCGAGTTTGCACCTGGAAAAAATCATTTAATAAAGCCTGATACATACCGGAAAAGCGCCATTCACACAATAAATATATGGCGCCGGTGGGTTTCAAAACCCGGTATGATTCCTCAAGCCAGCTTTTATTCCAATGATAATATTGCTGAAGTGTTAAAGCCCCGCGACTCTGTTCGGTACCGCGTACGGGATTTTCGGGGGGATCGGCAATGATAAGATCAATCGATTCCGCCGGCAATCTGGCTAATCCTTCCTTACCATCTGCCAGGAACAAACCTTCGTGCATCCGTTCACGCGTCAGTTTAATATCCTCGACGCGTTGTATTGCCGGAAGATAACGATTCAAATCGGCAATAGTGAGTCCCTGGTAAGGTTCAAGCGGTGTGGTAAACAGGGGACTACCAGGCTCTTTTTCCAACGCTGCCATACTAAAATTTATCACTGGTTCGGGATTCATAAAATCGATTCCCACTTTAGGGAGTTATTGACTTTTACTTCCATCCACACCCAATTTCACCCACTCATGTCGCATAAGAAAAAAGTTTTATTCGTTTGTACCGGGAATTCTTGCCGCTCTCAAATCGCGGAAGGGTTGCTCAGGGACATGGCCGGGGACCGCTTTGAGGTGTACAGTGCCGGGTCGCATCCCAGCCGGGTGCATCCCATGGCAATCGCCGTATTGAAAGAGTGGGGAATCGACATTTCACACCATACGTCCGACTATGTGGACGACTATTTGGACAAGGGCATTGATATCGTTATCACTGTATGCGATCACGCCAACCAGGTTTGCCCGCATTTCCCGGGAAACGCGGAACGAATTCATTGGAGCATTGAAGATCCTTTCCGTGATTGGAACTTCAATCCCAATCACCTGGATAGTTTCCGGGAAACGCGTGACACCTTAAAAGCAAAGTTGGAGGAATTTTTAAGGACACATTAGTGGTCTATCGTCCTCCGGCGGGGGTTTTCCGTTGAAACTGCTTATTCCATATATTTTGTTGTGTACGCTCCTGAAAGGCCAAATCGTCATTACGGAGGTTATGTACAATCCCGAAGGATCGGATTCTCCCAACGAGTTTATCGAACTGTTTAATCTCTCCACCGCGGATACCCTTAGTTTAAAGGGCTGGAAATTGCGCGATAAACGCAGTACCGATGACCTGGTGGATTCCGGATACGGTTTCCGCATTCCTCCCCTCCGTCACGCCCTTGTTTTTGAAGGCGATTATGATTTTTCAACCGGAATTTACGCTGCCAAGATTCCGCGGGATATTATTCTGTTAAAAGTCGACGACTCAAGCATCGGTAACGGACTCTCCGCCAGCGATTCCCTGTACCTGATCGACAGTACCGGGGTTGTCCGTGATTCCCTGGGTTGGACCGACATTGCCCCGGATGGATTTTCCATTGAGAAAGTGCGACCGGACTACCCCAATACACCATCCAACTGGCTTCCCAGTCGCGATTCCCTGGGTACTCCCGGATATCTGAATAGTGTTCATCCTCTTCTCATCGACGGTGCGATAGTGGCGGACCGGCTGACCGTGGACCCCCGGATTTTAAACCCCGGCGGCACAGCCGGGTTGACCGTGACCGTTGCCAATACGGGATTACTCCCCCTGACCGGAACGATCGATATCGTCCACTCCGGAAATCTTCATGCCAGGATTGCGATCGATACCCTCGACGTGCTTGACACCCTCACCCTTACGACTAATGTGGGACCTTTTTCATCCGGTTACCAGGAACTGGAAATAATCTTATCGGTTCCCGGGGATCTTGATACCGGCAACAACCATGTCTCCGCTACCATTGGTGTACGTTATTATCCTCACACCCTGGTTCTGAACGAGTTTCTTCCAATCCCCGGCAATGATCAGACCGAATTTGTGGAATTAGTCCACGCGGGGACGGAAACCATCAATTTATTGAATTGGCGAATCGCGGACAACCGTTCGGGAACTCAATATACACTACCGGAAGGACCTGTTTATCCGAAACAATTTATCCTGATAGCGCCGGATTCAACGCTTTTTGAAACCATCCCTCCGGGTACTCCGTTTATCATACCTGCCGGTGGATTTCCGACCCTGAACAATAACGGTGATATGATTCGCGTTTTTGATCCCTTCGGCACCCTTATCGACTCCCTGACTTATACAACGGGATGGCCTTTACAACCCGAAAAATCGTTGGAAAAGATCTTTCCTCATTATGCCTCCGACGATTCATCAAGCTGGCAATCCTCCGTTAATGCCGGTGGCATGACTCCCGGAACAAAAAATTCTGTCACCCCCCTGGAACTGAATGGTGCGATCATCAGCCCTTTTATCCGCTTTAGCCCTCCTCACCCGGGGCCAACGGATTCCATATCCATTTCGGTTCCGGTTGTCAACAAAGGGGTGTTGAATTTTACAGCCACGGTTGAAGTTTATTCGCGAGGAACCTTGGTTGGCCGCACACCCGTACCGGCAATCGCCCTGGCGGAAACAACCGAAGTGTCCCTCACAACACCACCTTTCAGCTCAGGAATTCACCCGTTGCTGTTTCGGTTGGACTTGCCCGGCGATCAGGACAGGTCCGACAATGAGCTTATGGACACACTTAAAGTTCGATTCCTCCCCGGTCTTGTCCGAATCAATGAATTCATGCCCATTCCGAACAACGACCAGGTTGAATTCATTGAACTGTTTGCCACGGAACCGGTAACCCTGGAAGGGTGGGGTATCAGCGATAGATCCAAAACCATCCGGACATTTCCCCGTACGCAATTACAATCCGGAAATTATCTGGTATTGGCGCCGGATTCGTCCCTGTTGCCGGAAATCCCCGAAGTTGCGTCCCTGGCAATATTGACGACCGGCTTTCCGACCCTGAACAATTCCGGGGACGCCATTTATTTATACGACATGACCGGGACAATCATCGATTCCCTGGCTTATGACGGGAACTGGCCGATCACGGCGGAACGATCAACGGAGAAACTTCGTCCGGAATTTCCATCCCCCGATATGAATAACTGGAAAGTTTGCACAGCCGCCTCGGGAATGACCCCGGGAGCCGTAAACTCCGTTGCCCTCCTCACTTTGGATGGAACCATCGTTACCGATTCCGTTAAACACCAGCCTTTTTACCCAAACCCCGATCAAACCATCCGGTTTTCCATTCCCATCGCCAACATTGGCGTAACTCCTTTCTCCGGTACCGTTTCCATCGAGGAACAGGAGGAAGAACTGGCGGAGATAACATTTCCTACCGTGGCAATAAACGATACAATCACAATAAATATCGAACTTCCATCCCTGAGTTCGGGGTCACATACCATTACTGTTCTTTTGAACATCTTTGGAGATCTTAATCCTTTCAATAATCTTGTCCGGGATACGATTTATGTCAGCTATCCCTTTGGTTCAGTCGTAATCAATGAATTTCTTTCCCAACCGGATTCAACTCAAACGGAGTTCATTGAACTGGTAAACCCTTACAATCTGAACTTATCCGGCTGGGCCATAAGCGATCATTCCCACAGATTTGGAGTATTCCCGCAATCAGAAACATTCGATGATGAATACGTCGTTATCGGCGCCGATTCCGCCGTTTTCCCGGCTCGGCCGCCGGATGGCGCCGTCTTTATCCCGGTCGATGGGTTTCCCAATCTAAACAATACTGAAGACGCTCTTTATCTGCACGATATGACCGGCAATATTGTTGATTCGCTGCATTACACGGGGAACTGGCCGATCCTTGAAGGGCGATCCACGGAAAAATTTCGTCCGGATTTCATTTCGGACGATTCCTCCCGGTGGGCCATAGCCGTGAATCCGGAGGGAATGACACCCGGCCGGCAAAACAGTGTTTATTACGAAAAACTCCCTGAAAAGGGAATGGTGCTCTTCACGCCCAACCCCTTTTCACCGGATCATGACGGGGTTGAGGATGTTTTGTCGATCCAATACAGGTTGCCCTTTGATCAGGCGATTATAAAAGTAGAGATTTTTGATATGTTGGGCCGTACTATCGCCCGTCCTTACTGGAATGTATTTGTGCCCCATGAAGGAGTTTTAACCTGGGATGGAAGTCGTGGCAACGGGGAAACAGCCCGAATGGGGATTTACATCGTGAAGGTTTCCGCCAAACATCCGGTTTCGGGAAAAACCTGGGAAAGTGTCCAGACCGTTGTATTGGCAAAAAAACTGTAAATGCCGGTTTTTGTTCCGTAATTCCAACGTTCCCATTTTTTCACGCTAAAACAACTTCATCCCAAAAGAAAAAACAGGACGTAAAATCGCGTCCTGTTTTTCCCTGAAATATTTTTTCCTTGTTTAACGCAGCGTTAATCCGACACCAATGTTCAAGGCCTTATACTCACCCACATTATAATCCGCGTTGATACTCAGCAGGGCCAGTTTCAGCCGCACTCCGGCAATCGTCCGGAACTTGTTTTTCCCGTCCAGAGAGAATTCAATCTTTCCCAGGTCCGGATGTTCATAAGTCACGTCCATGCTCGAGTTTTCAATCCCGATTCCACCGTACACCGTAATAAAGGGAATGCTCTTGCTGGCCTGCAACGTCATTATGCTGTGATTTGATTCAATAACATCACCCAGCTTGAGGCCTGTCACGTAGTATCCGGCGGACAGGGCAACCGGGAATAATGGTATGGGAATAAACTGGTTTAACCCGATTTTTCCACCGAAACCGTAAAAGGACAGTTCTCCCGCATTCCCCAGATCAAGGTTGGGGAATCCCCTTAAGGTAATCTCGATATCCATTGGCAAACCAACCGAAGCCTGGGGTATAAACATCGGCAACCCGGGGAAATTGAACCCCTTGGGCGTCTTTATATTCAGCTCACTAACAGCTCCCTCCAAATCGGAAGCCGGGATGTTATCGACGATTACCTGAGATACTCCATAGGTGTTAACCAATTGATCCTTTATGGCGTTTACGGCATAACTTCCGGCCGCCTCAATCGTGTTGCTTTTGGCTTCACCAAAAAAGGTGGATGAGGTCCGATCCCCCGGATAGAGCTGATCACCATCCAGAACAATATCGTAAGTGGTTCCGTTTCCGGGATCGAAAGGAAGCGTAATCTCACCGGGAATGAAAAACTCATATTCCAGTCCGGCATCCGGTATTACGGTGGCAGATACGTTCAGGGTGACATCGAAACCGAGCATCCCGTGTGGTTTAGCCTTTCGAAATGTTCCCGAATTAACACCTGTGCCAAAAGCCGTCACAACCGGTCCCAAATACCCTTTCGCGTTTTCCCGGGCCATCATTTCCAGAGTCTCTTGCAAACTTTGTCCCTTTAATGGTATCATTAAACTGATTCCGGTGAATAAGATAAATATTGCTCGAATTGTATTCCTCATTGTTCTACCTCTCAACATTTATTGCAAAAATTAATAAGAAACCGAATACTAAGGGGCAATCTGCCTGCCCGCTGAAAGTTTTTTGTGTGTAAAGTTAAACGGATTAATAAACATTCTCCATAATTTATTTATTTTTGTGGTGCTTGTCACTTCACGGAACAAATTTTCCGAATTTTCGTTTTTGTTAATGTTTAAATCTTCGGAGGTTACTATGGTTAGACTGTTATCAATGATTCTATTGCTTCTAAGCCTGGGTTTAGCCGATCAAAAGAAAATCATCACCACCCGGATCCTGACGGATGATTCCCGAAAAGGTACTGTTGAACTGGAAGCGACCGTGGAAGATAATCATCTGAAACTGAAAGTGGAGAAGGATGGCGAAACCAAAAACTTCGAAGCCGATCTCGACGACCAAAAGGCTCTTAAGGCGCTTGATGATATGTTGGAAGATATGGATATCGACGTGGATATCAATAGCCTGGTTGGGAAACAGACTGTTAATACCGGCGCTTTTCTTGGTGTCCGGGTCCAGAAACTTACCGAACAGCTACGCAGGTATTTCGGTGTCAGCAAGAATACCGGAGTTTTGATAACCGAAGTGGTTGAAGACAGTCCGGCCGAGGAATCGGGATTGCAAGCCGGCGATATCATTATCAAAATCGGCAAAAAACGCATCGAAAAACCAAGCGATCTGACCAAAGCCATTCGTGAATACGACCCGGGGACGAAAGTGCAGATCACGGTCATACGGGATGAACATAAAAAGAAATTTAAAGTCACCCTGGGTGAAACCGAGTTTCCCTTCCTGGCACAATTCGATGATTTTACGCCGGATTGGTTTTTAAATCGCTTCCCGGACCTGCCCTTCAAAGGCTATTTCCATTACAATAATGATGATGAAGATTGGGATTATATCCCCGGTCCGATGCTGCCCGATAGTGAACTGCAAAAAGAATTGGATGATATCCGTAATGAACTCCAATCCCTTAGAAAGGAATTTGATGAACTGAGACAACCCTGAACGTCTCTCCTTAATCCCTGTCCCCCTGAACGGCCCCAAATTTGGGGCCGATTTTCGTTTAGCCCTTTGAATCTCTACATGTCTTTCAATAAAATGCTGTTAAATTTCACCTGTTCATGATCCCTAACATTATCTTCATAGTACTCCTCGGCGGCTCCTTCATCTTCGGACAAAGTCCCCTTTGGCCCACGGATGCCGGCCGGTCTTTGTCCTCCAATTTTGGTGAATTCCGGGACAACCATTTCCATATGGGGCTGGATATTAAGACCAATGGGAAAGAAGGATTCCCGGTTTACGCCGTGGCGGATGGATTCATTTCGCGCATGGTGGCGAATTTCAACGGGTACGGCAAAGCGCTCTATTTAACCACTAACGAAAATAATATTGCCGTTTACTCTCATTTAAGCCGGTTCAGTCCGATCCTTGAAAATGCCCTGGAAGCGCAACAAATGCGACAAATGCGTTATCATGTGGATCGTTCTTTTTCGCCCACCGATTTTCCTGTGAAACGGGGGGATGTGATCGGTTATACCGGCAATACCGGAGCTTCATCGGCTCCGCACCTGCACTTTGAATTGCGTGACATGAACAACCGTCCCTTAAATCCCCTTTCGCACGGGTTTTCCCTCCCCGACCGAATCGCACCTACCGCCCAGGAAATCGCTTTTATTCCCTTATTTAGCGATACTTGGATTAATGGCAACCCGTTGCCCCAAACCTTCCCCCTCTTCCGGGATCGGGGTGGGATCTACTACCTGCCGGACACCATTAATTGCTCCGGGACAATCGGGCTGGCAATCAAGGTTTTTGACCGGCGCCAGGGGGCTTCCAACGTTTACCAGTTATACCGGGTTGAACTCCTGGTTGATAACAACCTCAAATACGACCTGATTTATGACCAACTGGATTATGATCAATCCCGTTATGTCAACACCGTCGTCGATTATCGCCTGAAGCGCCTGAACTTAGGTGAATTTCAAAAATTGTACCGTCTCGATGACTACCCGAAACTCACAATCCATAAAAGTAAGGAAAACGGAATATTAACCTTGCCTCCCGGTTACCACGATCTTCAAATCCGGGTCTTTGACCAGGCGGGAAACAGTTCAACCATTAAAGGCACTGTTTTCATCAATCCTCCTTCCAAAATGAAGATCGAATCAATATCGCGTTCCAACGAAGATATTACTTTTCACGTGCAACCGGCTTTCGGTTCCATTCCTATTGAATCAGTCACCGCCTACAGTTTTACGCCCTATGGATTCGCGGACGAACAGGTTGACCCTCTGGAGATAATCGCCAGGGGGAAGGATTACAGTATCCGTTTCGATCGCCGCAAGATCGAACGGAAAATCATTCAGTTTATTGGTGTCAACAAATTGGGGGCTTACGCCCTGCCGATACATTGGGCCGCTGACAATACCGCCCGGGATATTCTGGATGTCAACGCGGAATTAAAGCTATCCCAGGTTGAGGACGGTCTGTTCCTGCAGGTCCAGACCAGTGTATACAGTGACGCAAACGTTGCCCTGAAAATTCATAAACCCAACCGGATTTACGATATTCCCCTGCTGCAGGTTCAACCTACCGTTTTTCTCAGCTCCCGCACATCACCGGTAATTTTTGACAATATGAATTACATCGAGGTGGTACTGACCGCAAAAGCTGTCCCCGGAGAAATCAGAAAAGAACGGATAATCAAATTTAAGAAAAAACCATCCCTCGCAATCCCCGGAAAGACGGTTACGGTCTTATCCAATGACCGGCTATGTTCGATACGCGCGACTTCCAATTCGGTATACGATACAACCATTCTCTGGATCGATGTCGTGGAAAATAATACCGTTCCCACCCCGGGAAACCAGTTGTCGAAAGTTTACCAGTTACAGCCCTTCGAACTTCCACTTAAGGATTCCATTCAAATCGGTATTCGCTACTCGAAAGGACTGAAAGACGAAAAACATTTGGGGATTTATACCTACGACTCCGAAAATGAACACTGGACATATTTACCAACCTATAATCGAGTGAAAAGGCAGGTGCTTACGGCATCGGCATCAAGCCTCGATGCGGTCACTGTAATCCAGGATTTAACGCCCCCGGTCATCCGTAAAGTTTTTCCCGAAAATAACGGGTTTTATAATTACCGGGATGTGCAAACGTTACGTGCAATCGTTGATGATGAACTTTCCGGAATCGATTCACGTGAGGAAGCCCTGGCAATGGTTCTGGATGGTAATCGGCTGATAATAGCTTACCAACCGGTTAAAAAAGAACTGTCTTACCGGCTGGCAACCCCCCTGGAAGCAGGCCCGCACGAACTTGTTATTTCCATTGCCGACCAGTCCGGTAACGTAACAACCAAAACCATCAAATTTGCTGTTGATTAGCTTTTAGGTCTTGAAATACTCTGTCACTTATTATAAAAGGGATGGTATGCTCTGCACGTTTCACACGCATCCCCGACATCCGTCGGGATCTCCGCTGCGCTCCGACACGCATCACGTTTCACGCATCACGCACTACGTTTCATCATTTATTTCCGGTTATTTTGTTTTTCTTACAAAATGACCCCTTTTGATTAGTTGAAAATTTTTTGTACTCTTAACGGTTAGTTAAATATGTTTTTCCCTTACCGAGACGACAATCCACGAATTTTAGTCCCGTACGTAACCTACGGGATCATTGCCATTAATACGTTGGTGTTTCTATTTCAATTGGGTCTCGATTTCACCAGCGTACAGGAGTTTACGTTAAACTTCGGACTGATCCCGGCCACGCTGACCAATATTCCCCCGGACGCAATTGTGGACTTTAACGCCCACCGTATCAGTCTTCTTGTGAAACAGCCGGTTATTTTAAACGCGACTCCTCATAGTGTCTGGTTGACGGTTTTTACTTCCATGTTCATGCATGGCGGTATTGTCCATATTCTCGGCAACATGTGGTTTCTCTGGATATTCGGGGACAATGTTGAAAGCGCTTTTGGCCATGCCCGGTACGCTTTGTTTTACATCTTATGTGGCCTGGGGGCCGCCTTCACGCAGATTGCGATCGATATTACCTCAATGGTTCCGATGATCGGCGCCAGCGGGGCCATTTCAGGTGTATTAGCGGCTTATATGGTTCGCTTCCCCCACGCCCGTGTGCATGTGTTTGTCTTTTTGTTCATTTTCTTCACCACTATTCAGGTTCCGGCTTTTGTTGTGATCGGCATCTGGTTTCTCGAACAACTGACAAATGGTTTGGGCTCCCTGGGACTGAATACCACCGGCGGTGTGGCCTGGTTTGCCCACATCGGCGGCTTTATGTCGGGTATTCTACTTAACAAACTATTCCGTTCCATTCGAATCGAACCGTGGTAATACCGATGAATTCACCCGGAATACCGCCGTCCGTCCTGTAAACACCATGAAAATAAATACTCATGATCCTCGCCTTTCCTTTACGATCCTCGTCGCGGTTACCCTCTCTTTACCTGCTTGTAATAATCAAAATGAGCCTCCCTGCGACGCGGGAAACGACCGCGGGAAACTCATTGAAGCTACCCTCCTCAATACGTTCACGATTCCCATGTTGAACCAATTACTTGACGGTTCCGGCCTCGATCTTGAGGCAACCATAGAAAACGAGATTGCCGTTTATAAACTGGTCTATCAAACCATCGATGCTTCCGGGGAAAAAACTCTTGCTTCGGGCGCCCTTTTTATTCCGCGGGGAAAAACAGAAGACGGTTTTCCCATCGTCAGCGTGCATCACGGTACCGAAACCAAACGGGATGCCGTGGCTTCCAAAAATCCCCTGCTTTCCTTCGAAAGTATCCTGATGGCTTCCACCGGCTATGTAACCTGCACACCGGATTATTTGGGTTTGGGAGATGCGTCCGGACTTCACCCTTACCTGATCCTGGAAAGTTCGGCGACAGCCGTGATTGATTTCCTCCGGGCCGCCAAAATTTTCTGTTGCCAAAACAATATTAAACTGAACGATCAATTGTTCCTGGCCGGGTATTCGGAAGGCGGCTACGTTACCCTGGCCGTCCAAAAAATTATCGAGGAGTTCCACGCCGATGAGTTCACGGTTACCGCTTCAGCGCCCATGGCCGGACCGTATGATCTGGTCGCCACTGCGTACGATATCCTCAATCGCGACACGTACGCCCATCCCGCGTATTTCGGGTACATCTTTTTAACGTACAACGCCGTCTACGGCTGGGATCGTCTGAACGACATTTTTCAGTCTCCCTACTCAGACTCGTTGTCCGCTCTTTTTGACGGGACACGCTATATCTACGAAATCGACGCCTCTTTGTCCACCCGTATCGCGACCTTGTTCG
This sequence comes from FCB group bacterium, assembly GCA_013152315.1. Classification (GTDB taxonomy): domain Bacteria; phylum Fidelibacterota; class Marinisomatia; order Marinisomatales; family JAADGP01; genus JAADGP01. The sequence goes on from JAADGP010000061.1 coordinate 14,695, forward strand.
ATTCCACTTTCATTGCGGATTTTCTAAGCTCCGGGGAACAGGAATTGAAAATGGCCTTGCTGGAGAACAGTCCTCTCGAATGGTCGCCGGAAGCACCGACGCGGTTTTACCACGGCGATGCCGATATTACCGTTCCCTATTTAAACGCGGTTAGAGCGGAAAGCCTGTTGTCGGCCAACGGCGGTGATAGGGTCACATTAATAACCATTCCCGGGGGAACTCATGAGACGGCCGCCGTTCCGGCGATGGAGATGGCTTTGGCGTGGTTTGACAGCCTGAAACAATAAATCGGATTTACCAATGGATAAACAAGAATTAATTCGGATCGCCGTGGAAATGCAAACCAAGGCCCACGCACCCTACTCCAATTACCGGGTTGGGGCCGCCGTTATGACCGAAGACGGAACCATTATCGGCGGCTGCAACGTCGAATCAAGCAGTTACGGGCTCACCTGCTGTGCCGAACGAACAGCCCTTTACCGGGCTATTGCGGAAGGACACAACACGTTTAAAGCGCTGGCCGTGGCCACTCCCAATGGTGGTTCGCCCTGCGGGGCCTGTCGCCAGGTTATCTGGGATTTGTGCGGCGAAATTCCCGTTCTCATCGTCGCCGCCGAGGGACAGGTTATTGAAACCACCAGCCGGGATTTGTTTCCTTTTCCTTTCGGAGACGATCATCTGGCTTGAGTTCACTATTGTTCAAGCATAACTTCACGATCGGATTATCGCGTCCAAACTGATATTATTACGTTGATTTACTAATGAACAAACCTATTCTGATCGGTATCGCCGGCGGCACCGGTTCCGGAAAGACTTCCATCGCCAAGGAACTCCTTCGGGAATATGGCCCCGGGGAGGTGGTTGTGATTGAACAGGATTCCTACTACCGTGACCTGTCGCACCTCCCGTTCGAGAAACGCTGCCTGCAAAATTTCGATCATCCCGACGCCATCGAGTTTGAACTGCTTTACAAACATATGCAGATGTTGATTCAGGGCAATCCGGTTTCCGTCCCGGTCTACGATTTCACGACCCATTCCCGGAGCGATAAATCCCGCCTGGTTATACCACATCGTGTAATTGTGCTCGAAGGAATACTGGTTTTACACTATGCTCCCCTGAGGGAATTAATGACGATCAAAATTTATGTCGAGACACCGGACGATATCCGTTTTATCCGGCGCTTATCGCGGGATATTCAGGAGCGGGGAAGAGAGACCTCCTCAGTAATCGACCAATATCTAAATACGGTGCGTCCCATGCACCGACAATTCGTGGAACCTTCCAAACTGTTCGCCGACATCATCATCCCCGAAGGTGGACAAAACAAGGTGGCCATCGATTTGCTGCGTACCAAAATTTCCTCAACTTTAACCCGTCCTTAGAAACAGGTGAAAAACCGTCACAAACAGGGCAAACAATCGGCCGGGAAAGAAAAATTTGGTAGTATTTATTTTTTGAAAGCCCTATTATCGACGCGTTCAAGTAATAAAAAGCGCAACTGATTTATTAGTAACCATAACAACGCTATGCTTCCCCGGGAATAATACAACATGAACATAACCCCACGTGAGTCCGGCTGGATCGAAGTGATCTGCGGTGGAATGTTTAGTGGCAAAACGGAAGAGCTGATACGTCGCCTCCGCCGGGCCCAGATCGCCAAATTGAAAGTAGCCATTTTCAAACCCCGTATCGATACCCGCTACAGCAACGACCATATCGTTTCTCATAATCAATTAAAATTACAATCGCACGTCGTCGACGCGGCGGAAGACATACTTCCCCTGGGCCGAGAAGCCGACGTGATCGGCATTGATGAAGCGCAATTTTTCGACACCGGTATCGTGGAGGCCTGTAAAACCCTGGCCAACCTTCATAAACGCGTTATCGTCGCCGGTCTGGACACGGATTACAAAGGACAACCGTTCGGGCCCATGCCGGAACTCATGTGCGAAGCCGACTTTCTGGATAAGCTACAGGCCATTTGTGTTGTATGCGGCAACCCGGCCTCCTATACCCAACGGATCACTCAGGATACCGGACAAATCCTGGTTGGCGAATCCGATTTTTACGAAGCCCGCTGTCGTAATTGTTACGAACCCCCGGAGAACTAATGCAAAAATTCACTGGTCTCATCGGAATACTGATCCTCATATTGCTTGCGTATGCCCTTTCTAACAACCGGTCGAAAATACGTTGGCAACTGGTTGCCTGGGGACTGGGCTTGCAACTCCTTTTTGCGCTTTTTATCCTGAAAACACCTATCGGACAACCTTTTTTCGCGGCGATTGATTCGGTCATAATGAAACTGCTCAGCTTTTCCGATGCCGGCAGTGATTTTCTGTTCAAATCGTTTTCCGCCGGTTATGTGGAAGCGCCGCTGATGAACTTCGCCTTCCGGGTGTTGCCCACCATAATATTTTTCTCCTCCCTGATGGCTGTGATGTACTATCTGGGAGTCATGCAATGGATTGTAAAATGGATCGCCCGGGTGATGCAAAAAACGTTAAAAACCAG
>JAADGP010000010.1 GCA_013152315.1 FCB group bacterium
CCCAGGCAAACACCGGATTGGGCGACACCGGATTGTACCAGGGGTTTTCGACCGACGGGCGGTTGTTTGCGGAATCCCAGTATAACCGGACTAAAGGTGATTGCCCGTAAGTATGGTTCAGTACAATGTCCATAATGACGGCAATTCCCCGCCGGTGACACTCGTCAATAAATAATTTCAGGGCATGTTTGGTGCCATAATATTTATCGGGAGCAAAATAAAACGACGGGTTGTATCCCCAACTGGAATTCCCCTCAAACTCATTGATGGGCATAAGTTCGATGGCGTTAATGCCCAGTCTCTCCAGGTAATCCAGCGTATCGATCAGGGTCTGATAATCATGACGTTTAATAAAATCGCGAACGAGGAGTTCATAAATTACCAGTTCTTTCTGGTCCGGACGCCGGAACGTATCGCTGTAAACCCAGGTGAACGGTTGTTGCGCCGTTTGCAGAACAGAAACGATTTCCCGGGTCAGCTCCTCGGGATACGGTTTCAGATCAGGGTAGGTTTCCGCTTCGATCCCGGGATCGTTCCAGGGGTCCAAGATCTTATCGGTGTAGGGATCGGCAATGCGCAGGTTTCCATCCACCAAATATTGAAAGGCATATTCGGTGCCGGGGGACAGCCCCGAAATGGTCAACCACCAGAGAGTACTGTCGGCCTCGGGCTGGTAACGATACATGTAATAAGTTGTGTCAATGTACCAATCATTAAAATCGCCGAGGACGTACACAAATTTTTTAAACGGCGCGAACAGCGCCAATGTTACCGTGGTGGGATCACCGTAATTGATGCCCGGTAAAACCCCGGATGGCGGCGGTCTGTCGACGATGAGCGGATTAACCATAATGACAAACACGGTCTCATCTGTTATACCTGAAGTATCCTGGACCAGGACGGAGATATCCCAGGAGCCGACACCGTAGTTTTCGGCAACAAAATCGTAGACCAAAGTATCGGAGGAATCCCGGGCGACAACCCGGCCGGCTACCTGTAGTTCGAGAAAAGTCGTTTGTGTTCCTTCCGCAACAGCCGACGCCATTACCCGAACGGTATCATCAATATTGGTAAAAACCGGCGAACGCCGTGGTTCGCCAAAAGACAGATCGACCTCCGGTTCAATAATAATCGCCGTCAGTCCCAACTCATAAACAGGGATGTGCCAATCCACCCCGACACCGCCATTGTTGTCCCAATTCCCCTGCCCGTCCTGAAAAACAAAATCAATGACCGTAACATGCTCGGGAATATGCCAGTCAAACCGCCACCACCCGCCCCTACCGGTATAAGTCATGGGTTCGTCAACAACGTCCTGCCAGTTGTTGTATCCAAGGTGGATGGAAACCTGATTGGTGTTATCGGGCAAGGTGCCGGCGATTACATCATAATAGATGGAAACTGAGCCACCCTGTACGGGGTGCTCCGGTTCCCAATAAACAACCTGGGCCGAAAGAGCGGAAGCTATCAGGATTAAAAAATATCCACGGAAATAGCGTACGGCTTTTGGACCGGTTCCAATGCAATCAGGATGTATTGTAAACATCTCCTCGGGAATCAATTGTTAAAATTCTAATCCGGTTTCCCTCAAATGCGGGTATCGTCCCGCATTTCAGTTTTCCCTAACTACCACAAGGTCCCATGGTTGTAATGTTATTAATATTTGTCCGGCATTGTCCCGAACTTGTGGTGGGTTCTTAACAGCGAATTCGACTTTAAAAGAAGCCGAATTCTCTTTTTGAAAAACGAATTCCACCGGTTTCGCACTGAAATTGGCGAAACACAGGGTTGAAGCTCCCCTCTTCCAACCAATTACACCGGAAGGAAAGGATTGATCAATAAATTCCCAATCAAGGGCGGACAGATCCGGATTTGAATGTTTTAACTGTCCCAATCTGACCATGAACTCCCGGAATTCATTTTCGCCCTTATTCCATTTTATGGGATCCTTATCAAACAATTCCAGGCGGTGGGTAAGGGCAACCTCTTCCCCGTTGTAGAGGAGCGGAACACCGGGAATCGTATAAATGAAGGCGTGGGCCAGCTCAAGGGTTTCCCGGGGGATCTCGGAAGCCACCCGCCGTTTATCGTGGTTTTCCACGAAGCGCATCCGCAATGAATTTCGGGGATAACGATAGGTTTCGTTAATGAGCATTCGCTTCAAATTGTCGGCGGTTTTACGTTCATTGCACACATCCAATACGTAACTCCAAACATTCCAACTGTAGGTGAGGTCAAAGGCGCTGAGATGGAGCTTGGGATCGTCCCCTTCCGCCAAAAACAGGATTTCCGGTTTGACTTCCCTTACCGCGGTTCGGGCTTTTTCCCAAAAATCCAGGGGGACCAGTTCAGCCACATCAAACCGGAAACCGTCCACATCGAAATCCCGAACCCAGTACAACAGCATATCCACCATATATTTCCGCAATTCCTGCGAATCGTAATTGAAGTCGGCGACGTCACTCCAGTCTTTATTGGGAGAAATCACTTCGCCCTGCTCATTACGGGTGTACCAATCCGGATGCTGCGTTAACAGGGGACTGTCCCAGGCGGAATGATTCAGAACCATATCAAGAATGATCTTCATACCGCGCCGATGGGTTTCTTGCACCAAATTTCGAAAATCTTCCAGGGTACCGAAATCAGGTGTTACCGAATAATAATCCACAACCGAGTAAGGACTGCCCCATTCCCCCTTGCGCTTTTCTTTGCCGACCGGGTGAATCGGCATCAGCCAGATACAATCGATTCCCAACTCCTTCAAATCGTCCAAACGGTCAACAACACCGTTAAAGGTCCCCTCTTCGGAGAAATCCCGGACAAATATTTCATAAAGGATCGCCTCCCGAACCCAATCGGGAGATTTCACTGCCGTTAACTCCGCCAACGGTGATTTGAGAAAATCTTTTTCCTCGCCGAACCAAACCATATAAACACTCCCGTTTATCCCTCCGGGACCGCCGGTATCTTCAATACGGACGGTCAGGATATTCTTTGCTCCTGTTTTAATAAAATCGGTTACATCAAACCAAAACAATTCGCCGTAGCCCCTGTGAGAACCAACTCGTTTCCCATTAAGCCAAACGTCCGCATTATCATCCACCGTTTCGAAAACCAACGCCAGCCGCTTGTCCGTTGATTTCCGGTCAATCGTAAATTCCTTTCTGAACCAACCAAATCCGTCATATTCGGCTT
>JAADGP010000116.1 GCA_013152315.1 FCB group bacterium
TTGATGCGGCAAGCCATGGAAGCTGATTTTTCATGGTACCGTTCAGCGCGTGAATACCTTCGATTATATCGGACACTTATAGAGGAGGATTTGGAATATGAAGTATCGTAATCGTCTGGAAGCGATTATCCTGGGAGGGGGACGTGGCAATCGGCTCTGGCCGCTCACGCAAATGCGGGCCAAGCCGGCTGTTCAGATCGGAGGTAAATATCGACTCATCGATATTTCGGTCAGTAACTGCATTAATTCCGGTATCAAACGCATTCACATTCTGACGCAGTTTAACACCTCTTCTCTCCACAATCATATTTTCCAAACCTATAAATTCGATATTTTTTCAGATGGCAATATCGAAATCCTGGCGGCTCAGCAAACCAGGACCAAAAAGGATTGGTTTCAGGGAACCGCCGACGCGGTGCGATCTTATTGGGATCATTTTGAACACCTTCCGGCTACCCATTATATTATTCTCGCCGGTGACCATCTGTACAAGATGAATTACCGGGAATTTTTTCAGTCGCATTTGGATAAGAAAGCGGACATTTCGGTAGCGGTGAAACCAATACCGGTGGCGATCGCATCCGAGTTTGGTCTGTTGAGAGTAAATAAGAGCGGTAGAATAACCGATTTTGTTGAAAAACCGGAATCGCCGAGTTCCCTGTTCGAAGATCCACAGAGTACGTCACGTCCCAAAAAGGTGTTGGCTTCGATGGGGATTTACATTTTCAATAAGGAAATTCTGCGGGAGGCTCTGCAAACGGAAGGCAATGATTTCGGGAATAATATCATACCCCGGGCTATTCGGGAATACCGCACCATGGCGTTTCGTTTCAAGGGCTACTGGGAAGATATCGGGACGGTCGGAGCCTTTTTTAAGGCCAACATTTCACTGACAAAACCCAAACCGGCATTTTCTTTTTACGACGCTTCGAACAAATTGTATACCCATCCGCGTTTCTTGCCGGGTTCAAAAATCAGCGGCGCGAGAATTTTTCAGTCCCTGATCAGTGAAGGTTGTATCATCGGCAGGAGCAGGATTCGAAACTCGATTCTTGGAATCCGTAGCGTCGTACGTAACGGTGTCGAAATGAAAAGAGTGTACCAAATGGGAGCTGATTATTACGAATCGGAGGAAGACGGCATATATCCACCCCTGGGCGTGGGCGAGGATTCGATTTTGGAAAATGTAATCCTGGACAAAAACGTCAGGGTCGGGAAACGGGTACGTTTGGTAAATCGTGACAATATCCGGGAAGCCGAAGGTGATTTTTATACCATCAAGGAAGGAATCATTGTGGTCCCGAAAGGGGCGATTATTCCGGACGACACCGTTTTGTGAACCAATAAGGAGGTAAATGATGCACGGAATAGATTATGTTATAATTGTTGCCTATCTCGTGGCAATTGTTTTAATCGGCTTATATTTACAGCGCAAAGCCTCGCAGGGGATTGATTCTTATTTTTTAGGAAACAGGGATATACCGTGGTGGGCGCTGGCCTCCTCGGGGATGTCATCAAATCTTGATATCAGTGGCACGATGATTATCGCGGCGCTCATATACGCCCTGGGCGCCAAGGGATTTTACATTGAAATTCGCGGAGGTGTGACACTGATTATGGCTTTTCTCATGATTTTCATGGGGAAGTGGAACCGACGTTCGAATGCCATGACCCTGGCGGAGTGGATGGAGTTGCGTTTCGGCGCCGGGACAGCGGGACAGGCGGCTCGTTTAATTGCGGCTATCGGATCCATTATTATGACCATTGCCATGGTTACCTACTTCGCTTTGGGCGGCGGAAAATTTTTGGACTCGTTCCTGGGTATTCATAATTATCTGGGGTTGCCTTCGGAATTCTGGGCCGCGACCCTCCTGATTGCCGTGGCAATGATTTACACGGTTGCCTCGGGACTTTACGGCGTGGTCTGGACCGATGTTTTCCAGGGGATATTGATCTTTTCCGCTATTATTTTCATGGCAATAAAGGCCTTTTCAATAACGGTACCGGAGGAGTTCACCGTTTCCTTGCCCTTGTTCGATGGGACATTTCAGCGTTTCCCCACTACCTTTAAGGAATGGTCCGCCATTTTCCCCGCCGCCCGGCTGGATATTGACGCCGCGTCGCAATACTCCATCTACAATCTCTTCGGTGTAGCGATCATGTTCTACATGCTAAAAGTCATCCTGGAAGGTTCCGGGGGTACCGGCAATTACATGTTGCAACGGTTTTTTGCCGCGAAAAACGATCGCGAAGCGGGTCTGTTAAGCGCTTTTTGGGTATTCCTGTTGTCCTTTCGCTGGGTTTTCATCGGCGCCATAGCTATCATCGGTATTTCTCTGGGTACCAAAATTACGGATCCGGAATTGGTTCTCCCGACGGTCGTGGAAACACTGCCGATCGGGGTTAAGGGCTTTATGGTAGCCGGTTTGATGGCGGCGGGGATGTCCACCTTCGATTCCACTGTGAATGCCGGCGCGGCTTACTGGGTTAAGGATATCTACCAACTATATATCAATCCCAAGGCCTCCAATCGACAACTAATGTTCCATAGTTACGGAGCTTCCATTTTGATTGTTGTGACGGGACTGGCGCTCATGCTGGTCTTTAAGAACATCAATGCCATCTGGGGCTGGATTACCATGAGTATCGGTTCCGGTATGTTAATCCCCATGTTATTGCGCTGGTATTGGTCACGAATGAATGGTTGGGGATTCGCGATCGGCACGCTGGCGGGAATGATTGCGGCAATTATTTTCAGGGCCGTCGCTCCGGAGGGCACCACGGAGTACGCCATGTTTGCCGTTTCTTCCACCGCCTCGCTTCTGGGTACAATCCTGGGAACGTTCTTTACCAAACCTACCGACGAAGCAACATTGAAGGAATTTTACAATCGCACGCGGCCGTTTGGGTCCTGGCGGCGGTTTAAGGCCAAACTGCATCCCGATGAAATCCAGGCCGTCGACGCCGAAAATCGCCGCGATATATTTTCAACCTTCCTTGCCGTGCCCTGGCAAATCGTGTTTTTCCTGTTCATGATGAGTATCATGTTTAAAACCTGGGATAACGTATTAATGTTGGGCGTGGCTTTCATTGCCTTGTCGTTTGGTCTTTATCACAGTTGGTATAAACATTTATCCACGGAAGTTATTCTTGATCGGGAAACCGAAAGCGATGGTGCCTGAAG
>JAADGP010000124.1 GCA_013152315.1 FCB group bacterium
CAAACGTACTCCACACAATCGCATCACCTCCCGCGGATCGTCAAAGATTCCATTGTAGCGTCCCAAATAACACGGGTCGTGATAAGTAGCGGTAATATTCAGTTTCCGGCTTAACCGAATCCGTCCGCTGCGGATTAATTCCAACAGCAGTGTTGAATAATGTTTGACTTTAAATTCGCCGCCCTGCCGGGGATATTCATTTTTCAACGTGTTAAAAGTATGTGGATCGGTAGTCAGGATTTCCCTGAAATCACACTTACTGAGAGTTTGAATATTTTTTTCGGCCAGAACTTCAAACAGACCCTCTTCACCGGCCCGGCGGACATCATTCCCGGCTGACTTTTCATTTCTCCCCAAAATCCCGAAATCCACTTTTGCCGCCTGCAACACACGGGCAACCTTTATTGTGGTTGCCTGGCAACTTTGATTGTACGATGCGAAATCACCAACGTACCATAAATAGGTAACCGGTTCCCGGGAGGCATTTTTGATTTTGAAATCCAATTTTTCGGTCCACCGGTCCCGTTTACGGGCGGACTCACCGAAGGAATTCCCCTGTTCATCAAGATTGCGTAAAACGCCGGCCAATTCGTCCGGCAATTCGCCGTCGAAAACCAGGTTTCGACGTAACTCGACGATATCCGTCATCGGTTCATTGCCGACGGGGCAAATCCACACGCAGGCGTAACATGTCGTACACGACCAGACCCCGTCTCCGGAAACGGCATATTCCAGAAGTCCCGGTTGTTCCCCACCGTAGGCCAGCTTTTCGGCGTTTTCATTAATGAAATATCGTTTATTGATCTCCAGCGCCGAGGGGCTAAGCGGCGTACCGGAGCCATGGGCGGGGCACACTTCCTGGCAGCGGAAACACATGATACAGGCACAGGAATCGAGGATCTGCGGCCAGGGAAGATCGGTGAGTTTCGCGGCTCCCGGCGCGGTAGTGGTGCCCACGGCATCCGACAGGCCGGGGGTCCGCCGTTCGAGCGCCAGGTTTAACGGGGCGATCAGCAAGTGAAGGTGTTTACTGCGGGGAAAATAAGGAAGAAAAAGGGCGACCGAACCCATGGTTATCCACCAGGCAACATGGATACCGGTTTCGATTCCGGACCAACCATAAAAGGCAGGAGCCACCGCACTGGCGGTAGGCAACCACGGATCGCCGTGCCCTTGCTCCGCCAGACGAAAAATGGTTCCAAACCAGCGTGAACCGACATGCAGCAGAATGAATAGGCCTACAATCAGGGAATCTCTTTTTATTCCACCGCCGACAACCTTGTCATGCAATTTTACATTTTCATTAAATGTAAATGACTTCGGTCGGCCAATAAAACGACGGACCAGGAAAAAAATCATCCCCATCAAAACCAATACACTGAAAAGATCGGCAAAAAGGTTAAAGATTTTGACCGGCAGATAGGAACTGCCGATTGTCGACCGCCCCGGGACATAGGCTGCCAGGAGATCATTTACATTCACCAACAAATAGAAAATGAACCCAAAAAAAAGAAAGGAATGGAAAAAACTTACCAGGGGACGGGTTTTAAAAATCGGTTTCTGTAAAACGATATCCACCAAGGCCCCGACAAACCGGCCTGCCGGATGATCGGACCGCGAAGACGGTTGCCCGCGGCCGACGATCTTTGCCATCCGGGTGAAACCCCGGACGGCAAATTCCAGGCAGACAATAACAAGGATGACAAATATCACCTGTTCGGTTGCTGATAACATCGATTATCCTTTCTCCGGAAGGAGTGAGTCAGCGGACGGAAAACATCTGTCCCGCTGAGAAACGCGGCTGGCGTTTTCGTAATTTCAACCGGTGTTTTCAACCGGTCGGCGGACTGTCTAGTCCTCCTGGTTTCTCACGGTATTCAGTTTTAACAGGCTGTAAAGTGGACAAAACCCGATAGCGCTGGTCACGAGGAAAATTACAGCCACGATTCCCAGAATGATCGCCGCCAGTCCACTTATCTGACCTGCAAAATACAATATCGCAACAACAACCGCCAACAACACACGAATTCCTCGGTCAAGCGTTCCCATGTTCTTTTTCATGACTACTCCTTTATTCGTTAATTAAAAGGAAATGTTTTGGTAAATCCCCTGGCGTAACCGGTTTGACATCTATTTCAATTCGTTGATCAATTCTTCACAGACAGCGAACAGGTCATCCACCATTCCATAATGAGCGACATCAAAAATCGGGGCGTTTTTATCGGTATTAACGGCAATAATCGTCGCCGCGTTTTTCATTCCTTCCACATGTTCGGGGGCCCCGGAAATCCCCAGTGCCAGGTATACCCTAGGTTTTACTTTCATTCCCGATTTACCTACCTGGTGCGCTTTCGGCAACCAGCCGGCATCGACCAGGGGCCGCGAACAGGCAATGTCCGCCCCCAATGCTCTTGCCAATTCCCGGGCGATTTCAATATTGTCCCGGTTCCCGATCCCGCGACCGATGGCCACCAGGATTTCACTTTGTGTGATATCCACCTCCGCGGCTTCGGGTTCAATCAATTTTTTAAAACGCACTTTACCGGCACCGATTTCAACCGGAAAATCCTCCACTTCCGGCGAACCGGGTATTTGTCCTTTCTCCGGGTTAAAAGAACCGGGCAAAATGGAAATGACAACGGGAGGGGGTGTCACCGTTTCAACATTTATTTTTCCACCATACTGTTGACTGGTAATAATGAGAGAATCGCCTTGCGCTTTCAGATCGTTACAATAGGCGACAACCGGAATAGCCAGTGCGGTTCCCAACGGCGCCGCAATATCCATCCCCATGGATGTATTGCCAACCAAAACAACGGCCGGAGTTTTGGCCCGCACAACCGCTTTTACCGCGGCCGTGCAGGTTTCCGGATTATAATCGTCGTTTCCACCGATGGAAACGACCCGGTCGGCAGCGCCTAACAAATCGGCTTTCGACTTCATATTTCCAAATACCAAGGCAATGCATTGCCCCCCTAAATCGGCGGCCAATTCCCGGCCCTTGCCCAGCATTTCAAAGGTGATTTCCTGGAATTCCCCTTTTAGATGTTCGGTTACAACCAGAATGTTTTTCATTGATAAACT
>JAADGP010000040.1:0-16551 GCA_013152315.1 FCB group bacterium
GTGACCAGTCCCGGGTAAGCGATTTTTTTAACATGAATAAAACCGGGAATCATGCGCGGGGCCATTCCGAAGATAAGGAGACTAACAAAGCCAAGGACAACCAGGTGCCTGATAGCATCAGCGCTTATGTAAATTGATTCGTTAATAACGGCCGAAATACCCACCGTCAGCTCCAGGATCGCTCCCACCGTCAGCCAGAAATAAGCGGAATAAATCAACAACTCAAACCGGCCCCACTCACCGTAATCCGGGTATTTATCCCGCGTCGTTTTTCGGTGAACAACCGGCGGCACTTTCCGAAAAAAGGTCCAGGGTCGTTTAAATCTGGTGAAAATGTCCAGCTTCCATACAAACCAGAGGATCAAAATATTTTTCAGGATTATTCCGGTGAAAACCAGGGGTTGAAAGAACCAACTCAGTTGCAGCACAACCGAAACAAAATAAATACCGGCAAAAACCGGAATCGGCCAGTGAACCGCCGGCAACCGTAAATACAACGGAAATGTTCGGATCGAAACCGCGAAACAAACGGGTAGTAGTACCAGATAAACGAAGGCCGTGACGGAAAGCGTGTTTTGGTAACTGTCCAATACGATCTCTCCACCCCGGGCCATTCTGAAAAGCAGTATTACCTGGACCGTCGTGTAAATAATCCAACCGGCAAACGTCATCACGAGCAAAGGCCTGATTTTTTTCAATTTTAACCGGGCGCCGCCGGCCTGGTTCAGCATGGATTTCAGAAGCGCAACAACATAGATCATTACCCCCAGCCATTCCATGATTCCGGATAAAAAGAGGACCCAATTCAACGGTTTGAACCAGGCCGTCAGGATTACGTAGGGGATTATGTTATGAATGACAAATCTCAGGACCAAGCCCGTGCCCAGCAAACCAAGAATGAGATTTTGTTTACCCGCGCCGACCGGACTATGGGACATGCGGGGGAAGAAATACAGACTCATACCGATAATAAACAGACCCGTCCAGCCGAGCAATTGCAAGTGGCCGTGGGTCTGGATCAGGACATAATAACTCTTCCCCGGCAAATACCCGAAACCGACGATATAGGCCACGTGAGCGCCCATGGCGAAACCGCCCAACAGGGCGATTAGAAGAGCCGTCCAAATAAAACCTAATTTGAACGCCGGATGGCGTGAATCAGGACTGGCCACTGGAAACCGTTTCCAAAAAACAATTCATCAGTCAATGATTACCAATTGGCCCATGAAATCGCGCGCCGAAATATCCTCACAACTAAAGATCATTTCCTTCAGTTCGCCCAGATCTTTTTTTGCGATTTTCCCGCCCGCCAGGGAATTAAACTTAGTCTCCAGGTCTTCCATCGTCATCGGTTCCCGCGGATCGCCTTTCGGGTATTCCAGGTATACCGAATATTCATTGCCGTCTTTCGTGTGGATCGTCACCCGGGAAGGTTGTTTCGCGGGAAACATCCGCTCGAATTCGACGCTGGCTTCCCCTTTAATGCGATGAATGATCGCTTTCAGTTTCGGATCATTGATTTTTTCATCCTCAAAAGTTTGCGTCGTGATCTTACGGTCCAATATTGCCCGTGCCAGACAATACGGGAGACTGTGATCGGCCGTCTCCCGGGAATCCGGTTCGTATTTATGGGGATCGAACAGAATATCGCAGGCCCGTGCGATGGTGGTTACCACCACTTTCTCAATCGCTTCCGGTTTAATGTCGTTTTCGATTACCGCTTTGAGTGTTGCCGTGATGTGGGTATGGGTTAACGCTTCGGTGGGAAAAGCTTTCATGGAGCATTGAAGTATTCGCCAATTTTCTCCTAATCCGTCGGTCAGGATTCCCGGTTCCCAGGCCGGGCCGAACACGTCCATCAAGCCTTCCTTCCCTTCGAATACGGCTTCCGTTCCGGTATAACCCTTTTGTGCCATTAAAGCGGCAAACACGCCGGTCTGAACGGCCATGGGATCCACCGTGTTTTTCATCATCGTCAGCTTACCGGCGGTGGGACAACCAATAGTATGGTTATGACACCCGTTGATTCCGACGGCGTTAACCATTTGATCAACATTCAAACCCAACATTTTTCCGGCCACGATGGGGGAAACGAACTGGGTCAGGGTGGCGTGGTGCCATTTTCTTTCCCGAACGCCCGGTTTGGCGAATTCGCACAGGCGTTGTTCAAACTCATAAGCCAGAACAATGGCGACAATCACCGCTTTCATGGAGGCGTCCGTTTTTTCTCCCATCGCCAGGGCGGCGGGGATTATATCGCTGGGGTGGCTGGGGTCTTCTTTCCAATAAATATCGTTAAAGTCCAGGGCCCGGATCATCAGGGAATTAATCAACGCCGTATTCACGGCCGGCAATTCATCGCCGAAACCAATAACCGTGGCTTCTTCACGCCCCCCCATTTCCCGGTAAATGCTTAAAATCGCATTCACGTCCGGCGTTTCCATGCTGCCGTACGCACAGCCGATGGAATCGTATAAATAACGTTTAGCTTCGTGGATTACGTCTTCGGGAAGGTCCTCGAACTGAAGATTCACGGCAAACTCGGCCATAATTCGTGAAATGGTCTTTTCCATTATTTCTCTCCATTTAACCCCCGAATTAAAAAAAGCACGTTACGATTGGGAACGGCAATCCTATTTGTTGTCGATCGGGATCAACCGTTCCTGTCGATTTGTGATTTTCCTAGAGCTTCGCGGCGATCGCCTCGGCCACCTCGATATTCGTGTTGTTCAACCCCACGTCGTAGGTCCCTACTTTCCGCTCTGCGATCACCTCGGCCACGGCCCGCTCAACGGCGCCCGCCTTTTCGGTTTCCCCCAGCCAATCCAGCATCATTTTGGTCGTGAGGATCATGGCGATAGGGTTCACTTTGTTTTGACCAAAGTATTTCGGCGCCGAACCGTGGGTGGGCTCAAATACCGCGTACTCATCACCGATGTTGGCCGAACAGGCAAAACCAAGTCCCCCGATCAACTGGGCCGCCAAATCGGACAAAATATCACCGAACATATTTTCCGCCACGATCACCCCGTAATCTTCCGGGTTCTTCACCAACCACATCACCTGGGCGTCGATGTTCGTTTCCCACAATTCAATCTCCGGAAATTGTTTGGCCACTTTACGGGCGGTGCGGATCATGAGTCCGCCGGTTTCCCGCAGTACGTTGGGTTTATCCACCACCGTAACCGACGGGTATCCGTATTTCCGCGCATATTTAAAAGCCTGGGTTACGATGTTCTCGCAACCCTGCCGGGTCATGATTCGCGTCGAGAGGGCAATGTTCTCCAACCCGAATTTTCCAAATTTACCCATCTTGGGATGGTTGCGGTCCAAAACATCAAACACCTCTTTCGGAAGGGGGAAGAACTCAACCCCGCCGTACATTCCTTCCGTGTTTTCACGGAAAATAACAATATCGATATTATCCTTGTAGTTCAACGGATTCCCCGGATACGCTTTACAGGGCCGCAAATTGGTATGCAGATTAAAAAGTTGCCGCAACCGGACAATCGGGGAAAAATAAACATAACCCTTATCCCGCAGCTCCGGGTCCAACTCCTCGGCCGCTTCTTCCTTGGGCTTGGAAGTGATGGCCCCGAACAAGGCGCAATCGGTGGTTTTCATCATATCGATTGTTCTTTGCGGAAGGGCGTCGCCTTCATGCCGCCAGAATTCCCAGCCGATATCGCCGGGTATGTACTCCGCATCGAAATCCAACCGATCCAGTACGATTTTGGCGCATTCCATTACTTCATGTCCCACCCCGTCGCCGGGGAGCCACGCGATCTTATATTTTGCCATTTAAACCCTCAGTCTTTATTTGTTTCGAACGTTAGACCGCGATTATTGGGGACCCGAACCGGATTTCCAATAATCGCCGGTAACCGATTATCACCGGCTGAATTATTTTATGATCCCCTCCGTGGGCTGCAGAATGTTTTTACCATCCCGATAGAGAGCATATTTGAAGCCATTCAGGATTGAAGCGGATCCTGTTTTCCCGTCTTTTCGCAACGCGATGTAAGCCACGCTGAACCTGACGGTATTCCGGTGTCGGTGCAGAATGCGTTGCAACGCCTCCAGGCAGGCTTCATCGGGTTCATATCCCTGCCGCATGAGTTCCACAACCAAAAAACTGCCCACGGTCTTTATGACTTCTTCTCCCAGGCCGGTGGCCCCGGCGGCGCCCACGTCGTTATCCACATAAAGTCCGGCGCCGATGATGGGGCTGTCACCAACGCGCCCGCGCATTTTATTTCCCCACCCACTGGTGGTACAGGCCCCGGCCAGTTTCCCGTCCTTGTCCTGGGCCAGTATGGCAATCGTGTCATGGGATTTTCCGTTCGGAGTTTCACCGGGGAACACTGACTTTTTATTCTTTTTCAACCATGTCCGCCGGGCTTCTTCCGTAAGCAGATTCTCTTCTTTAAATCCCTGAGCCAGGGCAAACTTTTTCGCGCCTTCCCCAACCAGCATAACATGTTTTGTTTTCTCCATAACCAGGCGGGCGACGGAAACCGGATGTTTGATCCCTTCCAGAAAAGCCACCGCTCCGGCATTTCCGTCCGCGTCCATGATACTGGCATCCAGAGTAACATGACCATCCCGATCCGGTATGCCGCCGTATCCTACCGAACTCACCGTCGGATCGGCCTCGGGGACCCGCGCGCCGGCTTCCACGGCATCGAGACACGAGCCGCCGTTTTGCAGTATTCTCATGGCCGTTTCGTTAGCCGCCAAACCGTGTTTCCAGGTGGAAATCACCAGGGGGTTGCCGATCGCTCTTTTTACCCCACGCATATCGGGCGCGGCCGAAGCAACCGCGAACGGAGCCAGAATGCCGGTCTTAATAAACCGACGCCGCTTCAATTTCTTGGTCTTTGCATAAATTTTTATTTTCGCAAACCTGTATTACCAGGACTTTCCGCTCATTCGCTTTTTCCCGAATATCTATTCCCTGATCCGTTGTTGAACCCAGGCCTCGAGCCCACCGGCAATAATCAATTCCTGAGCCGCCGGTCCCGGCGTCCGCAGGGAAAAAGTCCGATCGTTCACTACGATCCGCCCTTGTGAAAAATCAATCTTCGCCCGCACGCCCGTGCGAATGGTTGGTTTGTCGGTTCCGAATTGTTGCTTTAAGACTTTTATTAATTCCGGGACTTCCAACACCAGGAACCCGTTGTTCAAAGCATTCCGCTTGTACGTTTGGCTGAATGAACCCGCCAACACCAATTGTATTCCCCGGTACTTTAAGGCCGTGGCCGCCTGCTCCCGGGAACTACCGGTCCCGAAATTAAATCCGCCCGCCAAAATATCCCCCGTTTTTACAAGCGTCTTAAACTCCGGATCGTAATTCTCCATTACGACTTGTGCCTGTTGCTCGGGCGTAAAGTCATCAAGGTAAGTGTATTTCCCCGGGTAAATGCCATCCGTGTTCAAATTGTCCTGGGGACAGAAAATCAATTCCCCTTCCACCGTCGTCGGGAATCCGTCCAGCAAGGAAACCGGTTCGGATTTGCCGTCCTGCTCCGGTTGTAATTTTATCGAGGCCGCAACAGGAACCGCTTCATAAGGAACGGGGCCGGTTATTTTCCCGGCTATGGCCGACGCGGCCACCACCGCCGGCGATGCCAGATAAGCTTCCGCCTCCGGCGATCCCATGCGGCCCTTGAAATTCCGGTTCGTGGCGGAAATACCGACTTCCCCGGCCTGCAACAATCCTTTTCCCAGACCAATACAGGGACCACACCCCGGCGGCAATGCAATCGCTCCGGCTTCCAGTAACAATTGCCAATCACCCCGCTTTTCACTTTCCGCCTGAACTTCGGCGGAGGCCGCGGCAAAATAGAACTCCACTCCGGGCGCAACCTTTTTCCCTTTCACGACCCGGGCGGCGGCGGCCAAATCATCCACCCGACTGTTCACACAGGACACCAGATACGCCTTCTGGATTTTGACGTTCCGGCGGTCCATTTCGGCCACACTGGTCATCGTCTTTACATTCCCGGGGCCCGACACGTGCGGGCGAACGGACGACAAATCGAGAGTTAATTCTTTTGAATAATAGGCGTTCTCATCCGCTGCCGGCAAATTCCCGGACAATTGTCGTAACCGCTCCCGGTTTAATCGTGGATGTTCGCCTTTCCCGTCCGCGTCCGACGGAACACCGGCAGGTCCACGTGAATTGACGAATTCTATCCGGGCGTTAAGCCAGTCCAGCGTTTTCTCATCGATGGGAAATAATCCGACCAATGCTCCCCACTCAGTGGTCATGTTTGCAATTGTGAGCCGATCGTTTATCGAAAGCTGTCCGACCCCGTCCCCTGTAAATTCCAGCGCGTGATTCAACACTTCATCGTTATGAAAAAATCCGGCCAGGGTGATGATAACGTCTTTCCCGGTAACCCCGGGTTGCAGACGGCCCGTCAGGATCACCTTCGCCACCGGCGGGACCTGCCACCAGGTTTGTCCCGTGGCCCAGATGGCCGCGGCATCGGTCCGCACAATCGGCGTCCCCAAACATCCCAGTCCCCCGTACATGTTGGCATGGCTGTCGGAAGCGACAGCCATTGTTCCCGGAAAAGCGTATCCTTCCTCAACCATAATCTGATGACCGATCCCCCTGCCGGCGGGGTAAAAGTCCACACCCATCTCCCGGGCGAAGGACTCGATGGCGGCATATTTTTTCAAATTGGCTTCGCTTTTGTCCTGGACGTTATGATCCAGGGCGAACATAGGTTGGCGGGGATTTGCCATCCGGCGGGCCCCCACGGCCCGGAACTTACCCATCACCGCTCCGGTGTTGTCATGGGTAAGGATATGTTCCGGACGGATGGAAATGAAATCACCGGCATGAATCTCCCGTCCGGCGGGGATTCCCACGGCATATTTTTGGGCGATTTTTTCCGTTAGATTCTGAGGCATAAGCAATTTCCATGCATGAAGTTCATCGGAAAATTCCTTTTTCAGAAGGATAGACGGTTTCCTGGCTAATGCGCATATTTGATGGTAATGAAGTTTGGAATTTTACGCTGGCGGCACGGATTATTTACCATTTCGACGTAAGATTTTCCGGCCGGACACGCACCACACACTTGTTGAAAATAATCATTTGTTATTTGTCGATCGCAACCACGGCAAAGGAATATAATATTTGGCATATCGTTTCCCTTGTCTATCGATAAAGCCGCCACGTTCGTTTTCCACCATTACGGTTGCCCGTTTGGTGATACGGTGAATTTTACCCATAAGGGTTTTACCTTCAAAATCAAAAACGACCGAATCGCCAACTTTCAGGTTATACTTTTTATGAGCTTTCTCTGCCGGAGTCACCAGATCGTGCGTTACACCGTTATGATTAAAAACGGATTTACTGAGCTTTTTAAATTGCGGTTGGGAACAACCGGATTTCCCCTGCACAACCAGTTCCAGTAAATGAATGATTTCATGTTCCATAATACGCATGACCGCTTCCAGGCGGTCGCTGCAGGGAATTCCGCTCACCATCACTTTCCGCGAAATGTCCCCAAAGGTCTGAAAGATCAGGGTTGTGGACAAACAGATTTCAAATGTTTCGGACTGCTTCCAATATGAGGTTTTTCCTCCCGCTTTTGTCATCCGTTTGGACAAACGAAAGGAAATCCGATCACCATGATTCTTATTGAAATAGTCGTTAAAGAAATAATGATCGTACAACTCGAACAGAATCTGTAAATCGGAAATATCAATACGGGTAAAATTTCCGCTGTCCAGGAAACGCGACCGGGAAAGGATTTTGTTGTAGATCATTTTCGTCTTGCGATTGATCGCCGCCGGAGAATAGGAAAGTTTGAACAACCCATCGGCGGTACGGATGCGTCTCGGCCCGGAATTTTTACGGTTTCTTTTTCGCAACACGAGGGACAATTCAGGAAGGTAAATGCGCTACCGGTAACCGGTGAACCGGGGTCGGGGGTGGATCCTTTAACAAAAAATGTAATTCACGGATCGTTGTCCAATTTCAGGGAAAAATATCAAGATCCGGGTCTCCCGTTGAAGATGTAAATCCATCGGGTCCGAGCCGCTTGGTCAGTTTGTTGATGATTTGTTTGCATTTGGCCGGAGAATCATAAGGACCGCTTATAAACATAGGTTTTCCATTGTAACCATATTCGAATTCCACATCGCAATCCTCCACGCGTATATCGCCGAATATCCGATGCGCTTTCAGGTAATCCTTGTGCGGTGGGAAACCGAGTTCCCGGGCATAATTCACCGCCCCTTCCACCAACTTGCGGGCACAGGCGGGAGAAACCGAATCAACCGATTGTATCATTTCATACCGGACCATGGCATCGCTGTAATCCGGTAACGTCAATCTTAAAAAAGCCGCGTTTTTTACACCCAGACAATACATATCCACCAGAAACATCGACAAGGCCATGAAACCATGTCCCAGATTCCTGCTCATGACCACATGGCCCAGGCCCTTGTCAAATAAATTCCTGTCAATAATGATATCCTGAATCGGCGCTTGCGAAATTTGCCCGATACCATACCGGGGGGCAGCTTTTTGCCTGAGTCGTTTTGCTTTGGCTTTTTGCTTTTTTGCCCGCTTTGCCAATTTCTTCTGGCGTTTTCTTGGATCTATGGCCATATGATTATCCCGGGTTTACTTAGTTCCTCAAAAAAGACACAGCGAAATCATTGTCGAACTTTAAGCCGAAATGTTATTTTTCTCCAAAACGAAAATGAGCGGGAGATGGGTTGACCGGTTTTATTCTTCAGATGCCGTTCTTGGGAATTCCGGCTATATATTCCTTAATCGCGTGAGTAAATAAATCTCCGTATTTCGCAAGTTTTGCTTTTCCGACCCCTTTGAGAGCGGCAAATTCCTCCATCGTTCTTGGATAATAACGGCACATATCTTTCAAGACCTCGTCCGGAAATACCGTGTAGGCCGGCCTGCCGTTGGATAACGTCCGCCGCAGGGTTTTCAGATGCTCGAATAAACTCCTGTCAAATGAATCTCCGAACCGGCCCGGCTGCATCTTTACAACCGGTTTTATAGTCGTATCGGAAAGACTTTTTTCCGCCACATCGTTGTCTTCCAGATCGGCCAGGGGTCGATCCCCGGACAAAACCTCCTTCCCCTGTTCAGACAACAGTAAGGTAGGGTACTTATGTTGCGTGCGGTGGAAATATCCCTGTCTTTCCATTTTATTCAGAATGCTTGAAATGTATTTCCGGGTGAGATGCGCATATTTCCCAAACCATTCCCCATTTCTCAGTTTCGCCGGCAGCCGTTTTGATTTGGATCCGGCCAATGTTTTTGCCAGCATACCACCCCCAAATTCGCCGTCCACTTCCCGCGCGAAATTCAAAATGTCCAGAGCCAATTTCTTCACGTCCGGTTGGGGCACGCCTTTGCCCCCGGTTCCGGATCGTTTACGCGCATTCACCTTACCCTTCGATTCCGCCGGCGATTTCCAATGCAGGCACACGTCGCAACCGCGACAACTTTCCGAACGACGGGGTTCGCCGAAATATTCCAATAAATAATTCCTGCGGCAGCGGTTGATGAAATAATATTTTTGCATGCCGGAAAGCTGTTCCAATTGGTAATTACGGTGCTTCTCAATGGCATCGAAATCGATGGGCAATTTCGCGATCGGCATTCGTTGGGACGTCAATCTCACTCCCCGCCCCCGGAAAGGAGGCTTGTACTTAATCAGACCCTTTTTCTCCAGGCTCATAAGCGTTGTGCTCGTCTGCGCCCGCGTAAGTCCGCAAGCGCGAATTATCGTCTCCGGCCGTACTCTCATGACGCGCAAATCGGGATCCGGGATGAGTCTCTGCAATTCACGTAAGACAATACCCTGATGAGTGTCCCGTTTTACTTTTGCCATCGCATTCGTGTTGGAAAGGAGCTCGATTTCCATCAAATGATCGTTACGGTTCAGCCGTTCCATGAGGCCCGCCCGTTCCATGATGGCCAGGGCCGGACCAATCATCATTTCCTTAACCCGGCCACCCATTCTTTCCGCAATTTCCTTATGAGTAAGGTAAACATCCTGTCGTTTCAGAGAAAACAGGAACTCATAAATTTCAATAATCACCTCCCGGGGCGGGTGCGCATTGTCGATGAAAAACTCCTGCAGGCGCACATCCCCGTAACTGGAAAACGATACACAGTAAGCCGTACCCCCGTCCCGGCCGGCACGCCCCGATTCCTGATAATACGCCTCTATCGTCCCCGGCATGGTAAAGTGAATAACAAACCGCACATCGGGTTTATCAATTCCCATTCCGAAAGCGTTAGTCGCGACAATGATTGCTTTTTTACCGGTGACCCAATCGTTCTGGGCCTGCTCCCGTTCCGTTTTTTCCATTCCGCCGTGATACCCGGTAACCGAATAGCCTTCCGCTTCAAGGATGGTTGTCAGCCTGTTTACAAGTTTTTTCGTACCCACATACAAAATTCCCGTTCCCGGAATGGTGGGCAATATTCTTAACAGTTCCTCCTCTTTTTCCTGGTCGTTTTTCAGGTAAAGAGCCACATATTTCAAGTTGGGCCGGTCAAAACCGGTGACGATTTCGACCGCGTCGGTCATTTTCAGTTGCTTGCGGATGTCACGCCTGACATCGGGAGTCGCGGTGGCGGTAAACGCTCCCACCGGCGGATTTCCGACGGCACGAATCGCATCCTTAAGGCGCAAGTAGGAAGGGCGGAAATCATGACCCCATTGGGAAATACAGTGGGCTTCGTCCACCACAAATAATGACACCTCCACCGATTCAATCAACTGCAGGAAATTGTTGGAATAGAATCGCTCCGGAGCCACATAAACCAGGGGGACCTTCCCTTCCTTAATATCGGCAAACCGCTCCAGCGTATCGTTCCACGACAGGGTACTGTTAATATAGGTTGCCGGGATATTCAATCGCTTCAGCGCATCCACCTGGTCTTTCATCAGAGCGATGAGGGGCGAAACAACCAGTGTAATGCCCTTAACCATGAGCGCCGGCAATTGGTAGCACAAGGATTTACCACTGCCGGTGGGCATCGTCACCACCACGGATTGACCGTTCAGTAAAGAGTCAATAACTTCCCGTTGACCGGGTCGAAAACCGTCCAGCCCGAAACGGGTCTTTAAAATGTATTCCGAAGTCACTTAACTAAAATTGCAAAATATCATTTGAAAATTGCATTGCGCTCCTCCGGGGAGCACTTTTTTTTTCTTACCGCCCTATAATGAAACAGCTTAATTTCTACTTCTTAAACGGTTCAAAGCTAACAAAATCGGCATGATGGACAATAATTGATTCCAGTGTCCGCTGTTCGAAATCGCCTTCCTTGGAATGGGTGGCAATAATATGTTGCACTTCCGCCGGTAAACCGAACCGGTCGGCGATGGCGACACCGCTGAAAGGATGTCTGACAATTTTACCCGTTTTACTGGTTGTAAGCTTTCCATCCACAATTTCAAATTCAATCAGTTTACCCACGTCAATCAGGATTGCCCCGGCAATAAGAATATCCATATCGATTTTAATATCGTCGCCAAAATTGGCTTGCATTCGTTTGGCGATATCCACCGCCAGTTGCACGCAGGTACGTTTATGATTCATAAACGAAACATTGCAATTTTTAATAAGCAGGGAGAAAGGAATACGATCCAGTTCTTCAGGTGTTAATACGCTTTGTTCGATTGCGTAAACCCAGGCATCCGTTACTTTATTCCGCAATTCTTCATCCCGGATCCAACCGATCTCAGGCCAGAGTTCCAACACCTTTTTTTTCATGATTCGCATCCTTTTCTTAAGTGGAGACATTATGAAGGAGGGAAATAAACCTTTAATCGTTTCACGGTTTTCAGGTTACAATTCCTGTACATCTTCAAAAGTGGCATTATTTCCCTGGAAAGCGCTTGCGATTTTTTATCATAGAGAAAGTCAAACAGATCCTTAAAACGCGGATCAACAAAATCATACCGACGTTTGTATTGTAAGGAAAACAGGCACAAAGCAACCATATATATTATAAAGACCACGAGTCGGTCTACGAACCTTTTGGTTTTCTGTTCTGGCAATCTTAAAGACTGCTTGAAAAAATCCTGGGGATACAACACGGCACTGAAAAAATCTTTCTCGGCTAATTCCAGCGCTTTCTCTTTCATAATAAACCTGGTTTGTTTCCGACCATCTTCTTCGAGTTCATTTATTTCGACCATCACTTCCGTGTCACTGTATTCAATCACCAAGGTGAAAATATAATTGCAGATTTCGGGCAATAGCGCGACCATGGCGCGGAATCCGTCACCTTCCCTACTATCCAACTGCAGATCGTTTGATATACAAAAATCGATACTGCGTAAGACGCTACGCATTATATTATCTATCAGTATCATAAATACATCATTTTGTTCGGGTGAAAAAATATGCAATACGTCTTTTGACGAAATAATCTCTTCGCTAAAACCCAATATATCAACGGTAATATTATTTTTACTGATGTCCCGAACAGTGCCGATCATAGGTTGATCATCAATAAGGAATATTCCGTTGGAATTTTCCTCCACCACAAATTTCTTTCTTTCCGTTTCCATCAGATCAATATTAAGTCTCATCACTATTGCCAGGGTGAGATACCTAATTATTATCTTTGTTGGCTCATCAAAAAGATTATCCTGGGGATCGATTATTTCGAATTCAGCCGTTTTTGCAATGTGCCTTCTCAACTTTTCCACATCCAGATGATAGCCACCGCTTTTATTGCGAAGCTCCTGTTGTTCAAAAGTTTTGAGCAAATCCTCTAATTTATCAGGCGCCTCAACATAAGCTTCGATAGGGGTCAGGTCATCCAAAGCCGGAATAGGGGTATTAATCCACTCATCGTAATAATAATGATCCATGCGTTGGGTGAGAAATTCCTGCACCTCCGGATCTTCCATAAGTTCATTGCGTTCGGGGTGATCCTGATCCAGATCATCCATGTATTCTTCTTTTACTTCTTCAAGGTTTTTACTCTCCTCATGCTCAAGTTGGATAAGACCTCTCAATTGTTTTTTCAAATAAGCTTTGGCAACATCTTTCCGTCGTTCCGACATTAATTCCACGGTTAAGGTTTTATCTTTGATAATAACATCCGCAAAAACGGAATAAGGTTCTTTGATCTCTTTGCTCGAATACTTCAAACGTTTTGCCACTACACCTTTTAGTTGCCAGTTGAAATGAACATGATCATCGTCGGCTTCTTCGTCCTCTTCCGGGAGTAAAACGAACATCGAATCCTTGGCAAACCGTTTCAGTACTTTTTCCCTGTCCAGAATTTCATACCACAGTTTGCAGAAAATAATCTCATCACCTTCATTATTAACAATAACGGGGGTGTGTTTCCCGTAATCTCTGACAAACTGATTAATGAGAAAGGAATTGTGTTTTAGGAACAAGGAAAAATCCGCCGCTTCATATTCCGTCTCATACTGACGATGTTCATCCAGAAGCATTGCCTGTGTTGAATTAACAATTTGCCGCGGAATAAAGATTATATTTCCGGCAAATTCATGGAAATCCCCGATTTTACAAATATACCCGGCTATAACATCCCATTTCACTATATCTTTTGTACCGGAGATTTCCTTAATCTCCAGTTCCATCCCGTCGAACATATTTTTAATCCTCATTCCCTGTGCCGGGCGTACTTCCTGGACTTCATAAATACCATAAAAGGCTTTCCGCATATTATCAAGCAGCGTTCTCTCCGGAAGCGTTAAATCCACGCGGTACATATCAAGAAAATGATCGATTACGGAACGATTTGAAGACAACAACAGGTATCCGAAAATCAAATAATTTAAGAACGCCCCCGCTTCCACCTTTGATAATTGGTCCATTTCCTCAATCTGATATTCACCGGCCCAAAATAAATCCCAGGCGGATTCAAAATCCTCGACAAACTCCGGTTGCATTATGTACTGAAGCAAACGTTGATTCAGGCTATGATACAAATCTTCCCATTGTTCCTGTGTTAGCTCTTGCGGGACAGGAGTTTTTCCGCAACAATGTTTAAACTTTTTCCCGCTTCCGCACAAACAGGGATCATTCCGTCCTAACTTTTTTCCCATTGACAAACAGTTCTTTCTATGGTAATTCCTCTTTCGAATATTAACATTTTCAGTGAGTTATGTCCTTTTCCCCGATCGGACACAATTTTCAATCCATATATTGCGTACTTGCCTTATCCATCTCCTGCAGCGCCTTCACCTGTTCTTCGATCGATTCATATTTCGTTAAATCAATAATCTCCAGATAGGAAGGCGATACCTCCTCCAGGTTCCGTTTCATTCCCTGAACAATGCTGTCCATCTCCTCCGGATCCATATCGGTAACCCGGGTTACACTGCCCTTGGATACTTCCCCGTCAACAACCTTGTAATTGTACGAGGCCATTTCCAGTTTTCCATTCTTATTTATTTTGGTCAGAATCCGGTATTCGAAATGGTAGCCGGGGTTCTGCTTCGGGAAAAAACGGTAAATCTTGTACAGCTTTTCGTCCTTTTCCAATTTCATTATTGATCCGCCAAAAGGCTTTCCTCCGGTATCGATGGTCATGATATTCCTCGCTTTGCGTTTATTTCATACATAACGATAATAACCTCCTGATTTTTTTTGCGATCCCGGGCCACCTACTCCTTAATCCGGTAAATCGAATCAATCACCGTCCCGTCAACCCATTTTACGACTCCGATCACTTCGTCGGTGAGTTCCGGTTTGGCCGGCGGACCGCCGATCAGATCGTCTACCTCGGCCTTGATTTCTTCAATCGGCCGGATCGGCAGGCCGCTGTTTTTGGTGGCCGCGATCAAATCTTTCCGACGGGGATTGATGGCAATCCCGCGTTCGGTCACGATTACGTCAATCAATTCTCCCGGACCGACCAGCGTTGTGACTTTGTCCACGATAATGGGGATACGATCCCGAAAGGCCGGAATCGGCAGAATGGTACATTTGCTGAACAGACAATTCTGCCAACCGCCGATGCCGTGCAACATACGCCCGTCCGAATGGGTTACCACGTTGGCGTTGAAATGCACATCAACCTCCGTGGCTCCCAGCACGACGACATCCACCAGAGAGGCAAAATTCCCCTTGCCGTGCCAGTTGTAACTGGTAAACGGCGACGTTGCCACATGGCCCCGGTTCTCCCGCATCGAACGAACGCCTTCCAGGTCAAACGTTTGTCCGTCAAGGATGAAATCGGTTAGTCCTTCTTCCAGCATTTCGACCAGGTATTTCGTGGATCCGCCCCGGATAAAGCGGGCCTTGACTCCCGCTTCTTTCATCATCTCGCGCAGGTAAATCGCGAACGCCAGGGCCGTGCCTCCGGCCCCGGCCTGGAAACTGAAGCCGTCCCGCATAATTCCGGCGGCACGGACAAATTTCGCCGTCAATTCGGCGATGTACAGGCGATCCGGGGAGCGGGTCAAACGGGTGGTTCCGCTGACGATCTTTTCCGGGTCTCCAATCTTATCAAGGACTACCACGTAGTCCACGTTCTGCCCCATAATCTGCCACGGTACGCAGGGGAAGGGGACCAGATTATCGGTAACCACAATCACCTTGTCGGCATACAGGGAATCCACCAGACCGAAGCCCAGCAATCCGCAGGCGGAGGGTCCGCGATCCCCGGTGGCATTCCCAAAGGCATCGGCCGTGGGGGCGGCCAGGATAGCGATATCGATATGCACTTCGCCGTCCTGTACGGCCTGCCAGCGTCCGCCGTGACTGCGCAACACGGCTTTCCCGCGCATCCCGCCGCGGGAAGCAAAATCGCCCAGCGGTCCGTTCAATGATCCCTCCACCCAGTCGACCACACCCTTCTTAATGTGCTCTATGACCGGCTTGTGACAGGGAAAGGCCGCGGAGGGAAACCAGCGCAACCCCTTCACCCCCATATCCGCGATCACATCAAACACGCGGTTCATGACCAAATCCCCGTTTCGGAAATGATGATGGGAAGAAACGGTCATACCGTCCGAGAGTCCGCATTTTTCCAGCGCTTCCCGCAGGGAGCCCACCACCTTGTTACCGTCAGCGGGATAGTCGGCGCAGGAACGAATGGGCGGAGCGGCCTTGTTGCCCACCGGCTTAAACTTGCCGACCCCCCGGAAGGGTGTTTGCTTAACACCGTTCACTTCCGATGGGACCGGCCGGCCGGCCGAATTGGTAATTATTGTCGGTTCACCCATTATCCGATTCCTTCCAATTTTCTGGTAGAATACCGGTTTCCACTGCCAGGTCAATCGTCTGTTGCGCCCGTTTCACTACGGGCGGATCGATCATTTTGCTCCCCAGGGAGACCACTCCGAGTCCTTTGGCCGTAGCTTCATCGAATGCCAGTACAATTTGCTTTGCTTTCTCTATTTCGCCGGTGGAGGGAGCGAATACTTCATGAACCGGGGCGATTTGCCGGGGATGAATGCACCCCATACCGTCAAAGCCAAGGGCCCGGGATTCCCGACCGGCCGCGCGCAGCTGCTCCATATCGGAAACATCGCTGAACACGGAGTC
>JAADGP010000040.1:16666-20379 GCA_013152315.1 FCB group bacterium
CCGATTGCCAGGGCAACATTATTTTCCGACGCTTCCGCGATCTCCAAAGCGCACAACACGCCCCGGGCGCTCTCGATAATCGGCATGAGATATACCGGTTTTCCGCATCCGCACTGCCGGCAAATTTGTCCGATCCGTTCGTCAATCGCTTTAACCTGGCGGGCGCTTTCCACTTTCGGAATCAGGATCACATGAACGTTATGCGGCACCACAAATTCCAAATCCCGCAGGCCTGATTCCCCCTGATTGATCCGCACCATCCGTTCGGCGCCGAAAAAGTTCACCGTCCTGAGAGCGTTCCTGACGATATACCGGGCGCTTTCTTTCTCACCGGGGGCGACGGAGTCTTCCAGGTCCAGGATGATCCCGTCCGGTTTATGTATACCGGCGTTCAGCATGAGTTTGGGCCGGTTCCCCGGGATGTACAACCGGCTGCGGCGAAAACGGTCAGGTGCGGAAGAATACGTACAATATTCCTTTAAAGGAGGTAAGGATTCGCGCCGGTTGTCCGGAAAGGCCTTCTTCAGTACTGCTTCCACGCGGGCCGCGATCACAAACGGCAGAGCGCCGAAATCCTCAATTTCCAGTTTTCCCGCGTTAATGTTCAGATCGTTACAAACCACCCGCGCCTGGGCTTTTATGTCCTCCCCGAATAAAACCTGAACTTTGCTGCGGACATTCACTTCCAGGGATTGATTACCGGGGGAATACGTTACCCGCAGATCGGAACGGGGCTTTGCCTCTTGGGGACCTACGGTAAATGATTTTGCCATATTGATTTATTCCGTTTGTTATTACACGGCGAAGCGTATGATAAAGATAATCCGTGTTTTGGCTAACAGGCAAGGTGAACCGGCGTCCAGTACATTAAATTTAATCAACTCCGCCAATAGTTGAGCGGTCACTAAGCCCCGGGATATCTACCAACCCGTCCGTCAAGTTTTCTTCCGCTCCGCTCCGTTACACTTGGTAAAATAATCCCCGCTCATTGATCACACAGTCCGCGGACCGATCCTGCGTAACCGGAACAATTATTTTGTGAAATAATTCCAAATCAGAGTATGGAAAAATGTGCCTTCTCAATGAATATCCGGATTAAAGCAACCCGTGATCCGCAAACGAATAATATCCGTCTCGGGATATAATAATGTGATCATGAACGGCGACATCAATGGTCGCGGCGGCCTCTTTTAGCCGCTTCGTGATATTCAGATCATCTTTGCTGGGATTCAAATTTCCGCTGGGATGATTGTGCACAAACACCAGCGCTGCGGCTTCATTGGAAATTGCCTTTTTTACGACCTCGCGGGGGTAAACGGCCGAGGAAGTAAGTGTTCCTTTAAATAGTTCCTCCACACCCATAATCTGATTCCTGCCGTTCAAATAAATTACCATAAACACCTCTTCCTTTCTTCCCCGTAAACTGTGAGAGAGGTATTCGATCACATCTCCGGAAGATTGAACAAAGTCGGCATCCGAAATTTTTTCCGCCAGATAACGCCGGGCAACCGCCTGCGATCTTCAGTCCGAAAATATTGTTCGGACCGATTCCTTTTACCTGTTGCAAATCTTTCGGATCGGCTTCCAACACCGCCTGTAAAGACCCGAATTTACCCAGAGCTTCCTTGGCCGGTCGTTTGCAATCTTTACGCGGCGTACCCAGCGTAAGCAACAGTTCAATAATTTCATAATCGTGAAATCCATCCAGCCCGCTTTTTAGAAACCGTTCCCGAAGACGTTGGCGATGGCCGGTAATGGAATTGTTTTCATTCATCATATTCCATATTCCCCATTTATTTAAAAACCACTAAAAATTATGAATATCGGTTATCCGCACGGTGGTGAAATAAAATTCCCACCTATAATCCCGGCAAAGATTTACCGTCAGACTTTATTAAACTTAAACTGTAACAACTTTTCCTTAAATTCCCGCAATTCCCGCACATTGCCCGGTTCCACCTCACCGGAAGCCCATTTTAATTCAAAATCGGTCCGACTGTCCTTACCACCGTTTTTCAGGTACAATTCGTAAAGTTCATCCCCGGTTTTTGGTTTGTTGTTATGGATGGTCGCCACAATTTTGTAGGCGATATCCTCCAGAATATCCTCGACCACCCGTGGTGGAATCCGTTTTGTGAATAAATATTGTTCAGGTCCGGAAAAGCGCATACCGTTAATTACGTAATCCTCGAACGCTTCATAGGCGATGGGAGCGATCTTTTTTACGAAGGTTGCCATGGCCTCGGCGTAGACACGAATTTCGTATTGCGCGTGAGTATCCATTCGTAAATGAAGAAAGTGCAGGATATTGTGCAAATCGTTTTTCCAGTACCATTCGGTATAAATATTCACCGGTAAAATAGCCCGTGCCAACTCCCTGGCAATACCGGCCGCGTTTAATTCCTTGTAAATCCGGAAACTTTGTTCCGAAACGTCCTGGAAATAACGAATTATTTTTTCCTTTAATTCGTCCGGCACTTCTTCAACCGCCCGCCCCTGCTTGTTAAGCTTGCTCTGAAAATGAATATCCTCCGGGGCGGGAATATAAAATTCATCCCGGGCTTCGGAGTAACGGAGACTGTATTCGTTAATATTGGCCGTCCGGTGCCGGACCCACTGGCGGGCAACAAAGATCGGCATCTTGCAATGGAACTTAAATTCCACCATTTCAAAGGGCGTGGTATGCCGGTGCCGCATGAGATAACGGATCAGCCCCCGGTCCTGGGACACTTTTTTTGTTCCCTTCCCATAACTTACGCGGGCCGCCTGCACGATGGCGTCATCGCCTCCCATGCTGTCCACCAACCGGATGAATCCTTTATCCAGGCATTTGATCGCCCCTTCGGGATATTCAGTGCCACTCATGTAACCAACTGTCCCTCCGTTAAAATGGTTAACGTTTTTCTTACCGCTTCCGGGTTCCCCGCCACAAGCCCCGGCTTGATAATCGTCACTTCGTTATTATAGGTGACGTCGTTGCCGTTTAAGTCCACCAATTTTCCCCCGGCCTCCGAAATTAAGCAGTGTCCGGCACATATGTCCCATTCGTTTTTCGGACGCAGAGAAGCGAAAATATCCGCTTTCCCGGCGGAGGTTAAGCCCAGTTTGTAGGCTACGCTGCCTACCGCGTCTAAGGCGGCGAATTGGGCCCGGAACGGGTCCCACAAGCCCCGGCGGGTTTCCGAACGACTATTTAATATGACCATTTCCGCCGGATCGGTCTTGCCGGAGCAGTGAATCACCTCCCCATTAAGCCTGGCCCCGCCATCTCTTATCGCTGTAAAAAGCTCCTTGGTAACCGGGTTAAACAGGACACCAATAACCGGGACCTTGTTTTCAACCAATGCGATGCTCACCACAAAATTGGGAACTCCTTCAATGAACTCCTTTGTTCCGTCCAACGGGTCAACAACCCACACCCTTTCGCGGGACAATCGTTCCCGCGAGTCCACGGTTTCTTCGGATAACCAACCGTAATCCGGGTAGGCGCCTCGCAATATTTCCTTTAAACGCGCGTCCGCGGCATGGTCGGCTGTTGTTACCGGATTATGATAACTCTTGTCACGTATCTCATAGTCGGCTTTGTAATACGTAAGAATCAGGTCGCCGGCTTCCCGGGCCGCCTGTACAGCCAGTTTTAATTCTGAATTCATGGTGCTGAACTTATCAATACTTCATGGAAAATGATACGTGAAACGTGATTGTGTCGGAGC
>JAADGP010000081.1 GCA_013152315.1 FCB group bacterium
GGACGATCCCGGCTTTACGACGTTTGCGGTCCTGCAGCCCGTCGTATTAACAATTAATACAGTTTATTGTAAGAATATGTAACCATAATGAAATTAAACAGGCTTAGGCTTTGTCATCTGCTGATTATCATCCCGCTAAAATGATTAGCCCTCAAACCAATATCCTGATTCTTAGCTCTTGGTTCTTGGCCTCTGGCTCCTATCCCACCCCCTCAATATCCACCACACATCACGTTTCACGTTTCACGCATCACGTTTTTCCTCCTCAGCCTGTGCCTTAGCCTTAATGGATATCCAAAAATGAACTCCATTACCCTTCCTTCCCGCGCGCTAAGGTCAATATCGGATTACGGATACTAAACCGACGTCCCGACGGTTATCACAACATTCACACCGTTTTCCAGGAGCTGCGCTGGCATGACTTGGTAACGCTCACAAAACGGTCGGAAGGGTGTACGATTACCACTGATATGAGCGGTATTCCGTGCGACGCGACAAATACCTGTGCGAAGGCATACCATCTGTTAAAAAACACTTTCCCGGACATCGGCGGAGTCGCCATTCATTTGCAAAAGGTTATTCCTCCGGGAACGGGTCTGGGGGGCGGCTCCAGCAACGCGGCAACCGTGTTGAAAGGATTGAACGAGCTCTACCGTCTTTCCTTAAGCACGGAAAAACTGGAGACCCTGGCAAGCCGGATCGGCGCTGACGTGCCATTCTTTATCAGGGGAGGAACCCAAATCGGTGATGGTATCGGGGAAATACTGACTCCCGTACCCTCTCCCGTAAAAGGGGTATACCTGTTGATTCTTCCGGAATTGTCCATTAGTACCGCGTGGGCTTACGGGGCTTTGAAAAACCGTTTGGAGAGTTCTGAACAAAGGCCTAATTTTGCCCACTTTTTTTACGGTAATACACCATCGTTTTCGATTTTTGAGAATGATTTTGAACGGATTGTGATTCCAGCACATCCAGAGATTGGCACCATAAAGAGTCGGCTTCTTAAGGCGGGAGCTGAGTTTGCCAGTCTGTCGGGGAGTGGCTCGACTGTGTTTGGAATATTTGGCGAAGAAGCCGATGCCCGTCTGGCTGAGTCAAAATTCCAACCCCCCTGTCGCACCATTCTCACGACCCCTGTCAAACTATGAACTTTCGCTGGATCACGTCCATTGCACAGATACAATTTGGGATGTGGTCTAACAGGCAAGGCTCCGGACTGTTAATCCGGCTGATGCTGGTTCGAATCCAGCCATCCCAGCAAAGGGAATTAATTACGGAGGAGTACCACCTATCTGACCCTCCACCATTAAAAACTTGCCGGATCGTCTAATGGCAGGACAGCGGCCTTTGGAGCCGTCAGTGGTGGTTCGAATCCACCTCCGGCAGCCATGTCAAAAATGAAAATGAAAATATTCGCCGGTCGCAGCAATCCGGAATTAGCGAAACGGATTGCCGAATACCTGGAAATGCCTCTGGGGGCCTTAAGCATCAAGAATTTCGCCGACGGCGAAATCTGGGTCAAATACGAGGAAAATATCCGGGGGGACGATGTCTTTCTTATTCAATCGACCAACAGTCCCGCTGAAAATATTCTGGAATTGATTTTGATGGTGGACGCCGCAGTTCGAGCTTCCGCCAACCGCGTTACCGTTGTTATTCCTTATTTCGGTTACGGCCGGCAGGATCGCAAAGACACGCCGCGGGTTCCTATTTCATCACGGGTAATGGTTGATCTGTTTACCGCCACCGGCGCCGACCGGATCATCAGTATGGATCTGCATTCCACGCAGATCCAGGGCTTTGCTACCATTCCTTTCGACCATCTTTACAGCCGGATTGTATTATTGGACCAGATCAAACGGCTGGATCTGATCCCGGAGAAAACCGTGGTATTGGCTCCCGACGTTGGTTCCGCCCGCATGAGCCAGGCCTATGCCAAACGATTAGGAATGCATTTCGCATTGATTGACAAACGGCGCTATGCCCCCAACCAGGCCGAAATCATGCACCTCATCGGTCGACTGCGGGGGAAAGATGTCCTGATCATTGACGACATGATCGACACCGGGGGGACTACCGTAAATGCCGCGGAAAAAGCGCTGGCGAAGGGCGCCCGGTCGGTAATCGCCGTAGCCACGCACGCCCTGTTGTCCGGACCGGCCATACAACGCCTGCAGTCCTCGCCTATTAAACAGCTCGTGTTTACCGATACCCTGGCTATACCGAAAGAGAAACTGTTGCCCAATATGCAAATCGTTTCGGTAGCAAAAATTTTTGGTGAAGCAATCCGACGAATTCATTTTGGTGAATCCGTCAGTGCTTTATTCGATTTTTAATGAGGAGTTAACAATATGCCGCATTATGAGAAATTGGAAGTTATGCCCCGGGAATTTACCGGCTCAAAAGGCGCGAAAGCCCTTCGGAAAGCAGGAAAAGTCCCGGCCGTCTATTATTTCCATGGCCAGGAAAATATTAATCTGGCCATCG
Source organism: FCB group bacterium (assembly GCA_013152315.1). Lineage (GTDB taxonomy): Bacteria > Fidelibacterota > Marinisomatia > Marinisomatales > JAADGP01 > JAADGP01. The sequence goes on from JAADGP010000081.1 coordinate 2,488, forward strand.
ATCGCAAGGCCCTGTTGAAAGCCTTGCATTCCGGACACCATATTTACGAAATCAATATCAACGGCAAGCAACAGTTCGTGATGGTAAAAGAATTACAATTCCATCCTGTCACGGATGAAATCATTCATGCCGACCTTTTGCGCGTAAGACGTTCGGAAAAGATAACCATTTCCGTGCCGATCGAATTCGAAGGCGAAGCCGCCGGCGTGAAGGCGGGTGGCGTTTTCATGCAAAACCTGACCTTCCTGGAGGTAAATTGTTTCCCTACGGATGTCCCGGATAATATTACCGTGGATGTATCCGAACTGGAAATAAACCACAGTTTAACGGTCGCTGATATTCCGGTTCCCGAAGGGTTGGAAATCATCACGCCCAGCGAATTAACCCTGGTCAGCGTACAACCGCCCAAGGTAACGGTCGAAGCCGAGGAGGTGACCGAAGCGGAAGTTGAAGCCGGACTTGAGGAAGAAACGGCGGTTGATACATCTGCTGCCGCCCGGGATTCTGCGGAGGAAACTTCTGAAAAATCATGATCGCTTTCGTAGGCCTTGGAAATCCGGGGTCGAAATACGCCAACACCAAACACAATGCCGGTTTCTGGATCGTGGATGAGTTGGCCCAACGATGGGGTGTTACCTTTAAACCGGGCAAAGGGGAATACGTGTATGCCACCGCCCATGGAAACACCACCTTGTTAGCAAAACCTACAACCGGTATGAATCTCAGCGGTACCGCCGTGAAAGAGATCGTCTCCTGGTGGAATATTGAGTTGAAAAACCTTTACGTGATTGTCGACGACGTGGACCTCCCGTTGGGGACATTACGAATTCGACCCGGCGGCGGTGATGGATGCCACCGGGGAATGCAGTCGGTGATTTATCATCTGGGAGATAATCGTTTCCCGCGTCTGCGTTTCGGCATTGCCACCGACGAACCAACCCGTCCCGCTGAACGGTTCGTGCTAAAGCCTTTTCGAAAAAAAGAAATACCACTGGTGCAGACCATGGTGCAATATGCGGCCGATGCAGCGGAATCCATTCTCCGCCGGGGCCTGGATCAAACCATGAACGAATATAACCGATTAAACGAATCAGGGGAGGCCGTTAGATGAATACCTATTATTTGATACCCCTCGCGGGTGTGTTGGCCTTGTCATATGCCTTTTGGAAAAGCGCCTGGATCAAACGGCAGGATCCCGGCAACGAACGGATGCAGGAAATCGGACAAGCCGTGCGCGAAGGGGCCATGGCTTTTTTGTCCCGTGAATATCGGATTTTGGCTGTCTTTGTTATCGCCGTGGCCGTCTTGCTCTTTATCGCCAATTGGTCCGGTGGAACGGAACTGGTAGCCGTATCCTTTATTGTTGGCGCCTTCTGCAGCGGATTGGCCGGTTACTTCGGAATGAAAGTTGCCACGCTGGCTAACCACCGGACGACTCAGGCCGCCCGCTCAAGCTTAAATGCCGCCTTATTGGTAGCGTTTAACGGCGGATCGGTGATGGGAATGAGCGTTGTCGGCTTAGGTGTGTTGGGCTTGTCGCTCCTTTTTTGGCTCTATGGGGGACTTGAAAGAAGCGCTGACTTGCCATACGTTATGACAATCCTCTCCGGATTTGCCATGGGAGCTTCCTCGATCGCCTTATTTGCCAGAGTAGGCGGAGGTATTTATACCAAAGCGGCCGATGTGGGCGCTGACCTGGTCGGAAAAGTCGAAGCCGGAATTCCCGAAGATGATCCCCGTAATCCCGCTACCATTGCCGACAACGTGGGTGACAATGTGGGCGATGTGGCCGGTATGGGCGCCGACCTGTTCGAATCTTATGTGGGATCGATTATCGGTGCCATGGTCCTGGCCGCTGCTGCCGGGCAAAATAATTTGGTTTTACTGCCCCTGGTATTAGCAGGTATCGGCATTGTGGTTTCCATCGTCGGTACCTTTTTTGTTAAAACCCGGGAAGGGGGCAATCCGCAAAACGCATTAAACATCGGTACCTTCGGTGCCGGCGGATTAATGATTGTCCTGGGCTACTTCGTCATTCAGGAATTTGTTCCTCAAGCCGTTACCCTGGGGACCAAAACGGTTGACGGGATGGATATTTTTCTGGCCACCATTATCGGCCTCGCCGGCGGGGTTCTGATCGGTTTGTTAACCGAATATTATACTTCGGAAGCTCGTACCCCCTCCCGGACTATCGCCAAGGCCAGTGAAACCGGGGCCGCCACCAATATCATTGCCGGCCTGGCCAACGGCATGTATTCCACTGCTTATCCGGTACTGACCATCGCCATTGCGATTATCCTTTCCTACCATTTTTCAGGATTGTACGGGATCGCCATCGCCGCCCTGGGAATGCTTTCCACGACCGGTATCCAACTGGCGGTCGACGCCTACGGTCCCATCGCCGACAATGCCGGCGGTTGCGCCGAAATGGCCGAGCTGCCACCGGAAGTAAGGGCCAGGACCGATAAACTGGACGCGGTTGGCAATACTACCGCGGCTATCGGAAAAGGTTTCGCCATCGGCTCCGCCGCGCTTACGGCCCTGGCTTTGTTCAGTGCTTACCAAACAAAAGTCGGACTTACATCCATTGACATTATGCAACCCACCGTCATGGCCGGCCTTTTTGTGGGCGCCTTGCTTCCCTTTGTCTTTTCTTCGTTTGCCATGAAAGCCGTCGGTGAAGCCGCTTTCGAGATGATCGAGGAAGTTCGCCGCCAGTTTCGCGAAATCGAGGGCTTATTGGACGGGAAGGCCAAGGCCGACTACGCCCGCTGCGTGGACATCGCCACTGCCGCGGCTATCAAAAAGATGATCGTTCCCGGGTTGTTGGCCGTATTGACACCGGTGTTCTTCGGTTTGGTTCTCCACCGGCCGGAAATGTTGGGCGGAGTACTGGCCGGGGTAACTGTTACCGGCGTCCTGCTGGCTATCTTCATGGCTAATGCCGGAGGTTCCTGGGACAACGCCAAGAAATATATCGAAAGCGGAGCGCATGGCGGAAAAGGCAGTGACGCCCACAAAGCCGCCGTCGTGGGAGATACCGTCGGCGACCCCTTTAAAGATACCGCCGGACCTTCTTTGAATATTTTAATTAAATTGATATCAGTGGTCTCACTGGTTATCGCACCTTTGATTTAAGTCTGGAGTGAGAATGAAATACTATGAAACTTTATATATAGTAAACCCTAATTTCGAACAGGATCGTCTGGATCATGTGATGCGGGGTGTAACCAAAGCGGTGGAACGTGAGAAGGTAAACATTATTAATCACCGTATCTGGGGAAAGAAACGCCTGGCCTACCCGATTCAAAAACATAAATACGGAACGTACATCCTGCTACAGTTTGAAGCGGATGATGTCTCTTTCCTGACCGAATTCGACCAGTTTTTGAAACTGGAAAAAGCGATTATTCGTCATCAAACCATTCGTCTTGAGGAACGCCCGGAAGTTTATGCCGAAGAAGCGGCGCCCGAAAGCGTCAAAGAAAAAACAACGGTAGATCCCGAAACGGAAGAAACCGTTGCTGAGACAAAGCCTGAGGCAGAGACGAATGAAAGCACCACCGAAACGGCTCCCGAGGAAAACCGGGAGGACCAGAAGGAAGCCGTCGAAACGGTTACTGAAGAACAGGAATCATAATTAGTTTAAGAGGTAAACATGGCCTTTGTTAGCAAGAAAAAGTTCTGTTACTTTAAAGAGAACGGAATAACAGAGATTGATTATAAGGATGTAAGGTTACTGCGTCGTTTTGTCACCGAACAGGGGAAGATTATGCCCCGCCGCGTGACCGGCAGTAGCGCCAAGATGCACCGCAAATTGGTGCGGGCCATAAAACGGGCCCGAAACGTGGCGCTTATGCCTTACACGAATAATTATCTGGAAAGTTAAAAGCCGCCGTTCCAAACTCTTTTTGTAACTTTAATTAAAATAAACCATCAAAATACGAGGAAGTATTGACATGGATGTAATTTTACTCCAGGACGTGGAAAATTTGGGTTCCGCCGGGGATATCGTACACGTAAAACCCGGTTTTGCCAGGAACTATCTGGTACCAAGAGGATTGGCTTTACGGGCTTCCAAAAGAAATCTGGCTGTTTCGGAAGAAAAGAAACGCGTAGCGCAGGCGCGGCGGGAAAGAGAGCGCAAAATTGTCCAGGCTATTGCCGATAAACTGGATAAACTTGAACTGACTATCGAAGTAAAAGTAGGCGACGAAGAACGTATGTTCGGGTCGGTTTCTTCTCATGATATTCACAAAGCCCTGGAAGAGAAAGGGGTCACCGTGGAACGGCATTCCATTGGTCTGGATGAGCCCATAAAATCTTTGGGAATTTATAATATTCCTATTAAACTCTCCTCCGATTTGCAGCCAAAAGTAAAGGTTTATGTCATAAAAGCTTAGCTTATACTGAAAACCTCCTCCTCCCAAGAGCCCCTGTTCGGTTTCGCCTGAAATCAGCAGGGGCTCACTTTTTTAAGAGCCAAGACCCAAAGGACCAAGAGGTGGGAACCCGCATCTTATTTTGGGTCTTGGCTCTTGAACATTTCCTTGTTTTTCATTGCCTGACGTTTCATGCACCGTCTATTTTCAGTCGTTATGTTTGCCGATGTCGCCTTCCCTATCTCGAGCTACCAGACTTTCACCTATGAAATCCCGGGCGATTTTCTGCCACATATCAAAATCGGCGTCCGGGTTCGGGCTCCCCTTGGACGACGCATTGTCCAGGGAATTGTGGTGGCTAAACACAAAACCGCCCAGTACCGGGGAAAAATCCGACCCCTGGCGGCGATCGTGGACGATCAACCGGTCCTGGACCAGGGATTGTGGCAACTCATGCAGTGGATCAGTCAATATTATTTGACTCCAATCGGGCAGGTTGCCAAAACCGCTCTTCCCAAGGGATTATCCACCCGCTATCAACCGCCCACGCAATGGTTGGTACGGTTTCGCGCATTCCCTGCCGATCGGGAACGGATGGAGCGCCGCGCGCCCGCCCAGTCGAAAATATTAAAACACCTTGAGACCCGGGAGGAACCTATCCCGGTATCGGAACTGGGTTTATTGGCGGCCAGTCCTTTGACGGTCTGTCGATCGCTGGCCGAAAAAGGGTTCGTTGAGTTGTTCGAGGAAGTCCGGTTGCCTGACGTGACGGGGTTCACTTTTGATCCGGTACACAAGGAAATTCTGTTTTCAAAAATTCAGAAATCGATATTAAGTGATTTGATTTCGGGATTGAAGGCGAAATCATTCCAGCCCTTTTTATTGCATGGTGTTACCGGAAGCGGCAAAACCGAAATCTATATAGAGCTTGCCCAACAAGCGCTGAATCAGAACCGAACGGTAATCCTGCTGTTACCGGAAATATCACTCACGCCGCAGATAGCCGGGCGCTTCCGGGCCGTATTCGGCGAAGCCGTGGCCTTATGGCATTCCAAACTTTCCCCGGCGGCTCGGGCCTGGACCTGGAAACGGATTTGTTCCGGTGACTTTAAGGTGGTCATCGGCGCCCGGAGCGCAATATTTGCGCCGATAAAGGACCTCGGTCTGATTGTCGTTGACGAAGAGCAGGAACACACATACAAACAGGAATCCCCGGCGCCGCGTTACCATGCCCGGGATGTGGCGCTCATGCGCGGAAAAATTCACCAGGCGACCGTGGTATTGGCCAGCGCCACGCCCAGCCTGGAAAGTTACTACAACCAAAATTTGGGGAAACTCAAATACCTTCATTTGCCGGAACGCTTTGGCGGTGCCCGCTATCCCCATGTCCATATCGTAAACATGGAACAGGAACAGGAAGAATCGGGAAAACCGGGCCAGGTGCTTTCCGGTCTTTTGCTGGAAAAGATCGAAGATCGTTTAACCAAGAAGGAACAGATTATTTTGCTCCAAAATCGGCGCGGTTACGCTCCTATCCTGCGCTGCGGTGATTGTGGTGAAATCGAGATGTGCCCCAATTGCCAGGTAACACTCACTTACCATCGTGTCGGCAATAACCTGCGTTGCCATTTTTGCGCTTTTACACGTCCCTCGATTCCCCAACAATGCCGGAATTGCCAAAGTCCCAACCTGAAACTTTTCGGGGTTGGTACTCAGAAAGTCGAAGACCTGATCCTGGAAACTTTCCCGCGGGCGCGGTTAGCGCGGCTGGATATGGATACCGCCCACTCCGGCACGGCGCTTACAGAAATACTGGAACAATTTGCCCGCCGGGAAATCGATATCCTGCTGGGAACCCAAATGATTGCCAAGGGACTGGATTTCGGCAATGCGACTCTGGTAGGCATCATTAACGGCGATACGGGATTATTCCTTCCTGATTTCCGATCCGGAGAACGCGTTTTTCAACTAATTTATCAGGCCGCGGGACGGGCGGGAAGACACCGAAAGCCGGGCGAAGTTGTCGTGCAAACCTACAATCCCGATAATCCGGTAATCAAGTATGCCACTCGTCTGGATGTGAAAAAATATTATAATATCGCCCTTAGTGAGCGGCAGGAACTAAATTATCCTCCTTTTAGTTGGATGGTTAAAGTTGAATTTAACGGAAAGAAAAAAACGAACGTGGAGCAAAAAGCAACTATCGTGCGCCGCAGTTTGCCAAGGCCTTATAAGGGACTGGAAATCCTGGGACCTGCTTTTTGTTACCGTGAACGCCTGGGAGGACGTTACCGGATGCAAATCGTTTTTAAATCCAGCAAGACCGTCGACCCCAACGGGACCAAGCTGCATCATTACCTCCGGCAAAACCTCGGTCCCGAGAAACTTGGCCGAAATCGCGGGGGCGTAAATGTCTTTTTGGATATTGACCCGTATTCCTTACTGTAAGGATAAACGTAATATGATTAACAATATTCCCGAAACAGGCTGTCGCGTTCAAGCCTACCCGCGATATAATGTGAGCCCGGGTAATGTGAAAAAACTTTTTCCGCCAACCTCGAAGCCGTGCCGGCTGCTTTTTTGTTTTCTCCTTTTGCTGTCCGGCGGGATGCGGGCTCAATCGGCCTACTCCGGTTTGGAAAATTGGTTTCATACCGAAACGTTATCTATGGCGGGGGCCGGCGGTACCCTTTCAAGCGTGGAGAGTGACCGGCTGAACCCGGCCGCGCTTGGCGAACTGCCACGTCAATTTCATCTCAGTTTCCTGCGTTATCCCGCCGATATTAATGCCGAATCCTTATCCCTTATCTTACCTGCCGGAAGGGGTTTTTACGCGCTGGGGCTGCGTCATCTGAACTATGGCCTTTTCGAAGGGTTTGACGCTGATGGTCAATCCACCGACAATTACACGGCCGGTGATACCTGGGTAACGCTGTCAGCCGGGGAAACACTAAAAAGCCGGAAAATTTCCTGGGGTATTACGGCCGGATTATTCCTGAGCCGATTGGAAAATTACCAATCCACAGCCCTGGTGTTTACGCCCGGAATCCTGTTCGATATTAAAAGCGTCAATGGGAAACTAGGGATTAGCCTTCAAAACCTGGGGAAAGTTATTGACCGTTACACCCGGGTCCGGGAACGTTTGCCAACGACGGTGGTCACCAGCGTCAGTAAACGCCTGGAACATTTGCCGCTGGAACTGTTCGTTGACGGCGGGTATCGACTCACAACAGAAACATTCTGGCTGCGGTTGGGGGGGATCTTTCGGCTCCCCTACAATTTTCAACTGAAATGGGGCACGAACACCGACAAATTTTCCCAACAGACACGTACCAACATCGGCAAAGATTTTATAGGAAGTTCAGGAGTCGGTTTGAGCTATCGGTTCGAGGAATACCACTTCGATCTGGGTTCGTATTTTTACGGCACCGGCGGTTGGATCAGCAGTATCGGATTCGGGGTTACATTTTAGCCCGAATGCTTCCGAAGAACCGTAGACTGTACCTCCCTTTCGCCAACGGTTGGCGTTATCCCTTACTCATCTTAGCCATACCCTTGCTCCTGTCAGCCGACAATGGGCTTGATATTCATTATAAGCTTGAACTCGTATTCAAGCCCAGGACAAAGGAAAGTCCGGCCTGGATTGAAGGTGTTAATCACGTGACAATTACCAATCGCTGGGATCGTCCCCTGGGGGAAGTATATTTTCATAACAATGCTAACGGTTTTTATAATCCCAGGGACGACAAAACACCCCGAACGATTATTGGTAAAGTTCAAAGCACGCGCCTGGGAAAAGTAATGGACACCGAAAAAGTCACGATGAAAATCGGTCTTTTCCCGGCCTTAAAACCGGGTGAATCCGTCCTCATTGATATCCCTTTCGTTACCAAAATCGCCCAAACTCCCGGTCCTTTTTTTCCGACCGTCGGCTCCCGGGGGGATACCACAATATACAACCTGATTTACTTTTACCCGGTGCTGGAGTTTTTTCACGCGGACGGATGGCATGTGCAAAATCACGGCGGGAAGGAAAATCCCCATTCCAATCTGGCGGAATATGAAGTCGCGCTTACGTCTCCCCGGGAGTATGTCGTGGGAACTTCCGCTCATTTGCTCAATACCGATACGCTCAGGAACGGATCCTTGAAACGGAAATATTCTTATCCGCGTGCCGTCAGTTTCAGCGCTGTGTTGTCAAAACGTTTTCGAAAAAGAGACCTCAATATCAGCGGCATTGATATCTCGTTATTGTACACTCCCGGCCAGGCACACAATGTAAAAAACCTCATTTCCGACCTTGAAGATCTACTTCCCTACTATACCGAACAGTTTGGTCCCTGTCCTAACGATAAATTGACGATTACCATGGGGTATTCCCTGAATTCCCGTGCTTTATCCACCGCCAACTATATCGTTCTCCAGGAAAACATGGACAGTTTTCGCGCCCTGGCGCATGAACTGGCGCACCAGTGGTTCGGGAACGCCATCAACGCCGATGAAAGTTATGAAACCTGGTTGAATGAATCTTTTGCGGAATATGGAGTGTGGCTTTATAAGCAATCAAAATTGAACGAAAAAAACGGTCGGTCACTTAAACCGGAATTAAACCTTTTTGATTTCTGGAGCGATCTTCGATCGATGACGACCGACGACTGGATACGCCTGGTCCACAACGTCATTGGCGATCAGGCGCTTCCGCCTGTGTACCAGCCGGGTAAACAAACCGACTGGGAAAGTCAGGCCTACGCCTATTCACGCTACATCGTGGGAAACCACGCGCTTCAAATGCTTCAATCTTCCATCGGCGACTCCCTGATGCAGGCAATTATCCGCACCTATACCCGGGAAAACACCTGGAAAACCGTAAACACGGAAACTTTCATTTCCGTCGTGCAACGGCTGGCCGGGAAAATGATCGCCGATAATTTTCGCCTGGCATTAACAACCAATATCCGACCGGATATCAAGATCACCGCCGTGGACGTTAAGAAAAACAGTCGCCGACAATGGCTCACAACCGTTAAAACCGCTTATGAAGGCGACTGGCTGTTACCCGTCGATATACGGGTCATCACGGCCGCCGGAGATACCATCTTCCGGAAACAGATCAGGCTCACGCAGCAAAAAACCTTGCATTTCACAACCTCGACCCCTGTCGTTTCCGTGGAACTCGACCCGGACAAAAAAATGTTTGATTCCAATCGCTATAATAACCGCTGGCCGCGACGTTTTACTTTTCAGCCTATTTACGGCCTGCCCAGTTGGGAAGTTTACAAATTATATTATCGTCCCCGTGTCATCAAGGATTGGCAGAATAACTGGCGCTACGGTATCCGGCTGTCCGGGGGATTGGGATTAAACCTGATGCCCTTCCTGCCGGCTTTTTTCCAAAATACTTTTGACCTGGATATTACTTTTTCCACGGGATTGGTTAATCATAACTGGGGAGGGAGATTTATTTATCGGACACCTCTGAAATCCGTTGATCTCACCTATTGGGAGTTCAGAGCCAGCTATGAATACCCCCGTAACCGTCAAATCCTGTCGCTGATTACTTATTTGGGGAAACCGTCGTATTACGTTGCCAATGGCCGGTCAGCTTACAAACGGTTGACCACCCAATTGGTCAGGACCGAATATTCGGAGGCGGATTCGAACTCCTGGTGGAATAAAGGTCAAACCCTTACCATAAATGAATCCTTCATTCGCTTTTTCTATTCTCCCGATAAGCGGTCCGTCGTTCATCTGTCGCTAATCGCCGGTCAATCGCTGAAACGCGCAAAAAGAGACATCTTTTATCGCATCGCGTCTTCCCTGGACTACGAACGGCATGACCTTGACCGCATCATTTTACGGCTTCACGGTGAATCGGGATTCGTATGGGACGATCGCCCAAGCAACACGCTAAGGTATCAGTTGCGTTACGTCCCCCGCATATGGAAGGAACGGGAGGATTTTATTCCCCTGTTCCGCGGTTTTGCCAATGTCGGTGAAAATTGGTGGAATTCGGTGGTAAGCCTTGGCATGAGCGCCGGTTGGGAAACCAATTTCATGGTTTGGCCAATGATTTACATCGACGGCGCCATGGTGGAAACGACAGCGAAATCAATCGTGGATCGGGTTGTGGCGTTGAGTAGGTTTGATCCCCTGTACCTGGCTGTTGGTTTGGGACTGGAATCTCAAACTCTCATAGAAGTGGGTCTGTATTTTCCTTTTTGGGTTTCCCACCCTCCGAACGGTGAAGAAAATTTTGCCTTCCGGGCCATTATGCAGTGGGGTTTTTATTTTTAGGGACCAGCCTTCGGCGATTATTTCCCGGTACTTTAAAAGTGCCGTGGAAATAGTTCCTCAACCCTAAATTTATTAAGTTTACCCTACCTTATTATTAATTTATTCTTGTTTTAACGCCTAATTTGCGATATATTTTCGGCCAAATGTGGGACAAAAAAGACCTCTATATTTTAGAATTACTGCAACGGAACGCCCGGATGACAGCCAGTGAAGTTGCGTCCGAGGTAGGGCTATCGGTTCCTGCCGCCGCGGAACGCATTAAAAAACTGGTGGATCAGAATCTCATTACCGGTTTTTACGCCCGCGTGAATGCCAAAAAACTGGGCTTTGATCTGACCGCCTTTATCGCGGTGGTCAGTTCTTCTTCGGATCATTATGAAGATATTATCAATCAATCCGAAGCCCATCCCTCCGTATTGGAATGCCATTCCGTTACCGGTGAGGGAAGCCACCTATTAAAGGTTCGGATTCGCAATTCCACCGAGCTGGAGAAACTTTTGCTGAATATCCAGGCCTGGCCCGGAGTGATCCGAACCCACACAATGGTTGTGCTGTCCACATATAAAGAGTGCAACGCATTGAATTTACGACAGTAATTATCTGTATCGATTCGTACCTTTTTGGAAATCGCACGTGAATAAAGAAACAATAATAACTGCTTTTAATAATGGTGTCCTGGGAACCCTGGTGTTCACCGTTATTTACGCGCTACCCCTAAGTGGCCCGACCTACTTATGGAGCATCGCCGTCGTATTATTGGTTTCTTGTTATTCCGACAAGTTTTCCGAAACAATCAGACCATTACACCTAACATCACTTATGGATCACCGTTCCCCGTCCGACATATTGAAAAATACAATTAACCCCAACTGCCCTCCAAAAATGCCAACCAAAACTTTTTGGAGTAACTCCGAAACAAACTAATTAGAAGGGAAAAAACACATGACACGTGAAGAAATCCTTAAAATCATAAAGAAAAATGAAATCAAGTTCATTGACATGCAGTTTACGGACTTGATCGGAATTGTGAAAGCCGTTACCATTCCGGTTTCGAAACTGGAAGAGGCGCTGGATAACAATATCTGGTTTGACGGCTCCTCCATTGAAGGCTTTACACGAATATTTGAAAGCGATATGTATCTGAAACCGGATCCGGACTCTTTGTCTGTTATACCGTGGTCCCTGGGAACCGGCCGGGAAACCGCCCGCTTTATCTGCGATGTATATATGTGCGATGGCAGCCTGTACAACGGTGCTCCGCGTACGGTCCTGAAAAATCAATTGGCCAAAGCCGCCGAATTAGGGTTTGAATATAATGTGGGTCCGGAATTGGAATTTTTTCTGTTCCGTAAAGACAACCACAAAGTACGGCCCTTACCCCACGATCAGGGAGGATACTTTGATCAATCAACCGACCTGGCCACTGAGATTCGCCAGGACATGACCGCCGCCTTGCAATTGTTGAATATCGATGTGGAAGCTCTCCATCACGAAGTTGCCGAAGGTCAACATGAGATTGATTTCCGTTACGGAAAGGCCCTCACTGTGGCCGACAATGCCGTATCTTTTAAATTCGCCATTAAAGCTATCGCGCACCACAACGACTTACACGCCACTTTCATGCCGAAACCCATAGCCGGCGTAAACGGCTCCGGCATGCACGTGCACCAGAGCTTATTCCATAACGGCAAAAACGTATTTTATGATGAAAACGGCCGTTATCACCTGTCCGACGAAGCACGTTACTTTATTGGCGGTCAACTGCATCATGCGCGCGCCATGACAGCAGTTCTGAATCCAACCGTTAACTCCTACAAACGTCTGATTCCCGGTTACGAAGCTCCGGTTTACATTTCCTGGGCTACAACCAACCGTTCCGCGCTGATACGGATACCGCGCTACACACCCGGAAGAGAGAATTCGACCCGGTGTGAACTGCGCTGTCCCGACCCGTCTGCCAATCCGTACCTGGCATTTGCCGTAATGCTGGCTGCCGGATTAGACGGAATCAAAAACAAGATTGAACCGCCGGATTCGTTAGAGGAAAACATCTTCGAATTGACGGAAGCGGACCTCAAACTTAAAGAGATAACCACTTTGCCCTGTTCGCTGCGAGAAGCGCTTGACGAACTGGAAGCTGACCCGGTCATTACCGAGGCCCTGGGATCCACCGCCCTGGAAGCCTATGTCACCGCCAAGCGGGCAGAATGGAAAGAGTACTCCGCCAGTGTTAGTGATTGGGAATTGGATCGCTATCTGGAAATCTATTAATCCTCTCCTGGATTGAATAGCGCGAAAAGGGGCTGTCCGAAAGGTTAGCCCCTTTTCATAACATCCCACGAATTTGATTCGGATCACTTTTTTTCGCTTATAGTGATTTCCCAAACCCGGGCATTGTAAATTTCACGGTTACCATCGCCCATGAAATCCTTTAAATCCATCCTTTTCCTCCTGACCCTGTTATCGGTTTCCTTACTTTCGGCCGGAAACCGCTACCCTATTATTCTGGTTCACGGTTTTATCGGTTGGGGTCCCGAAGAAATGGGTGGCTACAAATATTGGGGAGGGTCCTCCGACCTGGAGGCGTTTCTGGAATCCAAGGGCTTTGAAGTCTATACCGTTTCAATCGGTCCGGTTTCATCCAACTGGGAACGGGCGGTGGAAACCTTCTACCAAATAAAAGGCGGACAGGTTGATTACGGTGCCGCACATTCCCAAAAATGGGGCGTCATCCAAAAGCCCGAAGGGAAAACATATCCCGGGCTCTATCCCCAATGGGACGCTGATCATCCCGTGCATATTATCGGTCACAGCATGGGCGGCCAGACGGCGCGCATGCTCCTTTACCAGTTAACAAACATTTTCTACACCGATTCAGCGCGGACCATCCCCGAAAAAAGTTTGTTGCTGGGCGAATCGCACGAGGGATGGATTAAATCAATTACGTCAATCGCCACCCCCCATAACGGCACCACGCTATCCGACATTGTTACCCGGAGTGTCCCGTTTCTGCAAAATTTCATCGGTCTGGCTGCCGTTGTCGGCACGCATTTCTACGACTTTGACCTGCAACAATGGGGCTTCAGTCGTAAGCCGGACGAATCCTGGGTAAGCTATTACCGGAGGATGCGTGAACATCCGGCCTGGAATACAAAAAACATAAGCTCCTGGGATCTGAGCCTGGAAGGCGCGCGGCAACTCAACACCTTTTTGCAGGCCGATCCCCAGGTGTACTATTTTTCATATGTCTTAAGCGCCACGCACCTGGATTCCGCAACGGGAAGACAGGTGCCCGACAAAGGAATGAGCTTGATTCTGCAAGCCAAAGCACGACTGATCGGATCGCAGACAGCCTACTGGGCGGACGGAACGGTAACCGATTCAACCTGGTTCGAAAACGATGGGGTCGTGAATACCGTGTCGCAACGCGGTCCCACGACCGGTCTGAACGGACCGGACCCGATTGCCGAATACAAACCCAACGAACCACTGATTCCGGGGCAATGGTACACGTTCAAACCGCTTAAAATGGACCATTGGCGCGTAATCGGACACGGAGTAAAAGACGAAGAGGAGCGGAACCGAATCTTTCAAATGTACGCGCTGACCATTGCCGCCGTTTATGGCAATTGCCGGAATAATTCCGAAAACCCGACCCCATCTAACCATATACCGTTTAATACACTCCCGTTGATTATCTCCCGGGTTGATCACAGGGTAGGGATTATCCCAAATAGTGCAATAGGAACAACGAAATAATAAGGATTTAAATCAAGCATCTCCAGTAAGAAAAGATTACTTCAATGATTTGCCGGACTCTTGATATTCTTTTCGTTTAATTCGCTTGATTCGTTGTTAATCATAATCCGGGTTTATCCCCGTTTCCGAAGCTCTGCCTACAATTCACCATTTCCTTACGAGAGAAGTAGAAAAAACAATAAACCGGATTTGAACTTACTTCATCTTTCCCCGGGGATTTATTACCTCTAAATTCCTATCCGGGTAAAGTGACGCCGCATTATGAAATTCGGCAGCCATCAAGCAAAGGACCCCCGTAATGGCAAAATCAAACATTAAAATATCGGATTTGTATCGGTATAAACTGGTCTCCGATCCCCAGTTTTCCCCCGACGGCAATCATGTTGTGTTTGTGGTCGAAATTATGCACAAAGCCGATCGTAAATATTATTCCACTTTATATCTGGCAGGAGT
>JAADGP010000145.1 GCA_013152315.1 FCB group bacterium
CAAAATCAGGTTCACTATATTTTAGGCTGAGTTCAAATATTTCAGAGATTCCGGAATCGAACACCAGGTTACTATTCCTAATCGAATCCGAACTCACCATCCTGTAGAGATGACATAATAAGATAACAACCATGAAACATACCCGTAAGTCCCGTCAGGGACGAGATAGCAGAGGATAGACATCTATAAATGAAAATACAATAGACCGTATGTTTAAAACCGTTTAATTCGCTTCCTTTGTTGTTAATCCATCCTCAAATAAATAAAAGGAATTATTCCCAAAACCGTTTTACTTTTTCTCCGATCGGAACGGCCGATGAACACCGGGAATCAACAAAAATTATTCTTTCCATTTACCCCGTACAGTAAAGGTCAACGGTAACAGACCGGGTACTATGATTGAAAATCACTTAACGGATTGGCTGCTGCAGGGTGACCCCTGGGTCCGGTACCGTACCCGCATCGACCTGTTGGGGCAGTCTCCCGATCATCCCCAGGTACAACAGGACTATCGTGAAACCTGTGAGCATCCTTTGGTGAAAGGTTTGTTGCGGGACCTGTCCGACTGGCCCGATAAAATTCTGAACAATCACAAAAACTCCGGTCACCCGCTCCATAAACTGGTATTTCTTGCCGATCTGGGTTTGAAACCAGACGTAGCCGACCTGCGGGCAATCATCGCCCGGATAATGCAACATCAGTCCGCGGAAGGCCCCTTCCAGGTAAAGATGAATATCAAACCGGCCTACGGCGGATCCGGTGAGGATACCCTTGCCTGGGCTCTATGTGATGCGCCGCTTGTGTTGTATGCCTTGATGAAATTCGGTTTTGGTGATCATGAACAGGTGCGGGCCGGGTTTGAACATGTGAAAAGCCTTGTTCGGGAGAACGGCTGGCCCTGCGCCGCCGCTCGGGAATTAGGGTCGTTTCGAGGCCCGGGACGGAAGGCGGACCCTTGTCCTTACGCCACCCTGCTGATGGTCAAAGCAATCGCTTTAACGGACGATCGGGATGCCGCCCGGGTTGGAATTGAAACTCTCCTTACGTTATGGGAACAAAGCATGGAACGACATCCCTATATGTTTTATATGGGAACCGACTTTCGGAAGCTCAAGGCGCCCCTTATCTGGTACGATATTGTCCATTTGGCGGATGTGTTGTCCCGCTGTCCCGATGCGGTGCGGGATAAGCGTTTTATTCGAATCGCAGAACTGGTTTTTTCGAAGGCGGATGAAGATGGCCGTTACACTCCGGAATCAGTATGGCGGCCCTGGAAGGATTGGGATTTCGGGCGGAAGAAGGCGCCGTCACGGTGGTTAACGTTGATTATCAAGCGGATCGAACAAAGAATACAATGATTTCCCCACCCCGGAGAACCGCGCTGAAAATATTTTATCTTTCGGAATAAACTCCCTCGGAGCCCGTCCCCGTATTTTTGTAACTTTTGTTATGACCAATATAAAAGATTTAGTGCTTCCCCATAAGGTAGCGTACCAAACTCTGGTTCGGGCGGGTGAACTGGGAGCCAGGCTTAATCTGGAAACGTACGTGGTGGGCGGCTTCGTGCGGGACCTGTTTTTGGGGCGCAAATTAAAGGAGATCGATCTTATGGTGGTGGGTGACGGAATTGCCTTCGCCTGGAAGTTGGCCGATCGCCTGGGCGTGAAAACGATTGTCCCCTTCCGTTTGTTCGGCACCGCCAAGATTCCCTACCGGGCCATCCCGGTGGAGGTCGCTTCCGCCCGTCAGGAATCGTATGATGATTATTCCCGGAAACCGGCCAAGGTGATTTACACCGATTTGGAGGGCGACCTCAAACGGCGTGATTTTACCGTGAACGCCATGGCGATGGATATCCGGCCGGAGAAATTCGGCGAATTGCACGATCCTTATCGGGGAATCGCGGATCTGCGCGCCAAGCGATTGATTACGCCGCTGGATCCGGCGGAGACCTTTTCCGATGATCCCCTCCGTATGCTCCGGGCGGCATATTTTGCCGCCGAACTGGGATTTGATATTGATGAAGCATGCGTGAAAGCCATGCGGGAGCAGGCGGACCGGATTCAAATTGTTTCATGGGAAAGAATAACCGGGGAATTGATCAAAATTCTGAAGGCGCCGAAACCCTCCGTTGGTTTGATCCTGTTGCAAAAAACCGGATTGATGCGCTATGTTTTTCCGGAAATCGACGTGATGTATGGTCTGCGCCAGAGCTCCGATTGGCACCACAAGGACATTTTTTACCATACCATGCAGGTCGTCGATAATGCCGCTCAACTGACGGATAAAATGGAAGTCCGGTTTGCCGCGCTGGTTCATGATATCGCCAAGCCGCGGACCCGTCGCCTGGATTCCGACAAAGGATATACTTTCTATGGTCATGATGATCTTGGAGCGCAAATGGTCAAGCGGGTTGCCCAGCGGATGAAACTGCCGAACGAGTTACGGGATTACCTGATGAAAATGACGCTTCTGCACCTGCGTCCCATCGCGTTGGCGAAGGAAGGCGTCACCGATTCGGCGGTACGGCGCCTGATGGTGGCCGCCGGCGAGGAAGTGGATGATTTACTCACCCTGTGCCGGGCCGACATCACCAGCAAAAATCCGCGTTTGGTGGAGAAGTACTGGGAGAATTTCGAACGGGTGGAAAAACGGATGAAAGACGTCCTGGAAAGAGACGCCATGCGGGCTTTCCAGTCTCCCGTCCGGGGCGATACGATCATGAAAGTGTGTAACCTGCCCCCCGGTAAAAAGGTCGGCGTCATCAAAAAGGCGATTGAAGAGGCAATCCTGGACGGAGAAATAGAAAACACCTACGACGCGGCCTATGAATACCTGTTGAAGATAAAAGATAAATATATTGAATGATGTGTGTCGTAACGTAGTGGAGATTCCGGTGGAGCGCAGCGGATGTCGGTGATGCGTGAAACGTGAAACGTGATGCGTGATGCGTGTCGGAGCGCAGCGGATGTCGGGGAAACGTTTTTAAAGATCCGGGCCAATTTTTGGTTCTTGGAATTTGACTCTTGTCCGCCGGAAGGAAGAATTCCTTTTGAAAAAATTGCCTTTTAATACATAAGTAATGTTTATGATAATTAATAGTTGAATTAATAATATTTAATAATAATCAATAAAATATAAAATTAATTAAATAATAAGTTGTAGAAATTCATATTACCTTTTTATTTTCTCCCTCACTAAATCAGCAGGATTGCAATGAAAATAATTGATTGTCCGGTCTGCCGCGAAAAAATGCTCAGCACGCAATTGTATTGTGAGCATTGTGATATCCTCATTGACGGAAAGTTTGAGCATGATCGGTTTGCTTATTTGGACAATGACACGGCCGATTTCCTGGAGGTCTTTGTGCTTGCCCGCGGCAATATTAAGGAAATCGAAAAGCAGTTGGGGATTTCCTATCCTACCGTCCGGGCCAAGATCGACAGATTGGTGGAGGCCGTTATTGGCATTAAGGAAATAGAAGAACAGCAATTGGCAAAAGAGCAAAAGGCGAAGGCCGATTCGGAGCGGAAGAGCCGGATTGTAAAATCTATCACCAGGAAGTATTGAAAGGAAGGGAAGTTAAATGATTATAGTCACAACCCCGGATATCCCGGGAAAAAGAATTGTAAAGGTATTGGGAATTGCCCGCGGAAGTACGATTCGGGCCCGCAATTTAGGGCGCGATATTATGGCGATTTTGAAAATGTTGATTGGTGGTGAAATCAAAACCTATACCGAAATGATGGCCAGGGCGCGGGAGGAATCCATCGCCCGAATGGAAACGGTGGCGAGAGAAATGGGAGCCAATGCGATTGTGAATGTGCGTTTAACCTCGGTTACCGTTCTTTCCAGCACGGCTGAGATCCTGGCCTATGGTACCGCCGTGGTAATCGATGGATAATTTATCCCGCCTGGCGGCATGCGAATTCAGAACTCAAATGGTTTATCTTTGGAACTCCATATTCAAAGTGATGAATAAGCGAACACTGGTTTGAATATCGAACAAGGATTAACGAAGTTTGATTTTGGAAGTAATGGAGATTGGAACCAAGGTGTGTCACAGGAACGGTTCAGAAATCATCATTCGGCGTTCCTTGTTCTTAAATCAAAGACCGCGTGATAGTGGGTGGGAAGCAACGGATTCATTTCCAGGTATGATAAACAGGGAATGATCGGAATGGATTGTTTTTAAAATCCTGACAACCATATTAAACTAAGTAGGTCTAACGTAGTCTTATATTAAAAAGGTAGGTGTATGTTCTTTATCAATAACCTGATTAACCTGTTTGTTTCACCGAGTCGTTTGTTCGAAACAATAAGGAAACGTTCAAATTGGAAGGACATTCTTGTTCCTTTCGCGATTTTGGTAGTACTGGGTGTCCTTAGCATGGGACTACTGAAGGATTTACTGATCGAGGTCCAGCTCAGCCGGGCCGTAAGCCGGATTGAGAACGACAGTCGGATCCCGGTCGAAAAGAAAGATGAATTCATCCTGCGGATTGAAGACCGGTTTACAAACCCGACTCCGTTTATGAAAACCATAGCGTGGGTAAACGCCGGATTGTCCATACCCATCAGGGTATTGTTCATGGCTCTCGTATTAATGGTTATCGGAAACGCCATGTTCGGAGGGGCGGTGCCTTACGGGAAATTGGTACACATGAGCGCCTATGTTTATCTGGTTAATATTGTCGAACAGGCGGTGAAAGTACCATTGATGCTTAGCCGGTGGAGCGTGGAAGTTTATACCGGGCTGGGTTTACTGGGCCTGGGAGAAAAAGGAAGTTTTCTTCATAATTTTTTAGCCGGGATGGACTTTTTCGCGTTTTGGCGGATTGTTTTATTGGCCATCGGGATGGGAATCTTGTACCAACGAGAAACAAAATCGTTTCTATGGGCGTTAATCGTCTTTTGGATGCTCCAACTGGCGCTCCTCGCCGGACTAAATATGGTTGCTTATTCGTGAAAATGAAAATTAACACTCTGTTTTTTATTTGGCTGTTTTCCTTTGCGCTGCTATCGGGACAGACCCTTACCTTGACTGAATGCGTGCAAATCGCGCTGAAAAATAAGGAGACGGTAAAGTCGGCCGTGTTGGATATTCAGTCCGCCGAAGCGGGCAAACGAAGCGCTTTAAGCAATGTTCTCCCCAGCCTGCGATTGTCTGGGGGATGGAATGAATCCCGATTCCCGGGGCGGGATTTTACCATTGATCCAGTGACGGGCGAGCCGGTCGGTCTTCCCGGCACCTCCATATCAAGTTTAACAACCTGGTCCAGCGGAGTGGGCCTGAACCAGGTGCTTTACGACGGTTCCGGTTCCTGGAATCGCATTGCGCAAGCCAAGGAAAATTATCGATTAGCGATTCAGCGTGACCGGCAGGCGCGGATTAATGTGATTCGGGATGTCTATCAAACCTTTTATCAGTTATTGAAGGAACAGCAACTGTTAAAAGTGATCCGCCTGAATCTCGACCTGACGGAACAACAGGTGGAACTGGTTCGGCGACAGTACGAATTGGGGGCGGTGAAGAAAACCGATCTGTTGAAAGCGGAAGTTCGGGCGGGACAGGCAAAAGTTGATCTGGTTAACCAGGAATCCGCGGTAAATAACGCCCTGTTTGCCTTGCGTAACGCCATGGGATTGATTGGTTCCGAACAACAGTTTACAATCAAAGAAACCGACCTTCCGTTACCGGAACTACCGGACCGGAAAACCGCCTATGAACTGCTACGGGATAACAATCCTGCCCTGCAATCGGCCAAAATTCAACTTAAGCAGGCGGAAATTAATTACCGGATCGCCCGTGGCGTGCGACACCCGATTGTAAGCGCCAATATTAATTATTCAGCCTCATCGGAAGAGTTAAGCAAATTTGTTCAGGATTTCAATGAATCCTGGCGTTTAAACAGCAGTATTTCCTTTTCCCTGCCGCTATTTACGGGATTCGATGTTTCCGGCAAAATTCAACAAGCCCAACTGACTGCCATGAAGCAACAATATACATACACGACCCTTCGGAATGACCTGATCGTTCAATTGGAAGCGCTTATGGAAGTGCTCCGGAATTATGAGGAGATTATCTCCATCAACGAGGAAGTATTGGCGGCCGCGGAAGAAGATTTAAAATTAGTGCAGAAACGGTATTCGCTCGGTTCGGCTACGATTCTTGAGGTGTTGGATTCCCAGGTTTCGTTAACACGCGCCCGTTCCAACCTCGTGACCTCCCGCTACGACGCACGCGTGCAGGAAGCCAACTACCGGGCCGTATTGGGTATTCTTGGTCAGGATATTGAGGAATGATTATTCCCGCGGGGATAAGTTCGTGTTAAAATCAGCGCCTGATTCCGACAGTCGCTCCGTTCTACCGGGATATCCACTTTGTTCCGACATGTTTCACAAAATATTCAAAAGGAAAAAACAGTTTAGTTAAATATATCGCTTGGGAAGGAAATGAACATTGGCTGTAAAACGTAAACGATTATCAAAAAAGACCCGTTGGATAGTGGCCATCATTGTCCTGGTAATTATTGGTGTTTTTGTTGTCGCGAATTTGAGAAAGTCGAACGGTGATGCCATCCGTGTGGAGACGGAAGAAGTGTCCCGTCAGACTATCGTTCATAAGGTAAACGCCAGCGGCCGGATTCAGCCTGAAGTGGAAGTGAAGATCAGCGCCACTATCTCGGCCTGGATTACGGAGATTACGGTTCAGGAAGGGGACTATGTAGAGGTAGGTCAGCTTTTAATAGCGCTTGACGAAAAACAATACCAGGCTTCCGTCGAACAGGCGAAATCTTCGGTGAAATCCGCAAAAGCCAGGCTCAAGCAGGTTAAGGCCCAGAAAGACCGGATTGAATCGCTGTTCCGGCAGGATCTAGTTTCGGAACAGGAATTGGAAACCATCACCGCGGAGTTTGAACTGGCTGAGAGCCAGTTGGAACAGGCCCAGGCGGCGCTGGAATCACGCGAAGATGAATTATCCAAGACGCGTATCACCGCTCCCCAGGCCGGTGTTGTTACCAAAATCAACAAAGAAGTAGGTGAAATGGCCCTCGGGTCGGTCTTTCAGGCGGATGTGTTGATGACAATTGCCGATCTGAGCCGCATGGAAGTGGTTGTCGACGTGAATGAGAATGATGTGGTTTCGGTAGCGGAAGGCGATACGGCGGAAATTGAAATCGACGCTTTTCAGGATACGCTTTTTTACGGAGTGGTAAGTGAAATTGCCCATGTTGCGGAAACTCAGGGGCTTGGCACGCAGGAGCAGGTTACCAATTTTAAGGTTCGGGTCCGGATGCTGGAAGTACCGGAGAAAATCCGCCCGGGGATGAGCGCCACGGCGAATATTATCACCGATGTGCGTAAGAATGTGCTGGCCATTCCGATCCAGGCCCTTACGATTCGCCCGGAAGGAGCGGAAAAAAGGTTGCCCGGTGAAAAAGGGAAACGCAAAGGGAAAAAGAATCCGCGAAAAGGAGGGTCAGGTCCGGGCAATAGGAACGGAAAACGAAAGATGCAGGAGGTGGTCTTTGTCGTCTCGGATACTTCCGCCAATGTCGATAACCCCAAAAGTCTTGGGAAAAACCAAAAATACGCCCTGATTCGTCCCGTTAAGGTGGGGATCGCGAGTGAAACCCATTATGAAGTATTAAGCGGTCTGGAAGAAGGAAACGTCGTTATCACCGGCAGTTACAAGGCGATCAGTCGTGACCTGTATAACAACGCGGTGGTTATACCGGAGGAGAATTTCGCGCCGGGGAAGTACGGGAATAATGAATGATCTGATCACTCTGAAAGGTGTTACCCGGGTTTACGAGGTCGGCACGGAGAAAATCCATGCCCTGGCCGGCGTTGACCTGACCATCCGCCCGAACGAGTACATATCAACCATGGGGCCGTCCGGTTCCGGGAAATCGACGCTCATGAATATTATCGGTTGTCTGGATACACCTACCAGCGGTACGTATGAATTCGAAGGTGAACCGGTTCATAAAATGGACGATAACCAACTGGCGTCGATTCGCAATCGTAAAATTGGGTTTGTGTTTCAAACCTTCAATTTGCTTCCCAAGCTTACGGCTCTGCGTAATGTCGAATTACCGCTTATTTATGCCAATGTACCCCGTGATGAGCGACTGGAACAGGCGGAAAGGGCATTAAGAAGGGTCGGACTGATTGACCGCATGAATCACAAACCAAACGAACTTTCCGGAGGTCAGCGCCAGCGCGTGGCGATCGCGAGAGCCCTGGTTACCAACCCTTCCGTAATCCTGGCCGATGAACCGACCGGAAATCTGGATTCGAAGAGCGGCGAAGACATCATGCGTTTGTTCGATGACCTTCATGAAGCGGGGAATACAATTATTTTGGTAACACATGAAGAATACATTGCCAAACACGCTCAGCGGACGCTACACATCCTCGACGGCAAGATTAATGAGGACACGCTTAATGGTTAAGAGCGGATCCGTATCTCCTGAAGCCGCAACGGGTTTTTATGATATGTTTCGTCCCTATCACCGGTAACACCTGACGTATCCGTGTTCAGATTATTTATCGGCAATGTGCGAATCGCCACGGAAGCGATCGTGGCCAATAAGGCGCGGACCTTATTAACTACCCTGGGCATTATTATCGGTATTTTGGCGGTAACTCTGATGGGAACTCTGATTTCAGGGCTGGACCGGTCGTTTGAAAGAAGCATGTCTTTTTTAGGGAGGGATGTATTGTTTATCTCCAAGCATGAATGGTTTGGTAACCAGGAATGGTGGGAAGTCCGGAATCGTCCGGATATTAAACTGGATTATGCCGGAAAATTGATGGAGTACTCAAAGTATGTCCGGGCCGTCGCCCCGGTGGTACGGAGACGATTGGAAGTGGTACGCAAGGGGAAAAGTGTGTCGGATGTGATGGTCGTGGGCACAACTCCGGAGTATACGTTGACATCGACGATCAATGTTGAAAACGGTCGGTTCATCACCCGTGGAGAAGAGCGCTCGGGGTCGCGGGTTGTCGTGATTGGCTATGATGTGGCCCAGGCGTTGTTTGAAGGTGAAGATCCATTGGATAAAAAAGTCAAGATGGGGCCGTACTCGTTCCGCGTGATCGGGGTGATTGAAAAGCAGGGGAAATTCCTGGGTCTGTTCAGTATGGACGACCAGGTGATTATTCCTTTAGGGTCTTTTATGCGGTTATTTTCCCGACGGGGTTGGATGCAATTGAATGTAAAGGTTGATAGTGATCATGTTTCCGAAGCCCGGGATGAAGTGCGGGGCATCATGCGCCGCCTGCGCGGTTTGCATCCCCAGGAGAAAGATAATTTCGCCATTAACCAGCAGGACGCCTTTCGCAAACAGTACGGTATGATCAAATTGGCGATCGGAGGGACCGGTATTTTTATCACGATTCTCTCCCTGGTGGTAGGAGGGATCGGTATTATGAACATTATGTTTGTGTCGGTGAAGGAACGCACCCGGGAAATCGGTGTGCGCAAAGCAATCGGAGCAACCCGGGCGGTCATTTTGCAGCAGTTCCTCCTGGAAGCGGTATTCATTTGTTTAATCGGGGGATTGACGGGGTTGCTATTGGCTTACGGGGGTAGCCTGTTGATTGATAAGTATGTTTTTCCTTCCACAATGCCGGTTTGGCTCGCTGTTGTATCCATGGGACTGAGTATGCTGGTCGGCATTATTTCCGGTCTGGCCCCGTCGTTTAAAGCCGCGCGCCTGGACCCGATTGAGGCCTTGCGTTATGAGTAAAAGCAAACGCAGTCATCTTAAAAATACCGTAAAGGAAAGCCTGCGAATGGCCCTGGAGGCCATTCGTGACAACAAACTGCGCTCGGTTTTGACGCTGTTGGGGATTGCCATCGGGGTGTTTTCGGTCATCGGCGTAATGACCGCGATCCGGACATTGGAAACATCGATTGAATCCGGCCTGAATGTGTTTGGTACCAATACCTTTTTAATACAAAAATACCCGGCGGTGACGATAGGCGGACATTCAAGACGAAAATACCGCAACCGGAGGAATATTACTTATGATCAGTTTAAGGAATTAAAAAGACGCGCCCGTTTACCGATCATGGTAAGTGTTACCGACTATAGCGGCGGCCAAACAATTAAGTATCGCGATAAACAGGCGAAGAAGAACGTATATCTGCAGGGTGGTGACGAGGGGAGCTTACGGACGTTTAATACTTTCATAGGTGATGGCCGCAACATTACCGCGCATGATGTGGAATTCTCACGCAGGGTTACCGTGCTGGGTATGGACGCGGTTGACCAGATGTTTCCTTTCGAAGACCCTTTGGGGAAAATAATCACTATCAATGGAATTGGTTTTACGGTAGTCGGAATTGCCGAGCGAAAAGGTAAGATGTTTGGTCAGAGTCAGGATAATTATGTCCTGATCCCGATTACGACGTATTTGCAGCGTTATGGTAAACGGTGGACTTCCCTGGCCATAACGGTGGAGGCGCCGTCGGCGGAACTATACGACAAAACGAGGGATGAGGTGATTGGGATTTTGCGCATGATCCGAAAGGTTCCTCCCGGTAAAGAAAATGATTTTGAAGTAGTTTCCAACGCCCAGTTAATTGAAACTTTCGGTCAGTTTACCGGAGGGGTGAAACTGTTCGCCCTGGCGATCAGTATTATCGCGCTGTTGGTGGCGGGAATCGGAATTATGAACATTATGTTGGTTTCGGTCAGCGAGCGTATCAAGGAAATCGGTATCCGTAAGGCCATTGGGGCGACCCGCAGGGATATCCTGATTCAGTTTTTAACCGAAGCCGTTTTCCTGAGTGAATTCGGTGGAATTACCGGCGTTATTTTGGGTGTGTTGGGGGGTAACCTGGTGGCCATGGCTTTTAATATCCCGGCCGTAATTCCGTTGGATTGGGTACTGATCGGATTGGCGGTGTGTTCCGTTATCGGCGTCGGTTTCGGAATTTACCCGGCATACCGGGCGGCGAAATTGGATCCGATTACGTCATTAAGGTATGAGTGATCTTAGGGGCCAAGAGCCAAGAACCAAAATTCACGTTTCACGCATCACGTTTCCCCGACAGTCGTTGCGTTCCATCGGGCTCTCCGCTACATTCCGACACGTATCACGCATCACGTATCACGTTTTCCCGACAGTCGCTCCGCTTCGTCGGGATCTCCGCTACGCTCCGACACGTATCACGTCTCCCCGACCGGCGCCGCGTTTCGTCGGGCGTTCCACTGCATTCTTCCATATCCAAAGAGGGAAATACAATATTCAGGATTATTTTCCTTTTTCTTGAAACAAGAAGGGGGTAGGGTCTAAATTTGCCAACCGCTTTTGTTAATATATTGATGCCAAACGAAAACAAAATCACCACTCAGGAAGTCCGTAAAATAGCTCGTTTAGCCCGTTTAGCGCTGACCGATGATGAGCTCACGCAATACACCGGTCAGTTAAACCGGATTTTGGAGTATATGGATCAGCTTGGCGAATTGGATACCTCCGATGTGGAGCCGATGAGTCATGTGCTGAATTTGGTTAATGTGGCCCGGGACGATGTGCCCGGTCAAACCTTGGCATTGGAAACGGTGCTGAAGAACGCGCCCATGGAAAAAGACGGACATATCGCCGTACCGGCTGTGATCGGTAATCAAGAGGCTGGAAAGAGGACCCGTTAAGTGGTCGTCGGGGTAATTCCGGCCCGTCTTCATTCCACCCGTTTCCCCCGTAAAATCCTTGCCCCCATAAGTAACAAGCCGATGGTTGTCCATGTTTATGAAAGGGCAAAACAGGCAAAGAATCTGGATCTGGTAATTGTTGCGATCGATGATGAATCGGTGGCGGAGGCGCTGGCGCCGTTTTCGGTTGAAACCGTCATGACGGCCGGCGATCATGCCTCCGGGACCGATCGCATAGCGGAAGTGGTGCGGGACATGGAAGCGGATATTGTGGTGAACATACAGGGGGATGAGCCGTTCATAGATCCCGGTATTATCGATGAATTGGTAACCGTGTTTACGGATAAACATGTTGAAATGGCAACCGCCGTCAGTACGGTAATCACGGCCGAGGATCTGTTGGATCCGAACACGGTCAAAGTTTTATTGGATGCCCATTGCAATGCCGTTGTTTTCCGGCGGGAAGTATCCGAAAAGGAAATCGGCGGCTATTATCGCCATATTGGACTTTATGCCTTTCGAAAGGAAACACTTTTGAAATTCACACAACTTCAACCGACTCAAAATGAATTGCGGTTTCGGCTGGAGCAGTTACGGGCGCTGGATAATGGTATTCCAATCCGCGCCGTCATCACCGGTTATCCCTACCGGGGTATCGACACGGAGGAAGATCTCCTGAAACTGCAATCCGAACAAAGTAAATGAAACAATAAACGTATAACCTTGAAATATACTGGATAAAACAATGACGCCAAGACTTCCGGTTAAATACATTTTTGTGTTAGGGGGTGTTATTTCCGGGCTGGGAAAGGGAATCGCCGCCGCCTCGATTGGATACCTGTTGAAAAGTTCCGGCCTGCGGGTGACCATCCTCAAGCTGGACCCCTATTTGAACGTTGATCCGGGTACGATGAATCCGTACCAGCATGGGGAAGTGTTTGTCCTGGACGATGGTTCCGAAACCGATCTCGATTTGGGCCACTATGAACGCTTCATCGATCTGAATATGAGCAAGAACAACAATGCCACAACGGGGCAGATTTACCAATCGGTATTGGATCGCGAGCGGGCCGGCGAGTATCTGGGTGAAACCATCCAGGTGATTCCCCATATTACCGATGAAATTAAACGACGCATAAAAGCGGTGAACACGCCCAAGAAATACGATGTGGTGATTTGCGAGGTGGGTGGCACAGTGGGTGACATTGAAAGTTTGCCCTTCCTGGAAGCGATCCGCCAATTGTCGGTGGAAGTAGGATACCATAATCACCAAATCATCCACGTGACGTTGGTCCCCTACGTTAAAGCCAGTGAGGAATTGAAAACCAAACCGACGCAGCATTCGGTAATGAAATTGCGCGAGATCGGTCTGTCGCCGGATATCATTCTTTGTCGCTCCGAATACCGGATTACCCAATCGGTACGGAATAAGATCGCTCTTTTCTGTAATGTATCTCCCAATCATGTTATTGAGGGACGGGAAGTAAAAAGTATTTACGAAGTGCCGTTGGTCATGTATCAACAAAACATCGGGCGAATCGTGGCGGAAAGACTGGAATTGCCCTGTGAACCGGATATATCGAAGTTAAAGCAATTTATTGAGCGCTATAAGCATCCCGGTTGTACGGTAACCATTGCCATGTGCGGTAAATACACCGAACTGCCGGATGCCTACAAAAGTGTGTTGGAAGCCTTCGTTCATGCCGGCGTGGAGAATGACGCCCGGGTAGAGGTGAAGTGGGTACCGACGGAAGAAATTAAGGATGATGCCAGCGCCCGGGAAGCATTCGCAGGTGTGGACGGTATTTTGCTCCTGCCCGGTTTCGGATCCCGCGGTTCGGAGGGAAAAATTCTTTCCGCCAAGTATGCCCGGGAAAACAAAATCCCCTACCTGGGAATCTGCCTCGGGTTGCAGTGTGCGGTAATTGATTTCGCCCGGAATGTGTGTGGAATGGAAGGGGCCAACAGCACGGAATTTTCCCCGAACACGAAGTACCCGGTTATCGATCTCATGGAATCGCAACGGGCCATAAAAGCCAAGGGGGGAACCATGCGTTTGGGGGCCTATGAGTGCCAACTCATCCCGGGAACCAAGGCGTACGCAGCTTATCGCAAAAAGAAAATTTCCGAACGTCACCGTCACCGCTGGGAAGTGAACAATCGTTTCCGGGCAAGACTGGAGAAACACGGGATGGTTATTTCCGGTGTGAATCCCGAATTGAATTTGGTGGAAATCGTGGAAATACCGGATCACCCCTGGTTTGTTGCCAGCCAGTTCCACCCGGAATTAAAAAGTCGTGTAAACCGGGCCCATCCCCTGTTTCGCGAGTTTATCCACGCGGCGGTAAAATATAAAAAAACGTAATAGACGATTTCGTTCGTGGTAAGGGGGAAAAGTGCGTTGTTGGTTTCCCAGGCATAAAGTGTGAGCTGTAATACGTAAAACTTCTCTAAGAAGAGGAGTTTGTATTACCGGGGTGTAGGATTGAAATCCGAATTTTAAATTCCTCTTTTGCTCCATACTGTTATTTGTAGGTATCTTTAACGATGAAGGACGTGCAAAAATCATGCCTACTGTCAAAGTAAATTCGGTAATATTCAAAGGTGATACCCTGCCGGTCATCGCCGGTCCCTGCGTCATCGAAAGTCGTGATCACAGTCTGCGGATGGCCGAAGGTATTATTGAAATCACTACCCGGTTAGGCCTGCCGTATATTTTTAAAAGTTCGTTTGACAAAGCCAACCGGACATCGTTTCATTCTTTCCGCGGACCGGGACTGGAAGAGGGTTTACGGATTTTGGCGGATGTAAAATCCACGTTCGGCGTACCGGTTTTGACCGATATCCATTTGCCGGATCAGGCGGAAACGATTGCCGAAGTAGTGGACGTTTTACAGATACCGGCCTTCTTATGTCGCCAGACTGACTTACTGACCGCCGCCGCCCGGACCGGCAAACCGATTAATGTGAAAAAGGGGCAATTTTTATCTCCCTGGAAGATAAACGGAGTTATCGAAAAAATAGAGGCGACGGGTAACAGGAAAATCCTGCTTACCGAACGGGGAACGACTTTTGGTTACCATAGTTTGATTACGGATATGCGCTCGATCCCGATAATGCAGGGAACCGGATATCCGGTTATTTTTGATGCCACGCATAGTGCCCAGATGCCCGGCATGGGGGGTGAGAACACAGGTGGGTTGAGGGAATACATTCCCACTCTGGTTCGAGCCGCGGTGGCCGCCGGGTGTGACGGCTTATTCCTGGAAGTACACGATAATGTGGTTCAAGCTAAATCCGATGCGGCTACGCAGTGGCCCTTGGACCAGTTGGAAGAGATACTTACGGTGGCGAAACGTATTTTCGAAGTGATAAGGAATCATGACAGAACAAATTAAAAAGCGGTTGGCAGCGATCAAGTTGATTATCAGCGATGTGGACGGTGTTCTGACGGACGGGACGGTGATTATGGGGGCCAACGGTGTGGAGTATAAACGCTTCAGCATCACCGACGGTGCCGGTATTGCCGTAGCCAGAGCGTTGGGTATCCGGATCGCGTTTATTTCCGGGCGTTATTCTACGGCTACCGAAAGCCGGGCCAAGGAGTTGAATATTGAGGATGTGTACAACGGGACGCTCAACAAAATTCCGCCCTACGAAGAATTAAAGGCCAAATATAATTTAACTGATGCCGATATCGCCTATGTTGGCGATGACCTGATTGATATTCCCGTGATGGAAAAGGCGGGGATTGCCATAGCGGTAAGGAATGCTTATCAACCGGTGAAGAAAATTGCGCATTATATTACTGAAGCCAAGGGTGGCGAAGGAGCTTTGCGGGAAGCAATTGACTGGATCATCCAAAGCCAGGGTCGCTATGAAGAAGCGATTGCCGTTTTAAAAAGGCGTCTGGTCAACGAGTGATTATTTCGAGGAATCGGCGACGCGGTGCATGATGAAAGTAAAAAGCAATTTGTCTTTGTTGTTTGTTATTTGCTGGTTGGGTTGATATTGGCCGGCTGCCGTTCGGTGAATACGCAACTAAACGATGAAACACGCGAAGGACGGCCGGACCAGGAAAGCTGGGGAGTGGAGATTACCCTTACTGATGAAGGTATTAAGCGCGCCGTTGTGGTAGCCGATCATTTGGAAAAATACAATGAACGCCAATTCATCATGCTGGAAAATAATGTAGTGGTTGATTTTTATGATAACACCGAACGCCACACTTCGCGTTTAACCGCTGAACGGGCTGAGATTGAAGAACAATCCAATTATATGCGCGCCATGGGGCAGGTGGGTATCCGACAGCGGGGTGACGCTTTTTACCGATACCCTGGCCTGGGATAATGAGCTGGAACTGATTTACACCGATGATTCCGTCATGGTCACCACCGAATTGCAGGACACCTTGTACGGAGTTGGATTTGAATCGGATGTTCGTCTGGAATACTGGAAAATAATGCAACCCTCAGGAGTAACGGATCGTGGCGAGGAAGAATAGTCACCAAAAATTAACGGCGGTTAATTTACACAAGCAGTATGGACGGCGCTGGGTGGTGCGGAACGTTGACCTGGAGGTGAAAAAGGGAGAAATAGTGGGGTTGCTGGGTCCGAACGGAGCAGGGAAAACCACGACCTTTTACATGATCACCGGGATGATAAAACCCACGCGCGGGAAAATATTTATTGATGAAGATGACATCACACACGACCCGATGTACCTCCGCTCCCGCAAGGGAATTGGATATTTGGCGCAGGAGCCGTCGATTTTCAGCAAACTGACCGTTGAAGACAATCTCAGGCTGGTGTTGGAAATGACGGGAATGTCAAAACAGGAACAAAAGGAAAAGTTGGAGCAATTGCTGGAAGACCTTTCCATCCGGCATCTGAGGAAAAACAAAGGATTCACCCTTTCCGGGGGAGAGCGCAGGCGCGTCGAGATTTGCCGATCCCTGGCAATGGATCCGGATTTCATTCTGTTGGACGAACCTTTCGCCGGGGTCGATCCCATCGCCGTG
This sequence comes from FCB group bacterium, assembly GCA_013152315.1. Classification (GTDB taxonomy): domain Bacteria; phylum Fidelibacterota; class Marinisomatia; order Marinisomatales; family JAADGP01; genus JAADGP01. The sequence continues at coordinate 16,694 of JAADGP010000145.1, forward strand.
GAGGATATTCAATCCATCGTTTATTCGTTGAAAGATCGAAATATCGGCGTGCTGATTACCGATCACAATGTGCGGGAGACGCTATCCATTACGGATCGATCCTACTTGTTGTATGACGGACAGATCCTGAAGGCGGGGACCTCCGAGTTTTTGGCTAATGACGAAGAAGCCCGTCGACTGTATTTGGGAGAAAAATTTAAATTAGACTGATGCCCAGGCTGGAACAAAAACTTACCCAGAAACAGGTTCTGACACCGCAGCAGATCCTGCAGGCATCGTTGCTGCAGTTGAATACCATCAACCTGGAGCAAAAAATTCTGGATGAGCTGGAATCCAATCCGGTACTGGAACCGGCTGAACCAACCCCGGAAGAAACGCCTAAGGAAGAAGAAAAACCGGAAGATACATTGGATATACCGGATGACGACGATGAATATGAACCGGCAAATATTTACGACAATTCACAGCCGGAATGGAATCTTCCCATACCGGATCAGCAGGATTTCGTCGAGGGCTTGGTCAAGCAACTGGATTTGACCGATTTAACCGGAGAAGATCGGCTGATTGCGGAAGAGATATTATGGAATCTGGATGATCGTGGTTATCTTGTTACGGAATTGGTGTTGATTGCCGATCGATTTGGGAAGACCGAGGAAGAAATCCTGCCTATATTGCGCGTAGTCCAGCATCTGGATCCTCCGGGAATCGCGGCCCGGAATCTTCAGGAATGTCTGCAAATTCAATTGGACGACCAACCGGATTCCCTGGCGTACAGAATCGTCAGCCATCATTTTGATGACTTTGTGAACAAACGGTTTGAAGTCATTCAGAAGAGGGTGGGATGCACTAAGGAGGAACTTGCCGAAGCGATCGACGTTATATCGCATCTGAACCCGCGTCCCGGAGAGGGACGAATCTTCACTCGCGATGAATTGGTTGTTCCCGATTTGATTGTTCGTGAACAGGATGGGGAATGGCTGATCCAAACCAATGACGGGGGATTGCCGGAATTACGGATTAGTCACGATTATCTGGAAATGATGGAGGCGAAAGCCAAATTACCGGTTGAAGCCCAACGATACCTGAAAAGAAAACTGGATTCGGGTCATTGGTTTATCCAGGCCATTCGACAGCGACGGGAGACAATGAAAGCGGTAATGAAGGCCATCATCGATCGGCAACCGGAATTTTTCGCCGGAAACATTCATAAACTGCGTCCCATGAAACTGCAGGATATCGCCGACGACATCGGTATGGATATTTCCACCGTAAGCAGATCAACGCGCGGGAAATATGTCGATACCGTGTTCGGGGTTTTCGAACTTAAATCATTCTTTACCGAAGGAATGGCCCGTGAGGATGGCAGCATGGTAAGCACGCATCAAATAAAACGAGCGTTAAAAGAGATCATTGACAGGGAGGACAAACATCATCCTTTAAATGATGAGAAATTAGTGGAAGAATTAAAAGCACGAGGATATTCCGTTGCGCGACGGACCGTAGCCAAATACCGGGAACAAATGAATATTCCGGTGGCGCGTTTACGGCGTCAATTGTAGCGGAACAGGAAGGAGAAACAATGTCATATCGAAGAATCATTATCGGGGACACGGAAATTAAAATCCCGGATAAATTATTAACGTTAGGAGTATTTCCGATTATCGGATTGGCAATATTGCTTTGGTTATTGACGGGAATCTATATCGTTGGTCCCGATGAAGTCGGAGTAGTGCGAACCTTCGGCAAGTATACACGCACGGTCCAGTCCGGCCTGCGTTACCATTTGCCTTACCCCATTGAGAAGGCGGATACTCCCAAGGTAATGGAAGTGAAGCGCGTTGAGGTCGGGTTCCGGACTCTGGGAAAAAATCAGTACCGAAAGATTGATCGGGAAAGCTTAATGCTGACCGGCGACGAAAATATTGTGGATGCCGAGATGATCGTCCAGTATAAGATTAAAAACCCATCGGACTATCTCTTCAAATTTGTTCAGCCGGAGCTAACTGTTCGTGAGGCGGCGGAAGCTTCATTGCGAACGGTAGTAGGCCGAAATAAGATTGATGAGGCTCTCACGGCCGGTAAATTTATGATCCAGGAGGAAACCAAGACGTTGTTACAAGAAATCTTGGACAAGTATCAGACCGGTATTCAAATCGTGGCTGTCCAGTTGCAGGCCGTTGCTCCGCCCAAGCCGGTGGTCGCGGCTTTTAAAGACGTTGCTTCGGCTAAGGAAGATAAAAACCGCATGATAAACCAGGCGGAGGGATATCGGAACGATATCATCCCCAAGGCCCGGGGACAAGCGCAAGCGTTGATCCGGGAAGCCGAAGGTTATCGGGAAGCCCGGATTAAACGCGCCGAAGGAGACGTAGCTAAATTCAAAGCGATTTTGAGAGAATATCGCAAGGCTAAAAATATCACCAAGAAGCGGTTGTACCTGGAAGCCATGGAAGAGATTCTCCCGAACATCCAGAAATATATAATCCCGGATGGGAAGAATGGCAATCTATTGAATTTATTGAATCTTGGATCAACCAAGGGAGGGAGTAAAAAATGAAAAAGGTGATTATAGGTGTTATCATCCTGGCTGTCTTGGTTGTGTGGACAACCGTTTTTACCGTGGATATGACCGAGCAGGTAGTGATTTTGCAGTTTGGAAAACCGGTGCGTACGATCAAGGAACCGGGCTTGAATTTTAAGTTGCCGGTACCGTTTCAAAATGCGATTGTGTTTGATAAACGATTGCTTGAGTACGACGTTCCGCCGGAAGAAATTCTAAGTCAGGATAAAAAGACTCTGATTGTGGATAATTACGTTCGCTGGCGGATCGTTGATCCCTTGTTGTTCCTGCAAACCGTTCAGGCAATACCCACGGCTGTAACCCGGCTGGACGATATTGTGTATTCCGAATTACGGCGTGAATTGGGTACTCACAACATGGTGGAGATCATTACCGAGAACCGGGAATTGATCATGGAAAAGGTAACGGAAGCCAGTAGCAAGGCCACGCAATCGTATGGTCTTGAAGTGGTGGATGTTCGTATCCGCCGTGTGGATTTACCACCTGAAAATGAGAAATCCATTTATGCCCGGATGGATGCGGAACGGAAACGAAAAGCTAACAGATTCCGCTCCGAAGGTTCGGAAGAAGCCCAGAAAATCCGCGCGAAAACCGATAAGGAAAAAACCATCATTCTGGCTGAATCTTATAAACAATCGGAAGAAATCCGTGGTGAAGGCGATGCCCGAGCGACAGAGATTTATGCCGGTACCTATTCCGCCGATCCGGAGTTTTATGAATTTGTACGGACTTTGGACGCCTACCGGAAGATCGTTGATGATCAAACAACCCTGGTGTTGCCGGCCGATTCAAAATTGTTTGAGATTCTGCAGGGGAAATAAGTGCTACCTGCTGGCAAGGTGTCAATCGAATAAATTTTTCACTGATGTCTTGTCAATCGGGGAAACCCCGAAAATGAGGTTCTTGTTATGAGCAGTCTTAGTCGATTAGATACCGATTAAGACTGTTGCATACAGGAAGGGTAGTGAAGGTTTATTATTAAAAACGTTTGTAATTATATAGGATATTGTGAATGGAAAAACAATTTCATGCCACGACGATTCTTGGCGTGCGACGTAAAAGGGACGTCGCCATCGGTGGGGATGGTCAGGTGACCTTTGGAGATATGGCGCTGAAACAGAAGGCGGTAAAAGTTCGTCGTTTTGAGACGGAGCGTGGTCAGATCCTTGGTGGTTTTGCCGGCGCGGCGGCCGATGCGTTAACCCTGTTCGAAAAATTCGAACAGAAGCTGGATGAATACGGTGGCGATTTGCGGCGCTCGGTTGTGGAACTGGCCAAGGAGTGGCGTACCGATAAATACCTGCGGCATCTGGACGCCTTATTGGCGTTGATGGATCGTAAAAACAGTTTTATTGTATCCGGGGACGGAAATGTAATTGAACCCGACGGGTCCGTCATCGCCATCGGTTCCGGTGGCGGTTTCGCTCAGTCCGCGGCCACGGCCTTTTTGGCGAGTACCAAATTATCCGCGAAAGAGGTGGTGAAACGATCGTTGAAAATCGCCGCCGACCTTTGTATTTATACCAACGATTCAATCACGGTTTTGGAGTTGGAATGAAGGCCCTGACCCCACGAGAGATTGTAAAGGAACTGGATAAATACATTGTTGGCCAGGAAAAGGCCAAGCGCGCGGTGGCTATCGCTTTGCGAAATCGTTGGCGCCGGCAACAAGTTCCGGCCAACATGCGGGACGAAATCGTGCCGAACAATATTATTTTAATCGGATCCACCGGTGTCGGGAAAACCGAAATTGCCCGTCGTCTGGCAAACCTGGCCCACGCGCCTTTCATTAAAGTTGAGGCCAGCAAGTTTACCGAAGTCGGTTACGTAGGGCGGGACGTGGAATCGATTATTCGTGATTTGACCGATATCGCGGTGAATATGGTGCATGTGGAAAAAGAAAAGGAAGTGGTTTCCCGGGCCGAGGAACTGGCCCAGGAGCGATTGCTGGATCTGCTGTTCCCGGGCGAAGGATTAAAAGACCGGAAACGCACGCCGGAAGCGAAGGAACGGTATGAACGTAACCGGCTGCGGTTATTGAAAAAACTGGAACGGGGCGATTTCGAAGATCGCGAACTGGAGGTTGAAGTGCCGGAAGATTCATTTCCGATGATGCAGGTGTTTGGCCCCATGGGTATGGAGGATGTGGGGATTAATTTAAAGGAAATGATATCCAGCGTACTTCCCGGTTCGAAAAAACGTCGCCGCATGAAAGTTTCCGAAGCGCGTTCGTTTTTGGTCGAATCCGAAATACAGAAATTAATCGACCATGAGGAAGTGAACCGGATCGCGAAAGAACGGGTTGAGAATCACGGTATCGTCTTTTTGGATGAAATCGATAAAATCACCGATAGTAACGGTGGCGGTGCCGGCCCCGACGTAAGCCGGGAAGGTGTCCAGCGGGATTTGCTGCCGATTATTGAAGGAAGTACGGTCCCGACGAAATACGGTCTGGTGCGGACCGACCATATTCTGTTTATCGCCGCCGGGGCTTTTCACGTGGCCACGCCCTCGGATATGATTCCCGAACTGCAGGGGCGCTTCCCAATCCGGGTCGAAATGAATAAATTGAGCACCGAGGATTTCATTAAAATCCTGACCCACCCCAAGAATGCCCTGATTAAACAGTATAAGGCCTTATTGGCGGCGGAAGGGGTGGAACTGGAATTCAATAAACCGGCTATCAGGGCGATTGCCGCGATTGCCACTGAAGTGAACAACAAAACCGAGAATATCGGCGCCCGACGTCTCCATACGATTATGACGAAGCTCCTCGATGATTACCTCTTTGACCATTTTTCCGGGAAAAAGAAGAAGATCATGATTACTAAAAAAATTGTGGAAGAGAAATTATCCGGCATTGCCAGAGACCAAGACTTAAGCCGTTACATTCTGTAAAATTCGGGTACGGAAACATAGGATAACCAAAAGCTTTAAGGTGACCAAATGAAACGTGATTTTTTACATATCACCGACTTCACAAAGGAAGAGATTTGGGAAACTCTGAACCTGGCAAAGGAAATTAAGTCTCATTTCAGGAATCGGGATTCGTACACGCCGTTCCGGGGCCGCTCGCTGGCCATGGTTTTTGCCAAACCGTCGGCCCGGACACGGGTTTCGTTTGAGACCGGTTTCACCTGGATGGGAGGGCACGCTCTCTATCTGGGACCAAGTGACATCGGTATCGGAAAAAGGGAAGCAATCAAGGACATCGCCCGGGTGTTCAGCCGATATAATGATTTGCTGATGGCCCGGTTGTTTGACCATGAACATATCCTGGAACTGGCAAAGTATGCTTCCATACCGGTCATTAACGGATTGACCGATTACAATCATCCCTGTCAGATCATGGCCGATATTCTCACGATTTGGGAGCACCGGGGACACCTGGAAGATTTGAAAATTGTGTATGTGGGCGACGGAAATAATATCGTGCACTCCTGGTTGCGACTGGCTGTGAAGCTCCCCATGGAGTTTGTTTGCGCCTGTCCGAAAGGGTACGAACCGGATGGGGACACGGTGCGATTGGCGCAGGAGGCCGGTGTTTCAACCGTGCAAATAACCTCCGATCCGTATGCCGCAGTGCAAAATGCGGATGTGGTTTATACTGACGTATGGGCTTCCATGGGTCAGAAAGAGGAAGCCGAAGAACGGGCCCGGGTTTTCCGCGACTTCCAGGTAAATGAGGTGCTGATGAAGGCTACCGGGAAAGAAACCCTGTTCATGCATTGTCTCCCGGCCGAACGGGGACGGGAAGTGACGGACGGCGTAATGGAGGCGGAATATTCAATCGTTTTCGATCAGGCGGAAAACCGCATGCATGCCCAGAACGCAATTATGGTCATGCTGGCGGACAGGATGTAGGGATATACAATTAGGGTCCGGGGCTTCCCCCGAGTCACGCAACACGTTTCCCCGACAATCGCTTCGCTTCGTCGGGGTCTCCGCTCCGCTACGACACGTTTCACGCTTCACGTTTCAACGCATACGTCACGTTTATTTGGTTTCCTCCCAATGTACCGTATAGGTCCGGTAGGACACTTTCGCTCCCTCAGGTAGAGGAACCGTAATTTTAAATTTCACCGTTTGCTCAGGGATAATTGCCGTATCGGTGATTACCCCGGATTCATATTTAATTTCCTTGCCGGTAACGAAAACCGAATCAAGCGCCACCAGCTCCGTGGTATTGGTCCATAACTGGGCAATGACGCGAACAAAGTCGGCGCGTTTTTTCCCTACATTTTTCACGGCGCCGCTGATTTCTTCGCGGTCCGGATAAGCGTTAACAAAAGGTTCTCCCAGCAATTCAACTTTCGCCGCCGGTGGCGATTCCTTCTCAATCCGGACGACATAATTCCGGTCAATCGCCAGACGTCCGATGCTTGTCCTGACAATAATTTGATCGGCCGATTCACTGATAATTTCACCCAATACAACGGACCCGTTTTGAAGCGTGATCCGGTTTTGTATTTCGGGCATTCTGATCAGATCCAGAAGCTTCTCGTTTATTTGTGGCATAACGCGCTGTTTCTGGTAAATCTTAATTATTTGTTTCAGCGAATCGATTTGCATTTGAAGCTGGTCGATATTGGATTTGTATTCGAAAAAGGGTTTCCCGAATTGAAGTGTTTCCGGTGGGGTGGAAGTGGTGCGAAGAGGAGGAAGTGAATCCCCGGGAACAACGGTTGAATCGTTCCCGGCCGGGATTGACAGGGTGGTGTCTTCCGCTTGCCCCCAAATGAAGCTTATCATCAACAACGCGGAGATCAGAAAACAGCGGATCATGGCCGGATTGCGTTTTTATGGGCCCGGAAGGCCAGGCGCCGGCGTTCTTCGGAATACCGGTCCGTTACTCCCAGGTCCTCGATCAACGAATAAATGGGACGGTACAAACGATAGTTCTTCGCGTCCCCCAGCAAGGGCAACAGTTTGTCTATTACCGAGGGATCATTAAATTGCCCCAATTTACGGATGGCTTTTTTCCGGAGTGAAAGAGGATAATCGTTATTCAGGGCGATTTCGGAAAGGGTTAGTTTGACTTCGGGATCATCAAAATCTCCCAACGCATCCATGAGAGTATTTAATAAACTGTAATATTGTTTTTTGCCGGTATTGTAGGTGTCGAGCAGCGTCAGGATCAGCTTTTCTTCCTTTACCCCGGCAAGAGTGTTGAGGGCGAAGTCGCGGACTTCAAGATTGGTTGTCGGATCTCCCAGCAATTCCGTAAAAGCGCCGATGATTTCAGTGGACTTCTTTTTGCCGAGGATCTCAACCGCGCGGTTGCGAACACCGATACTGACGTTGGGATCTTTGGCAATATTCAATAGAACCGGGATCACTTCTTCATTGCCCAGGGCGCCCAAGGTTTCGGTGAGTAATTTTTCGGTGCGTGAGAGGTTCGCCCTGGCTACCTCGTATAAATCCAGCAAGGCCAGCAGTTGGTCTTTGGTACGGACCTTATTTAGGTATTTTACCAGGGTCATATAAAGTTGATTGGATTTATTTTCCACGTTGTGCATGGCCTGGACCATTGCTTCCGGCGCTTTTGGATTTTCGCGGAATTCAGCCAATAGTTCGATGGAGGCTTCCATGAAAGTAATATCCATCGCGTCGGCGTTTGCCACGACTTTGGCAATGGCATTCAGAGCGGTGGGATGTTGGGTCTCAGCCAAGGCTTTGCCCGCCGCGATACGGACATCGAACGGCTGGTTCGCATCGTTGTATATACTGATTAATTCTTCCAGGGCCTGAATGCGCCCGTCCTGATAAGCCATGCGGAGTTTCTCAATATCGCTGTACATAAGCTCACCATAGCCTTTTTTCTTTCCAAACAGGGTCAGTTGTTTGACCTTGGAACAGGCCGAAAAAAGCAGCAGTCCCGCTAAAAAAATGGTTAATAGTTTATTCATTAGCTTCCCATCGCCGGAGGGTAAATTCCTTGCCGTCAAAATAACCATAAGAATTGTTGTGAATCCAGTCGCCCAGAATTACTAATCTCCCATTTTCCACGGCCAAATCAACAGCCTGGTGGTAATGCCCGGTAATAACGTAATCGAAACCGTTCTTTATGTGATCCGAAGCGTAAACTTTTAATTCCTCCTGTACCCGTAGATTGTAAGCTTCGGGGTGGGTATTCTGGTGTCCGCGATTGGCAATCCATTGAGCAAAGTTATACCCAATTGTCGGATGTAACCAACGATAGAACCATATAAAAACCGGGTTGCGGATAATCGCTTTTAATACACGATAACCTTTGTCCCAGGGGATGATACCGTCGCCATGAGTTACGTAGAATTTTTTACCGGCCAATTCGAACGCGGTATCGTTGAAATACGTTTTGGTAGTGAGCGTGTCGGTAACGAAGTCTAACACCCAGTAATCATGGTTCCCCAGCACATAATGGATTTCAATCCCCTGTTGCTTTAGCTGGTGAAGTTTGCTGAAAAATTCAAAATACATTTTGGGAATCAGATGGGGATACTCAAAATAAAAGTTGAATAAGTCTCCCACGATTAGCAATGACCCCCCTGTTTGGATAATCTGTTGGAAGAACCGAAACAATCTTTGCTGTCGTTCAATCCCTTGCCGGGTTGGTGACAGCATTAAATGAATGTCGGAAATAAAATAGACAGGTAAACGCATGAACGGGCGAACTTAGCGTTTCGAACCGGTTCAGGCAAATAAATTGTCAGGCGGATTGGTCCCGCGAGCGGGGAATGTTTTCGATCGTTTTACCTGCTAAAAAACCGCGGATGAGGAAACGGTTTGGGGGGCTTGGGAGTTTTTACCACTCCCCGGAGTTTTGTCCCGGATGATCCTGGTCGGTAAAATTATCGGCAAGGGAGTACTGATTAATCCCGGGAGTAGGCAATTTTTTTATTGGTGAAAAAAAGTTCATTTACGATGACTGTTCGGGTGGAAATATCGGGTATATCGTTTTGAATGGAACGTATAATTTGGTTCAGTTCCTGAATGGTCCCGGTATATATTCTAACCGTAATATATTTTTCGCCGACCGTTGTGTTTGCCGACCTGACACCGTTTATCGCGGAAATATAATTCAGGGCGCGTTTTTCCACTTCGGGCGTGAAAGACCGTTTGAATATGATATCAACATAGGCAATGATTCCTCTTCCGAGGCGTTCGTGATCCAGATCGGCGCAAAACCGGCGGATGAATCCGTTATCGATCATTTTTTTTACGCGTCGACTGACGGCTTGCCTGGTTAATCCGACCTTCTTCCCAAGGTTTTGAAACGGAATCCGACCGTCCTCCTGCAGGATATCCAATATTTTGTAATCAATGTTATCCAACATAATAAAAATTCGTTTTTTTCATAAATCCGACCGTGTTTGAATTTTTTTCACGTTCAACAAACGCATAAATATAAAGATCCTATGTTGCATAAAGCAATTGATACTAATATATACTTACCATATGCAATCGATATAGCATAAATAGTTGCAAATTTGCGAAATATATTTTAAAATGGTTGCGTATAGACTACTGCTTGATGCTATTACATCCCTTCGATCCGTAAGGATATCGTTAAAACAAAGAAAGATCAGGTATGCCCGCATTCACCATAAATCTTATCGATTTATCTATTGTTGGTGTCTACGTTGTTTTTATTGTCGCATTGGGTCTGCATTTCGCGAAGAAACACGAAAGTGCGGAGGAATATTTCCTGGGTGGCCGGAAGTTTACCTGGCCCCTTATTGGATTGTCGCTTTATGCCTCCAATATGTCGAGCAGCAGCCTTGTCGGATTAGCCGGAAGCGCCTATGGAACGGGCATATCCGTATACAACTACGAATGGATGGCCGCCATTATATTGATTTTCTTCGCGATCTTTTTCCTGCCGTATTTTTTACGATCACAGGTTTACACAATGCCCGAGTTTCTGGAAAAACGCTACGATAGCAGGGCCCGTTATTATTTTTCAGCGCTAAACATTTTAATGACCATCGTGATTGATACCGCCGGAACGTTATATGCCGGGGCCTTGATTATTAATCTTATTTTTCCTGCCATTCCCCTGTGGCAAACAATGCTTGCCCTGGCGTTGGTTGCGGGAGCGTACACCATTGCCGGGGGATTATCCGCGGTGGTTTATACCGATGCGATACAGGCCGTACTGCTTACTGTGGGCGCCATTATCATCGCGATAGTGGCGTTTGTTAAGGTCGGTTCCTGGAGCGCCGTAACCGCTGTGACACCGCCCGAAATGTTAAAGGTGTTTATGCCTTTGGATGATTCTTTTCTACCCTGGCTTGGGGTCTTGACCGGTGTCCCGATACTGGGGTTCTATTTCTGGTGCACAAATCAATTCATGGTTCAGCGTGTACTGGGAGCGAAAAGCATTGAACACGGACGGTGGGGCGCGCTGTTTGCCGGTTTGCTTAAGCTGCCGGTGATTTTCATCATGGTTTTACCCGGTACCATGGCCAGGGTTTTGTATCCCGATTTACCGCGCGCGGATTTGGCGTTTCCAAGTCTCATGTTCGGTCTCCTGCCGGTAGGTGTCCGGGGGTTTATTATGGCAGGTCTCCTGGCTGCCATTATGTCCAGTATCGATTCCACTCTCAATTCCGCCTCCACGTTGATTACCATGGATTTCTTTAAGAAACTTCGTCCGAAGACAAGCAGCGAAGGATTGATGTGGGCCGGGCGTATTTTTACCTTTGTGTTTATGGCGTTGGCCGCGGCCTGGGCCCCGCAAATCCTCAAATTCCCGTCCCTGTTTCAATATTTGCAGACGGTTCTGGCATATGCCAGTCCACCCATTGTGGCGTTGTTCCTGGTGGGATTGTTCTGGAAACGCGCCAATGCCCAAGGCGCTTTCGCGGGGATTGTGGTGGGGTTTATTTTTGGTCTTGGACAGTTTACAGTTCGGATAATCGCTCCGGAAACCGCGTGGCTGCCGGATATTCATTTCCTTTATATGGCCCTTATTCTGCTCATAATAACGGTGCTGACTATTGTAATTGCCAGTTTGCTTACACCGGCGCCGGATAATGAAAAAGTAAAGGCTTATATATGGAAACGGGCGGACTATGATGCGGAAACCAGGGAACTCGCTTTATTGCCCTGGTACAAGAATTTTCGTATTCAAGCCGTTGTGCTGTTTATCCTAACCGTTCTGTTTGTCGGAATGTTTGCCTAACCAAAGTCCCGGTGATAATGTATTTTCGGGTCAGTCTTTATAAAAATATTCGCTCAATATCAATTGCGCGAATTATTATTCCCGATGATTATCATTATGCATCCGCCGGAGATGGAGCCTGTTGGAGTGCCAAATAAGAAAGGTAGTTAAAATGAAAAAAGTATTATTCGTTGCAGGCCTTCTTCTGATCCTGACCGGTGGTTGCGAAAATGCGAATCAAGGCTCGATTGAAAAATTAACTCCTCCTGTGGGAGACAATGTATTGGTCGTCGCCCATCGTGGTTATTGGAGAACTGCTCCCGAAAATTCATTGCAAGCCATTAAAAACAGTATTGATATAGGAGTTGATATAGTTGAGATCGATGTCCGGAGGACAAAAGACAAGCGATTTATTTTAATGCACGATGAAACCGTTGACAGAACTACAAATGGAAGCGGAAAGGTGGAAGATTATACCCTGGATTCATTAAAACAATTGTATCTGAAGGATGCTGCCGGATCCCTGACAAAACAAAAAATTCCGACCTTGAAAGAGGTTATGTTGTTGGCGAAAGGTAGAATATTGGTAAACCTGGATAAAAGTGAAAATTATATTTCCGAGTTGTATGAACTGTTACGGGAAACAGGAACCGTACAACAAGCAATTTTTAAAGGATCAAAACCCGTTTCAATAGTACGGCAAGAGTATGGATCGCTTTTAGACAGCATCATTTATATGCCGATAGTTAACTGGGAAACGAGCCCGACCCTGGATTATATAAACGAATTTGAAAAAGGTATTAATCCCATTGCTTATGAAGTAATCTATCAGACTGAAAATTCACCGATAATAGGATATATTAAAACTATTAAGGAAAACAAGGACCATGTGTGGGTAAATACTTTATGGGCTTCCCTGTGTGCCGGGCATGATGACGACAAAGCGGTTGAAAATCCGGACGAGGCGTGGGGCTGGGTAATACAAAATGGAGCCACCATTCTGCAAACCGACAGGCCGAAGCTGATGTTGTCTTATTTAAGAAAAAAAGGATGGCACAGGTGAACACGAAACGGCAACGCAACAATACAAAACAGGTCGGATTCTGGTTTTACCAGGTTAGGAACAAAGTGATAATTAATTATGAATGATAGGAGATTTTCATGCTAGATGTTATTATTGTTTTCGCCTTTATAATTTATAGCATCGGTTCCGGTTTCAGGGCCAAGGCCAAGGCCTCCGAAAACCTGGAGGAATATTTTCTGGCCGGCCGAACCATCAGTGGCTGGAAGGCCGGTTTCAGTATGGCCGCCACGCAATATGCCGCGGACACTCCCTTGCTTGTTACGGGATTAATTGCCACCGGGGGCATCTTCATGCTCTGGAGGCTCTGGATATACGGTCTGGCGTTTCTAATGATGGGGTTTATTCTGGGCCGGGCCTGGCGCCGGGCGATGGTGTTAACCGATGCCGAACTTACCGAGATCCGTTATAGCGGCAAGGGCGTATTGGCCTTAAGGAGCCTAAAGGCCATTTATTACGGCACGGTAATAAATTGCACCGTGATGGCCATGGTGCTGGTGGCGGCCACACGGATATCGGAGACGTTTTTGTACTGGCATTTGTGGCTTCCGAATGGAGTTTACAATACCATTCTGGGTTGGATTCAGGCGTTGGGAATTAATCTTTCCTCCGGGGCGACCCACTTGGATCCCATGGTGGCTACCACCAATAACGTTATCAGTATCCTGGTAATTGTGGCTTTCACGGCCCTTTATTCCACGACCGGCGGATTGCGCAGTGTTATCGCCACTGACGTCGTTCAGTTCTCAATCGCGATGATTGCGACGTTGATTTACGCCATCGTTGCCGTGTCCCGGGCCGGCGGGCTCGATAACATGATTGATAAAATGGTATCCCTCTATGGCGCGGCCCGCACCAGTGAAATTCTTTCCTTCAGTCCCAGTGGTTGGGATATGCTGTGGCCCTTTTTAATCCTCATCGGATTGCAATGGTTCTTCCAGATGAACAGTGATGGTACCGGCTATCTGGCGCAACGGACCATGGCTTGCCGAACGGATCGGGGCGCGCGCTCGGCGGGCTTCATTTTTACGGTGGCCCAGGTTCTTATTCGCAGCCTGTTCTGGCTGCCGATCGGAGTAGCCCTGTTGGTGATTTATCCCTTCGAAGCAAGTGCCGTCGGCAAGGAAACGTTTGTTTCCAGTCGTGAAATACTGTTTGCCACCGGGATAAAAGAATTGTTACCGGTTGGAATAAAAGGGCTCATGCTTACCGGTTTGCTGGCCGCTTTGGCATCGACGATTGACACGCATCTTACCTGGGGCGCCAGTTACTGGAGCAACGATATCTATTTACGCCTGATAAATAAAACATTGTTAAAGCGTAAACCTTCGTCACATGAATTGGTTATCGTCGCCCGTCTCTCAAACATTCTGATCCTGGCAATTGCCCTCACAATAATGGCCAACCTGGGTTCCATTCAAACGGCCTGGTACATTACATTGCTGTTTGGCGCCGGCACCGGTTCGGTATTGATTCTCAGGTGGTTCTGGGAAAGAATCAACCTCTATTCCGAATTGGCCGCCATGGCCGCTTCGCTGATTATTGCGCCCATAATATTGTTCACAGTTGACGCCGAGTGGCTCAAATTATTGTTGATGTCGGCTTCCTCGACAGCAATTGTGTTGATTGTAACCTGGTTGACGCCCGATACCGATAAGGACGTTTTGGATCGTTTTTACCAGCGGGTGAACCCTCCCGGTCTGTGGCGGAAAACCGCTGCCCGGTTGGGAATGGATGTCCAAAGCCCCGGACGTGAATTTCGTCAGGGAGCCTATTTGGTATTGACCACGGCCGCGACTATCTACCTGCTGTTGGTGGGAATCGGCAAGTTGATGCTTCCGGATCCTCTGGGCTCATCGGTGGCGGCCTGGATATACGTACTTCTGGGACTTGCCAGCATCCCCCTGTGGTGGAAAAAAGTATTCGCGTAAAGTAAGCGTATTCATAAGCACTGTTTTTAATTCATTAATTCTATTTCAGAGTTCGGGAAATCCATATGCCAAAACACTCATTCACTGCCGTTATCTTTGATCTGGACGGCGTCATTACTCAAACTGCGTTGGTGCACAGCCAGGCCTGGAAAGAAATGTTTGATGAATATCTGCGGTTTCGCGAAAAACAGTATGGCGAACCGTTCCGGGAATTCACCCATGACCGTGACTACCTTCCGTACGTCGACGGAAAACCAAGGTACGAAGGAGTGCAGTCGTTCCTGAAAGCGCGGGGGATCGATATTCCCTGGGGGGATCCCCAGGACCCTCCGGACAGGGAAACCGTCTGTGGATTGGGAAACCGGAAAAATCAAAAATTCAATGAAGTGCTGGAACGGGATGGGGTTGCGGTATACGAAAGCACGGTTTCATTGGTAAGAAAATTGAAGGATGAAGGAATTCGTGTTGGCGTGGCCTCCTCCAGCAAGAATTGTAAGACGATCCTGGAAACAGCCGGGATAGAGGATCTTTTTGAAGTGCGCATTGACGGAGTGACTTCGGTCGAACTCAATCTGAAGGGCAAACCGGAACCGGATATTTTTACCACCGCCTGCGATCATCTCGGTGTTTCCTACGATCAGGCAGTGGTGGTGGAGGACGCAGTGGCCGGCGTTCAGGCCGGCGCAAACGGCAATTTCGGTTTGGTTGTGGGCGTTGCCCGTGAAAACAATGAGCAGGAATTAAGGTTAAACGGCGCCGATATTGTGGTACGGGACTTACGGGAAATCGATATCGAAAAAATCGAGGAATGGTTTCGT
>JAADGP010000084.1 GCA_013152315.1 FCB group bacterium
ATTATAGTTTTTGGTATAGTTTAAATAAGCTGCAAATAATGAATTACATAATAATGGATAGACCATAAACGAAAATATCCGTATTGACCTAGATGCTGTTCGCGTACCGATCTCACTAAACCCCGGCCCGATAACACGCGTTATTTCATCTGCAAAGTAGTAAAGAACAATATTCAAAGTAATGGCAATTAATAGTACTTTACCCAAAATCCGTAAAAAATCCACTTGGGTGAAATATTTTCCCAAATATGGTATGATACCTTCGGAGAATGCCTTTAAAGTAATTGCATAAAAAGCCAGTACTAAGGAAAGAGCCAGAAAGATTCCGTCCAATGATTCCTGAGCGCCGAATAAGTATGCGATTTCTAGAGTACGGAAAAATCCTAATATTCTCAGAAGTAATAGAATTAAAGTTAATGTTGTGATAGATCTTTTAAAGTTTATCATCAACTACCCGGGAACATCTATATTAATCCGACTCAAAGATGTGAATCTATCGATATCACAATCTTTTTTGTGCGCGGATCAAAGAATAATTCAAAATACTTTGATATGTTAAGACAAAAATGATACTCAAAAATAGACTGGCGAAGAACGTGGAAAGAACAATCAAGGTTCTTTTTGGTTTATATTTTTCCTCTGGCCTGACCGCTTTATCCAGTACCTGTAAGGTAGGAATATCTTTTACTTCTTCAATTTTCGCCTGCTCGTACTGGGGACCTACAAACTTTAACAGCGTACTATAGTAATCGATTTTCCTTTTAATATGTTCAAACCGTAACGCCAAATCCGGAATTTTGTAAAAACTCGGTATCAGGCGATCAATTCTTCCATCTTCATTATAAAAACTTTGATACTGCTGTTGTAAACCATCTATTTCTAATTTTAGCTTTTTAACCTGTGGATTGTTTGGCGTATATAATTTCTTAGTAACCTCATACTCAACCTCTTTCGTCATAATTAATGATTTTATCTCTGCTGCCTTTTCAACTCCGACAATTATCTGGTTATCAAGGCTCAATACACCTTCTTTCCTCATAAAGTGAATTAATTCTTTTTCAAACAGATTTAAACTATCCAATACTTCCATTAATTGTGTTTGGATGAATTGCCTATTATTGCCCGCAGAACTTGAAGTGAGAACAATATTGATACTATCCAAGCACTGAATCACATAATTTGCGATATCAGCAACCATATCCTGATCCTTATCTATAATAGAAACCGTTATTTGATCTTCATCTTCCACATTTATAATCATATTTTCACGTAGTGCATTAAGCGTTTTTTCCATATTCTCGGTCTCGTATTTCTCCTGCAAATTATAGCGAAGAGCCACGGCATTTAATAACGTATTACTCTTAAGAATTGCCAAATAACGATTTTCCGATTCGTTCCCACCAATTAACCCCGAAAAACCCAAGTCACTTAAAGCACCTAACATACCAAACGAAGATTGATTCGACTGGGGAGGTAAAATTATAGTCGTAGCTTTATACCATTTTGGCAAAATTAGACTTATAATAACTGAAATAATTGTGAAAACCAAAACCGTGGAGATAATTACTTTGCGGCGTTTCCAAATAATTTCCCAGTAGTCAAAAATCGTAATATCCATTTCAGTTTCAAATACCTGCGTTTCTTTATTCTCGTATGATCCCACCAACCCATACTTCTTCAAATCCGCGATCCGGTTACGCAGGGTCTTTTCCGTCAATCCGTATTCTTTTGCGATTTCCTTCCGGCGGGCCGGATCGTTTACAATCTCCGGATGTTGCCGGACAATGGCTAATATTTTCTGCTCGTGGGGTGTAAGTTTCATAGGCTTATTTTTTCCTGGTTGCGGCTACGTAGGTTAAATAAAGTGAGGCCACCGCGGTTACGGTTCGCACGATGCCCACATTACCAAACAACCGGCTTTGTAAATTTTCAGGAACATAGATTTGGTCACCCGGCAATACGTACTCAATCTCATGCAGGGATCTGGTTGTTCCATTCCGTTTGATCCGCACATTTCTATCCGTGCCTGTTTCCAATATTCCACCCGCTAAACCGATATAATCAATAACGGAATATCCGGGGAAATACCGGTATGCACCCGGATAAGGAACAAATCCGGTCACGGTCACGGCCGTTTCTTTCATGGTAACAAACTGATCTTGCTCCGCTTCATAATTCTGAACGAAAGGCACGTCAATGATGTCCCCTTCACGCACCGTGGGATTTTGCGTTAAATCACCCGTTAATAAATACGCTTTCAACGAAACCGTGGTCTTCGTCCCGTCCGGATGCTCAACAGTTACCTTTTCCTCGTCGGCGTATTTATGCAACCCTTCGACGCTCTCCAAAACGGTGGACAATCGATCCAGCGGCGTTACCGTGGCAAAACCCGGTTTCTGCACCGCCCCTTTTACCTGTACCAGGAATCGCCGCACATTCACCAGGGTCACACTAACTTGTGCGTTACGATAATGGGTTGTAATACCGTCATGGATAAGCAACCTTGCCTGCGTTAACGAATTCCCGGCGACATTTATTATTCCCACCGACGGAATCAGTACGTCACCGGCGGGATTAACGGTAACGGTGAACAGTAAATTTTCGGAGGCGACTACGTCGATCCCCAACTGGTCCCCGGCGCTGAGGATATAAGTTTCGGGATCAATAACATTCTCCAACGGGACAACTTCCGACCGCAAATCCTTTTCCGTGGTAGTAATTGTCGGCGTTTCTTCCATTTGTCCCTCAAACTGTCCATACAACTTCGGCTGTTGTTGTGCCATCAACGGAGCCCAAACGGCAATTGACAGCAAAATCGGAACAATCAGCGCCTGTTTAGGAAAGTGTTTTGTAATGTGTCTTGTAATATTCAAGATACTCCCCGGTTTTTAGTGGTCGCCACCAATCCTCATGCTCGCGATACCAATCGATGGTATCCTTTATGGCCTGTTCAAAAACATGAACGGGGCGCCACCCAAGTTTGTTAAGTTTTTCGCAATTCAACGAATAACGACGATCATGTCCCAACCGGTCGTCTACGTACCGGATCAATGATTCCGGTTTCCCCAGATGCTCCAGAATTGTGCGCGTGATCTCAACATTCATCAATTCATTACCACCGCCGATATTGTACACTTCACCCACAGCTCCCTTCTCGATCACAAATTGAATCGCCCGACAGTGGTCCTCGACATACAACCAATCGCGCACATTCTTGCCGTCCCCGTACAAAGGAAGTGGTTTATCTTCCATTGCGTTGGTTACAAAAAGCGGAATCAATTTCTCGGGGTATTGATAGGGACCGTAGTTGTTGCTGGCACGCGTGATAATCACCGGCACCTTGTATGTAGCGTAATACGAATAAGCCAGACGATCGGCTCCGGCCTTGCTGGCCGAATAGGGATTCCGCGGCATTAAGGGATCGGTTTCCCGGAAACTGCCGGACACAATACTGCCGTACACTTCATCCGTACTGATCTGGATGAACCGCTCCAAACCATGTTTCCGTGCCGCCTCCAACAAAGTAAACGCCCCGAATATATCGGTCTGGATGAAATCTTCCGGCTTGCCGATGGACCGGTCCACGTGGCTTTCCGCGGCAAAATTAACTAAGTAATCCGGCTTATACTGATCAAATATTTGCTCAACAATTTTTTTATCGCAGATATCGCCATGAATAAAATGATACCGGCGATCATTATCATACTGCTTTAAATTCGCCGGATTCCCAGCGTAAGTCAATTTGTCCAGGTTTACCACCCGCTCAACCAGTTCCTGTTCCATGAGATAATGAACAAAGTTGGACCCGATAAACCCACAACCGCCGGTAATAAAATATGTTTTTTTCATCGTCATTCCTGGTATTTCGGTAATTCGTCCCTGGGAACGGCCTGGAGCGTCGGCAGGGAGCTGTCTTTTTCGGAAACCACCGGCTCGCTAACCGGCCAATCAATTGCCAGTTCGGGATCGTTCCAAATTACACCGTATTCATCCTCCGGATGATAAATTTCCGTACATTTGTACTGAAAAATCGCCCGCGGCGATAATACGCAATATCCGTGGGCAAACCCGGCCGGAACAAACATCATTTTGTGATTTTTGTCTGAAAGACGTGTACCGAAATAGCGCCCGAAGGTCGGCGAACCGCGACGTATATCCACCGCCACATCGTATACCTCCCCCAGGCTCACACGTACCAATTTGCCCTGGGGATATCGTAATTGATAGTGGAGTCCCCGTAATACCCCTTTTTCAGAGGCGGCCTGATTATCCTGTTTAAAATCAACCGGCAATCCCAGGTCCCGGAAAACAGGTTCCCGGTAACTTTCGAAAAAATATCCCCGTTCATCCTCAAAAACCTTGGGCCACAGAATAAACAATCCCGGCAGGGGCGTTTTTTCAATCCGCATCAATTGTAGGTTCCCTTTTTTCTCCCGACATTGTCGAATCTGAATCCCGCTTCCCGCAGTTCCTCCATGCTCAGAACATTACGGGTGTCCAGGATAACCGGCGTTTTCATACGTTCCTTCAGGGTCTGCAAATCCATGCTTCGGAACTCGTTCCATTCGGTCATAATAACCGCGGCATCGGTACCGGAAGCGGCTTCTTCCCAACTGTCATAATATTCCACCTGTGGAAAAATTTTCGACATTGTGGCATTGGCGGCGGGGTCATAAGCACGAACACGGGCGCCTTCCTTCGTTAAAACGGCAATCATCTCATTGGCCGGTGATTCCCGGACATCGTCGGTCAACGGTTTGAAACTCAATCCCAGGATCGCGATTTGTTTTCCTTTAAGTTCGCCGTCAAGCAACGTTTTCAATTTCAACACCATGCGGTGTTTTTGTTCGTTGTTTGTTTCAATGGCCGCCTTTACGGTCCGGATAGGTATTCCCTCACGATCTCCCATTTTTACCAGCGCCCGCGTGTCCTTCGGAAAACAGGAACCGCCGAATCCGGGACCGGGATGTAAAAATTTAGGGCTGATCCGGCCGTCAATACCCATGGCCTTGGCGACCATGTGGACATCGGCGCCCACCGATTCGCACAAATTCGCGATCTCATTAATGTAACTTATTTTCAGGGCTAAAAAGGCGTTGCAGGCATATTTGATCATTTCGGCAGTGGAAATACCGGTATGCAACATAGGCGTTTCATTTATGTACAGGGGCCGATAAACATCGCGCATTACTTCGAAGGCCCGTTCGCTGTCGGCCCCGATTACAATCCGGTCAGGCCGGGTGAAATCCATGACGGCCGCCCCTTCGCGCAGAAATTCGGGATTGGAAACGTAATCGAAATCCACACCTTCGGGTTTGTATTTTTCAATAATGTCGCAAACCAACCGGCCGGTTCCGATGGGAACCGTGCTCTTTGTGCAAACAACTTTATACCCATCCAGGTTTTCGCCGATCGTTTTGGCAACCGCCTTCACGGCCGAAATATCTGCGGCGCCGCCGTCTCCCTGGGGTGTTCCCACAGCAATAAACACTACTTCCGCCTTACGGATCGAAGCTTCCACATCCGCTGAAAACGATAACCGCCCTGCTTTTACGTTACGGGCAACCAGGGCCTTCAGCCCGGGTTCATAGATAGGAAGCTGTCCCTTTTGAAGAGCTTCGATTTTCGGTTTGTCGATATCCGTACAGATCACATGATGGCCGAAATCCGATATTCCGGCGCCACTCACGAGGCCTACATACCCGGTACCTATAAATGTAATTCGTTTCATATTCTGTCCCGTATTTTAGAGTGTTAAGCTACAAATCTCCGTCGGTAAAGTGAAAATAAAATATTTACGGCAACCCGTTTTTACGGCGCAGTGCCCACTCCGCGGTTAACAAAGCTAAGATTAATCCCAAAACCCACCAGGTTTCGGTCAGTTTCCGTTTGTTGACAATGGTTTCGGTAACCGTCCGGGGCCCAACATATTCCTTCAACTCGGCCCGGGATGCCCATGAAAAATACTTCCCACCGGTTTGTTCGGCAATGCGGGATAATAAATTTCGGTTCAGGAACACTTTGTTTAATTCTATCTGACTTTCAGACACGCGAAAGCTTCCTGTTTGCCGGGAAGTCGTAATACCGTTGTTGAAATTGATCTCGTATTCATATTCTCCGGGGACCGAGGCCCACAACTGTCCTTCCCAGCGTCGACGTTCGGGATTGTAGCGCAATTCCGTGGAATTCACAATTAAACTGTCACGATATATGGTCATCGCCGCCTGCGAAAGAGGCGAATCCTCGCCGATTCGATTACCGGTGACGGTAATGAGTTCACCCTGTTGATACAAGTCCTTATCCAGACGGAAATACATATCGTTATCCCCGCTGGTCCGCATTAACCAGGTTACCAATCCGGTCCACAGATCGTAAACCAATTCGGAATTTTCGGAACCGGTTAATTTATAATAAACCTGGTGCAGATCGGGGGTCGTCCAGAGAGCCGACCGTAACGATCCCTTTTCTCCGATTAACAACAGGGGAACATCCACCGAGGCCGTCAGCCGGGCGATCACCCGGGTTTCTTCAGGCATCCCCTCCAACTGTAATCCCAAGGTAACGGGGGGCAACTCGGATTGATCGATGTTTGACAATCGCACACCTCCATCGGCGGGCAGGGGCAAATCTCTGACCTTATCAGTAAAATTCCAGGAATAAGCAATATCCTTTTCCAATACTTCACCAATATCCTTTACATAGAAAAAAGGAAACAGAGTCGCGGCCGTTTCCACGGTTATATTCGGTCCCACGATCCATGCCAGGGCCGATTTCTGGGCAACCAATTTCTTCGCAAATATCCGTTGCCACTGTTTTGACAGCGATTGTACCGGGAAATTATCGAAGACAATCAAATCATAAGGTGTTTCCCAAAAGGACTTAATAGCGGGGCGAAACGTTCTGCCATATTGGACAAAATGATCCAGTTGCACCCTTGGTTGGGCAATTAATATCCGTTTTATTACCGGGGTATTGAAATTCGGCGCCCCGGTCAATAACGCAATCCGGTAACGATCCTTTAATACCGTGAGCGTAAACGATTGACGGTTATTCAGGATATTTATTTCGTCTTCCACGGAAGAGACCTGAACCCGGTAAGTCGTTTTACCCAGTGTCTCCGGTTTAAACCGAAAACGCGCGCTGGTCAAAGCGCCGTCACCCGATACCCGCACAAAACGGGAGCCCAATATTTTTTTCTTCTGAAACAGGGTAACGTTCAGTCGTTCCTCCAGGGTTCCGGAAGCAGTGATGGTAACCGTCGCCTCCACAACCTCCCCTTTGATGGCCACCGTCGGAACATCGATGGACTGAATGGCCACATCCACCAGAGGAATCGTATCCCCGATTCCTACTATATACACCGGAATCGTCAGATTTTTTGCGACTTGCAGCGGATCCAGTCCTTGCGTTGGTTGACCGTCGGTAAACATGATAATCCCGGCCAAATCGTTTTGTTGATCCTGACGGGCGTGGACCAGCACATTCCCCAGATCCGTGGAAGCCTCGGTGGCGGTAATAATCGTTCCCCGTTCGATGGGCGTAACCACACCCCCAAAATGATAATAATCCAGGAGCACGTCCCGGTTTTCCAGATCCTCGAGCGTTTCCTTGATACCGGCGTTCAAAGCCGCCAGGGAGTGAATTTGATGGTAGCCTATGCTCGTGGAATTATCGATATACACATTCCACTTCAACGGTTTTTTTTCAATAAAACGACGGGTTATCTGCGGTTGCAACAAACCGAACAACAGGATAATAAACAGGCTGATTCGAAAGAAAACCAGCCATCGGGTTTGCGGCATTTTCCTGATCCTGTAATAACTCCAGATCAACGCCCCCACGGACAGGATCAGTAATCCGAAAAATAAAAAATCGACGGGACGTAATAGATTAACGGTCACGTATCAGGACAGTTTTAGATTGGGCACGATATCGATATCGAGGGGGGACACTTGGCCGTCATTCAGTTTCATTTCACCCAGATAAGCCACCATGGCCGCGTTGTCCGTACAATGGATCAGATCAGGAAACACTACCTTTTTATCGGGAAGACGCTTAGCGATTTTTCGCCTTAAGGCCCGGTTAGCCGCGACCCCGCCGGCGATGACCGCCGACCGGATATTCGTCCTTTCCAACGCAAGCGATAATTTCTCCGTCAATACATCAATGATTGCCGCTTGGTAACTGGCGGCCACATCCGCCAGAGCTTGTTCGGAGACCTCTCCCGCAAAGCGATCCATATAATATAGTAAGGACGTTTTCAAACCGCTGAAACTGAATTCCATGGTATCCGAATTCAGGAACGAGCGCGGGAATTGTACGGCTTCCGGATTGCCGTTTTTCGCCCGTTTTTCAATTTCCGGTCCACCCGGATATCCCAAACCCAAAATACGCGCTCCTTTATCAAAAGCTTCGCCGGCGGCATCATCCCTGGTCTCTCCCAACAATCGGTATTTACCCAAACCATCTACCTGCCACAACTGGGTATGACCACCGGATACCAATAGACAAATAAACGGATATTCTAACGTGGGATCCGCCAGGAAGTTCGCGAAAATATGGGCTTCCAGATGATTAATGGCGATGAAGGGAATTCCCAATCCCTGACTTAAACCTTTGGAAAAACAAACACCCGTTAATAATGTCCCCGCCAGCCCCGGACCATGGGTAACGGCTATTCCCTGTAAATCAGTCAGGGCCACACCGGCATCCTGCAATGCTTTCCCGACCAGTTCATTCAACAATCGTTCATGTTCCCGCGAGGCCAACTCCGGCACGACTCCGCCGAAGGCTTTATGGATTTCCTGCGAGCTGATTATACTTGAAAGTATATTGCCGTCCCTGCAAACGGCAGCCGCCGTTTCATCACAGGACGTTTCAATCCCCAGGACAATCAACGGGCTTCCTTCGTTACCACCAATTCCACATTGCGCGGCGATAAATCCTGCCATTTCAATCCCTCCGGAACGGTCACACGCGGTTCGTAAAACTGGCGCTTGCTGTCCCACTGCTCGGAGAAATTGATCGTGACCTGAATGTCATCCGGGCCCACTTCGGCTATTTGCCGCACTCCGCCGATAATCGTTAACGACACCGTCCGGGGGTTTACAAAGACGCGCAGCCCCGGCAGAACATTGGTGACATGGACGGAAATTTCGCTCACGATCCGTTCGCTGATAGGCTGAATATCTACGTGGTATTTCACAGTGGCCGGAGAATATTCTATCAACCGCACCGGCCGCAGCAGGGCAATTTCCCGGGTAACCGGGAACTCAATCTGGAGCAAAGAATCGGGAATCGTCTCAACGGAAGTGATCGCCTGGACCATTTCTTTCGGCCCGGCCACTTCCACTACATTCGGATTAACCTGAATCGGGCCAACCTGCAGATACCCCGGGACCGGTTCCACAAAGACATGGGGAATGACGGGAACCTTCTTCACCAAAAATTCATCCAGACTGATATGGACTTCCTTGGGACTGACAACTTCAATATACTTAATATCAAATGAATGGGGTATGACTACCTTCTGGGGATATTTTTCAAAGTAGTCGTTTAAAACGAAATCATATTCCTCGGAGATGCGATCCAGGTCCAGGACCAATTTAAAATCGTTATAGAATCTACCCAGCAACCGGGCTTTAAACAGCGAACGTCCCTGCCCGATGAACCGAACTTTTGCAGTAGACGGAACTTCCTCTTTCAACGCTTTCCGGACACTGAGGTTACGGACCTCAATCGGCATGTCCAGCACCGTGGAATACTGGTTTTCACTTACAACAAAAAACCAAAGTAACAGCCCCAGACTGAACGCGCCGATACGCAGAGCCAATGTTTGTCGGGAAAAACGCCTAATGAAAGCAGGGAATCTCAAGGCCGGTCTGTTATCGGTGTAAAGGCCTCATCCCCATCATTCATTCTTCGGAACCGGCTTCTTCCGGTTCCGATTCCTTATCGGCCTTATCCGGAATCGTTATTTTTTCCGCCGCCGGAGCCTCCTGCTTCTTCAGATATTCATGAACTTCATCGACTTCCGAAGTCTGTTTTTCATCACTCGACAATTCTTCGGAGTACAGAACAATCTTTTTCTCGTCCGGTTTAACTTCCATTACATGGCCGGTCAGCGATTGCCCCGGTTTGTAGTTCCGGGCCAAGGCCTTGCGTTCCCGTTTGGTCCGCTTTCCAAAAGGAATAATGCCTTCCACATCCTTTTCCAGTTCCAGGATGATACCCTTATCCAATACCCGGATGATCGTTCCGGTAATCTCCTTGCCGGTTTCGAAATACTTGATGAGTTCCGGCCAGGGATCATCGTGAACCTGCTTCAATCCTAATGAAATGCGGCGGCTGTCCCGGGATACTTCCAACACACGCACTTCCACTTCCTGGCCCTTTTCCAGGATTTCCTTGGGATGTCGAACCACTTTGGTCCAGGAAAGGTCGGAAACGTGGATTAACCCGTCAATCCCCTCTTCCAATTCCACGAAAGCGCCAAACTGGGTCAGGTTGATCACTTTCCCCTTGTACACCGAGCCTACCATGTATTTTTCTTCGATTTTGTCCCAAGGATCCGGTTGGAGTTGCTTAACGCCGAGACTGATTTTTCGCTCCTCCGTATCGATCGATAAGACCATCGCTTCCAGTTCGTCACCCATGGAATACAATTCGGAAGGGTTCTTTACGTGACGGGTCCAGGACATTTCGGAAACGTGAATAAGGCCCTCGACTCCCGGTTCGATCTCAATAAAGGCGCCGTAATTCGTCATGCTTACGATCTTGCCCTTAACCTTGGTTCCCACCGGGTATTTATCTTCAATATCCTCCCAGGGATGGGGCGTGAGTTGTTTCAAACCCAGGGAAATACGTTGTTTTTCCTCATCGTAATCGATGACCTTAACGGTGAGGGTTTCCCCGATCTTGGTGATTTCCGAAGGATGGTTGACGCGCCCCCAGGAAAGGTCGGTAATATGGAGCAACCCGTCGACCCCGCCAAGATCGATAAATACGCCGAAGTCGGTAATGTTTTTGACCCGGCCTTCCAACACCTCGCCTAACTTAATCTTCTTAAACAGCGCTTCCCGCTGTTCCTTGAGACTTTCCTCAAGAATAATTTTATGCGAAACAACAATATTTTTCCGGGCTTCGTTGAACTTTACGATCCGGAATTCCATTTCCTGATCTAAGTACTGGTCGAAGTCCTGAATCGGACGCACATCAATTTGGGAACCCGGTAAAAAGGCCTGGACGGTGTTTAAATCAACGATCATTCCGCCCTTAATTCGCCGAACAATCTTGCCGGTAATCGTGGTTTGCTTTTCAAAAACTTCCCGCAGTTCCTTCCAACGGCGCATAAAATCGGCTTTCGACTTGGATAAAATGGTATTGCCGCTCTCATCTTCGATGCGCTCTAAAAATACTTCCAGTTGCTCACCTATTTTCGGCAAAGTGCCGTCGGCGAACTCTGACCGGTCAATAATACCTTCGGATTTAAATCCGATGTCTACAAGAATTTCATTATCGTTCATTCCGATAACACGACCGGTAATAACCTGATTTTCCGAAATATCATGAAAAGTACTCACATACTGTTTCTGTATTTCGTCGTGGATATCTTCCTGGAGCGTATCGGATACTAATTCTTCCTTTTTTACAACTCGAACATCATTAAATAACCCCGGGTCCAAATAATTAACTGTAGTTTTAATATCAGCAGTAGGTGTTGAATCCTGAACTTCAGTTCCAACACTGACTTCCGAGGATGTCTCCTCTTCCGCCGCTTCAACTACCATTTCATCGGTTTGTGTTTCAATCATTGTTTATCCTTATTAACTGTTTCCTTTTTTTACTTTATCGACGATTATTTTCACCTGCTCTTCAATAGAAAGCCGGCTGGTGTCAATGACGATCGCGTCGGCGGCCCGTTTCAGCGGTGAATGATCCCGCGAGGAATCTTTTTTATCGCGCCGCTTTAAGTCTTCCATCAATTCAGCCAGGCTCCGTTCTTCACCGATCTGTCTTAAATCCTTTTGTCTCCGTTCGGCGCGGGTACGGTAATCGGCTACGATGTAAAACTTATGGTCCGCTTCCGGAAATACGACCGTGCCTATATCCCGCCCTTCAACCACGGAATCATTACGATTTCCCAACTCACGTTGCAGCTTTACCATGGCTTCCCTGACGGCCGGGACGGCGCTCACGGCGCTGACGTGGGCCGTTACGTCGCTGGCCCGAATTCGTTCGGAAACGTCGCGGCCGTTAAGGGTTATTACCGTCTTCCCCGATTCGGTACGCAAGGACAAATCCAGCGTGGATAAAAGCTTTTTCAAAGCCGCTTCATCCCGAATATCAATACCCTGTTCCAGGACCGCCAGAGTCACGGCCCGATACATGGCGCCGGTATCCAGATAGGTGATCCCTAATTCCTCGGCAACCCGACGAGCGGTGGTGCTTTTCCCGGATGCAGCCGGACCATCAATTGCGATTATCATTGTATTCAACTCTCAATAAGCCAGCAAAGTTAATGTTTATCAATAATAATACCAATGTTTAAAGAACCGCTGATAAGGACTATTCTCCGTTAGAAATCGGGGCGTTCGCATACCGCTTTACAACCTTCATCCCGCGGTCTTTCCCTTCCGTTTACGCAGTTCGCGCAGACTGGCGATCTCATCGGAAGTCAGTGTGCGCCATCGGCCTGCCGGGAGCTTTCCTAATTTGACCGGACCGTATTGAATTCTGTGTAAGGCAAATAATCGGATTTTCAGGGCAGAAAACATGCGTCGTATTTCTCTTTTTTTCCCCTGCGTTAGTTTTAACGTGACCTTGGACCGTTTTTTGACGGTATTTTGCCGCAAAACCTGGCAACGCCCGAACTCTCCGTCGCCAATGAAAATCCCCTTGGACATCTTCGCGATTATCCTGGGGCTCAGCCGTCCCTCGATTTCACAGACATAAAGACGCGGGATTTGATGCCGGGGATGAAGCAAAAAGTTGGCCAATTCTCCGTCGTTGGTAAGCAATATCAAACCGGTCGTATCCTTATCCAGCCTGCCGATCGGAAACAGCCGCGTTTTGGAGGGGATGAAATCAAAAACAGTTGGCCGGTTTTGAGGATCTCGGGCAGTGGTAATGACCCCCTTCGGCTTATTTAACATAACCACCGTCGGTTCAATCTCTATTTCCAGACGTCTTCCGTCATAAACCACTTCATCCGTCGGCATTACCTGATAGGCGGGATCGGTGATTACGACTCCGTTAACGGTAGTAGTGGCGGCTCTTATCAGCAGGTCGGCTTCCCGGCGGGAAGCAACACCGGCCTGGGCAAGATATTTATTTAGTCGGATTTTGCATACATGAAAGCTTGTGTTGCTTGCGGATCGAAAATCACCACGCAGGCTGAATAAAACATATTCTCCATTTTTGGATATCCATGAAGGCTAAGATACCGGATGAAATGTGATGCGTGAAACGTGAATAGTGTCGGAGCGTAGCGGAGATCCCGGCGGAGCGTAGCGGATGCCGGGAAAACGTGTCGGAGCGTAGCTGAGCCCCCGAAAAAGCGTAGCGATTGTCGGAGAAACGTGCTGGAACGTAGGGGATGCGGGACAAGAGCCAAGAGCCAGGAACCAAGAGCCAAGAACCACCTCATTTTTATGGGATGATAATCAGTAAATTGCAAAGTCTAAGTCTTTTTTCAGTTTCAATGTATTTGTATTTAAAAAATACAATTACGCTCCGTTCTGATCGGGTTCGGTGGTTTCCGTCAGGTTTTCTCCTTCGCTTTCCGGGGGCGCATCCGACGCTTCCCCGGAAAATATTCCCATCTGGAATTTCTCCTGGTTTTCGGCGGAACCCATCAACTCCGATATTTCCTTTAATTTGGGCAGATCGGAAAGCTTGGCCAAGCCGAAATTTTCCAGGAACCGTTCCGTCGTACCGTATAACAAAGGACGTCCGGGGCCTTTATCACGCCCCTTAATCCTGATCAGGCCCCGCGACAAAAGCGTTTTCAATACACCACTGCAATCCACCCCGCGGATGGCCTCGATCTCATATCGGCTCAGAGGTTGCTTGTAAGCAACAATCGCCAGTGTTTCCAGGGCGGCGGAAGAGAGCAACAAACGGCCGCTCCCTTTTAGCAAACGACGGATCCAGACTTCATACTCCGGCTTCGATGTGATCTGGTACCCCCCCGCCACGGCTATGATTTCAAAAGCATGCCCGCCCTGCTCATATTTTTCCCGCAAAGCTTCCACCACTGTTTTTAATCGGGGCGGATCCGATTCAAAAACGAGATTCACCTGCTGTTGGGTTAACGGTTCCGGAGAAGCAAATAACAGAGCTTCAATAATCAGTTGTTGTTCTTTTTCTTGCATGATAAGTCTAAAAGTTCGGTATTATAAAGGCCAACATCTTCAGTCCGTCAGGAACGGATTTCCGGGGCACCTGTTTTCTTTCAACGACCACAAATACGGTATTCACTTCAGGCTACCTTAGACAATTGCCGGATCTCCAGTTCTCCAAACAATTTATTCTGAATCACAGCGATTTCCCCGGAACGTATCATTTCCAATATTGCCAGGAAGGCAACAACGATTTCCAGCTTGCTGTTAAGTTTATTGATAAGCACCGAAAAACGCAATTTACCATGGGCATCAAAGCTGGAAAGGATCAACCCCTTTTGTGCTTCCAGGCTGATCGGTTCCCGTTGTAATTCATAGGGCTGGATAACCGGCATACGATCCATCGCGGCTTTGAAATAACGGGCAATATCGTACAGGGACACTTCCCTTAAATACACGCCCGGCTCCTCCTGTCCTTCCGGCAGTTCCATTTTACTACCCCGGGGGAAATATTGAGCCCGTTCGGCACAGAGTCTTTCCAGTTGTTGCGCCGCTTCCTTGAACCGTTGATAATCCAATAACTTCTGAACCAATTCCGCGCGCGGATCTTCCATGCTGTCCGGATCATCCATCTGCGGGCGCGGCAGCAACATTTTCGCTTTTATCCGCATCAGGGTGGCCGCCATATCGATAAATTCTCCGGCTACGGTAATATTAAAATGCTGCATCATATCCAAAGTAGCCATGTACTCTTCGGTAATCTTACTGATTGGTATGTCCATAATATCGATTTCATCGCGGCGAATGAAATAAAGGAGCAAATCCAAAGGCCCTTCAAAATTCTGTAATTGCACACGATACATGGTAAAACTTAGGGTCTCGTTCTCTCCCGTGAACGGAAGGATACATCATTGTGGGCCGGAGCCCCGGAATGGCGCTGGCAAATCAAGAGCGATAATTCAATCCGACGGCTTCCCGTGCTTTTTGCAGATATTCGTCAGCGACGACCGCGGCTTTTTGGGCCCCCTGTTCAAGGACTTCAAAAACATAATCCCGGTGTTTGATCAGATAATCCCGTTTATCGCGGTACGGCCCGAAATATTCAATCATACGGTCGTACAGCTCCTTTTTAATCTCACTATAACGCAACCCCGGAGTATCGTAGCGGTCGCTTAGTTTTTGTCTTTCTTCGGAATTCAAAAACAGGCTGTAAATTTGAAACAAAGGTGAGTTCTTATCCTTGGGCTCATCGACCGGCGTCGAATCCGTGACAATGGACATAATTAATTTTTTGAGGGTTTTTTCATCCGCAAACAAGGGTATGGTATTTCCGTAAGATTTGCTCATTTTTTGTCCGTCGATTCCGGGCACCAATTGGGTAGTCGTTTCAATCTCCGGTTCCGGAATCACGAATACTTCACCATAGGTTTTATTGAACCGCAGGGCGATGTCACGGGACATTTCCAGATGTTGTTTCTGATCCTTACCCACCGGCACAAGGTCGGCTCCATAACAAAGAATATCGGCCGCCATCAAAATCGGATAAGAAAACAACCCGACGTTTGGCGTTAGTCCTTTTGCTAATTTGTCTTTGTAAGAAGTGGCCCTCTCCAATAACCCCATACCGGTCACATTGGAAAGCAACCATGTTAATTCCGTGACCTGCGGAACATCCCCCTGAACCCAAAAGGTCACTTTATCGGGGTCCAAACCCAGGGCCAGGAAATCACAGGCGGCTTCAAAAGTATTCCGCTTCAGTTTCTCCCGATCAAAAATGGTTGTAAGGGCGTGGTAGTTCACGATGAAACAAAACAAATCGTTTTGCTCCTGGTACCGGATCATCCGCTCCATCATGCCGAAATAATTGCCCAAATGCAATTGCCCCGAAGGCTGTATTCCGCTTAAAACCCTTTTCATAAGGCATGTCCTATCAAAACCATATTAATTCGGTAAGTTACCATATCCAATTGGGTTGTACTATCCCATTTCATTGTATTATTCATATTTTTTCGGTTAATGTTATCCTTCGGTATTGAGTATCGAAAAAACGGCACCCTTCCCCTCGGTTCTTGGCTCTTGGCTCTTGGCTCTTGGTTCTTGGTTCCCGGCTCTCCCTCTCATAATAAAATATACCCTGTTTCACAGGGAAACCGGTTCCATGAAGAGGTAGGGTCGCCACTTGGACTGGTGCTCATTTACGAATTGTTGAAAATAATGGATCCGGTTCGGCCGCACCGGTTTTTTCCGCAACGGCATATTGGCTTCCTCGGGCGTCCGGTTACCCTTCCGGCGGTTGCAGGCCGGACAGGCGGCGACCAGATTATCCCAGAGATCACCCCCACCGCGTTCCTTGGGTATTACGTGGTCAATTGTCAGAGGACCGGTCTTGGTACCGCAATATTGACACGTATGATTATCACGCAAAATAATGTTTTTGCGGCTTAATATCACCGACATGCTGTTGTAACGAATATAGTTTTTCAACCGGATAACGCTCGGTAGCGATAAGGCCAAAGAAGGGGCATGAACGGCTTCCGGATAAAACTCCAAAACATCGACTTTATCAAGGTAATATAAACAGATGGCGCGTTTCGCCGAACAAACCGCCAACGGAGCGTAATTTGTATTCAATAACAAGACGGCCCGGTTTAACAGTGAACCATTTGTTGATAGTGCCGTGGCATTCATGACTCGATTAATTGCTGAATTGTCATTGCGGAAATTAAAAGCTTTTTTAAATCTTTATTAACATTGCTTTGGGTCTCATCCAGCGTATCTTCCTTCACCCAGCCCTGGGCATGAATTATTCCTTTCCCACCGGTGGCAATGGCCACATGGGCGATGTGATCGTTCTTCCCGAAAAACAACAGGTCGCCGGATTGGGCTTCCGCC
Source organism: FCB group bacterium (assembly GCA_013152315.1). Lineage (GTDB taxonomy): Bacteria > Fidelibacterota > Marinisomatia > Marinisomatales > JAADGP01 > JAADGP01. Next base: position 17,235 of record JAADGP010000084.1, read on the forward strand.
AAAGTAGTCGGACGAAGTTTTTCATTTGCCGCCTGCTGATACGCGTCCCGCGGTAAATGGATACCCACGACTTTAAAGACGGTTTGGACGAAGCCCGAACAATCGAACCCGTTTACCGAAGTTCCACCCCATAAATAGGGTATCCCGGCAAAACGCCGCGCCCAGAGTAAAATATTTTCACGGGTGGGTTTGGCGGTGAAATGACCTAATTTCACCGTGGTTCTGCCCCGGACGCCATCCGGTAATGTTACCCGGCTGACTTGTCGCCTGGAATCCACTACCACCCGGTCTCCGAAAACCATCTCACGGATTACCGTGTCGTCTTCCATGGACATAACGGCGCCGCGCATATCCAGGACCGTCATTGCCGGACCATACTCATCATCGGAAACAACCCCGTGAAAACGATTGATCCAGCCTTCGTAATCATCCCATTGCCGAACCCTGACCCAATCCCCGTCTTTTTCCAACAGGGAACAGGATTCGCCCAGCAACGCCTGCGATATTACCGATGACCGGAAATTCGGTTCGCTGTAGACGTTGACCACGGAAGAGTTAATCACAAAGTAAGATGGTTCCATACTGATATGCCCATAGAAAAACAAGGCCGAATTTATCCCGCCCCCCTTCAGTCAAGCAAGATATAAGAGAATCAGAAAAATCAAATGTTTGCCCCCTTCCTCACCCCTTTTACAGCGCCTTCGTTCCGACAAACCGATTTGTTGGTTCCATCCCCCTCCCTGATCCTGCCGGGTCTCCCGACCCGGCAATTAATCCGCCGGACAAAACGTGAGTAAACAGGTTAGCACCGAAGGTGTGACAGGATTACAGCGACTATTATTCGATGTCGGATCAGAAAAAGTAAAAAGTCATAAAATCGCAGTCGGGAGTACGTCAAGCATCCTTGTCTACACTACGTTACGCCAGGCAAGCTTGCTTGACGGCCTCATCAGACACTTGTTCCTATTACCCGACAACCAGGGGACCTGTCCCGCAGCGGGGTGGTTGTCGTACATATTAAAAAATGATTTTTTGTTCCAGGGACAGGGCAAACCCGCGGGCGTAATTGAACATGCCCCGGGTCTGTGAAAAGCCCAAATCCAAACGGTAATGGGTAAATCGCAGTCCGAATCCGACACCCCACTGAAATTTTTCCGCTCCTCCGATTGCGAACCCGGTCCGTAACAATAACCTGCGTTTCGAGTTTAAATCGACAGCCAGGGACAAGCGGGGAGTGGTCCGGGAATCATACGAAGTACGGAAGGATTGTCGATAATTCACATAAAAATTCACCCCCCGAACAGGCTGTTCAACCTGAAATCCCACCAATAAATACGCCGGATAAGCGGTGGTGAAACCGGAAATCGAATAAACCGTGTCAATCTGCATAAAGCTTTCCATCATGGAATCCTGTTGCGCCTCACTATAATCGGAAATTTCCTCCAGTTGTTGAGCCGTAATATCGGCCGCGAATTTAAATTCCGCTTGATAAGCATTCGCTCCCGACCAATGAATAAATCCCAGCAGGTTATTCAGGGCAATATTGGCCTTGATATGGTCGGAAACATCCGTGGCAAGACCCACATCGAACGCGAGACCAACACCTCCCACGGCGGATTTTAATTCACCCTCCCCAGCGACGGAAAACGAGGACGGCGTCGATACGATTTCGCCCCGGACATTTCCCGTTTTCGCATAGGCGGCGCCCCCCAGAACTTTTATCCCCATCCCTAAGTAGCTTCTCTTAACATAATAATTCAAACTCGCGAAATCCAATTCATAACCATAGGCGAAAGTCACCGGAATAACGGCCTGCGCTTCACTCCGAAACGCGCTTAAATCAACCGGTTTATTAAAGCGGATACCATCGAAAACAAGCTGTAACAGCGGTTTGGGGATCGTGATACCGCCCTGTATTTCGGGGGCGATCGATACCGCGTAGGAGCCAAAGGATATTCCGATCAATTGCATCTGTACCTGGGGATTAATCCCCCAACCCTGTTTCGGGAATACCGCTAATAGCTTGTCCACAGCCTTGGCGTCCAGTAAACCGCGGTTTAAAAATTGCCGGTTAAACCAGGAAGGCGAAATCGCGTCGTTACTGAGTTGGAAAGCCGGGAAGGGGATCAGGGGCAAGAGACCATAACTGAGCTGAAACCGCGGGTTATCTTCGTAACCCAGATTGGCCGGGTTCAGGCCAATCACATCATCCCCCCGCGACTGGGTGGCAAACGTACCGGCCGTGGCCACGCTGACCGGATCAAGGGTAGTCTGCGCAATCCCGGTCCCGACCAACAACAGGCTCGTTACGACCGAAAGAACCAGTTTTCCTGCCATCATGGATGATCTACTCATCGAGATCCACCAGTACCCTTCCGGAACCATACAATAAAACCTGTAACGAATCCGTGGCGAAAAACCGCGATGAAATCGGATTCCCTTCCGAATCCGAATTTCCAAGGAGACTTATAATTGGTTTGATAAAGGAACTGTCACTTAACAATCCCTTCTCACGATCGCCCAAAACCACTGAATCCAATTGCGTCTGTTTGGGCAGCATTTCCAATACCATCAACGTATCAGGGATAATAAGCGACCCGGGATGAAAATAACCGGAATCGCTGGCCACCAAAACTTCGATTTGCGCTCCGAACTCAAACTGATTATTCATTTTCGCGTAAACAATAATTTGGTCCAGTTCTTCCGGAAAATCCGATTCGACCCGTTCCGGGTCCAACTCGATGCGCGCGTCCGGTTTCAGATATAATTCCAGGGGGGCGTTCAACATCAATTTACCTTCGATATATTGATCGGTAGCCACCGTGCCCACCACACCGGGAGCGCCCACGACGGCCGAACCGCTGGCGATAATTTTGTTGGGAATAATATTGATCAGTTTTTCCGCGTTCGGAATTACCACCAAACTGCTATCCCTGATATTCCAGTTTTCTATGGAAGAGACCGCGGTCTCTCCCGCGTCATTCTTCGCCACCAGATTCAGATTTAGGAAAACCGGTACTCCGATGTTGGTATCGAAATCAATAGTCAGGTCCACCTGTTTAAAATCAATTCCCTCGCCAAGACCGTCTAAGCCGCCTAATGTTTGTTCGATGGTGTCTATATCAACCGTAACCGGTTCGATGATACCGGTTATCTCCGAAAAGCGCAGGTTCGCGATAGTCAAATCAATTTCCACGGAGTCCTCCAGCGCTAAGGTAACTTCCTCATCGGACGAGATCGTTAACGTCGATGAATAATTGATTACCTGTTCCTGAAGCGGCAATTGTAATCGATAGCCGGACAAATCCACAAGGGTGGTTTCGGGCTCCGAAGTATTCTGAATAAGGATTTGCTGCCGAAGTTGGCTCCCGTTTTTTCGGAATTCCCGAACGGCAAACGCCACATCGGCAACGAGACCAATATGATTTGTTATCACGATCTCCATCTGACCCGACTCAATCAGCGCGTCCTGAACCTTGGTTTCGTTTTCCAGCACAATAGTATTTTCGTCAATAATAGCATCCTGGGAAATGAGCCCGGTGACGACGGAAAAATCGAGTTCCGAAAGCAATAAATCCACCTGTATCGAATCCAGCAGATTGTAATCCGCCAATTGTCCCGATTGTGTGGTGGTGACGGTGGTATAGGTGATCCGTTGATCGTCCAGCGGCATGGCGATGTCATAGCCGCTTAAATCCAGGTAGGTTTCATTAAGGCCGGGATTGACCAATATTGTGGTGGTTAACGATCCCCCGTCAATAAGCAAACGGGGAATATTTATATCCACGGTTGCCTGACCACCAATCCGGTTGTCAATGGCAATGAATAATCCGCCCCCGGAAATGGTGGCGGTCCGGATCTGGGAATCGGAATTGATGTTAATCTGGCCCGCTTTCGTGATTTGCTGGCTTTCAATGATACCCGAGATACGTCGAAACGATATATTCTCAATTCGCATTTGGATGGTAACCGAATCCGTGGCGCTTACCTGAACAAATTCGGGATCGGTGTCATCGGTGATTATCCGGTAGGTGTAATAAACCGCCTGATCCGCCAAATCCATCGTCATTATCCAGCCCGTCAGATCTTCCTGAATATCGCCGGTTCCCACGGGCATGGGGATGGACAACAAATACGATTCCCCGGTGGATGACCGCAGACTGGTAATCTTCATCTCCAATTGACCGGTAATTTGCATGTTGTTCCGGATACTCAGGCTCAACCGGCCGGTACGCAGTTCCGCTTCTTCAACTTTTGTTTCGGAATCCGTCAACTGCACGGAGCTGGAATCATGGATTGTTTGGCTGGGGATTTTCGCGTTCGCCCGGGAAGCTTGAATGCCGACCGGTTCCAGGACGATTTTAAAATAGGAATCCGGGTCGTCCTGGTTAACGGTAATGATTTCCCCCCGGGATCCGTTCGAGGCACCGCGAACAACCACCATCAATTCCCCGGGCAAGGACTGCCCCGAAAGATCTATTGTTCTGGTCATGGCGGAACCGGTCGGTATTTCGGTTTCCCAGGTTGCCGAAAACAGGCTGTCTCCCTGTAAATCCTTAATGGTAACGATAATCGGCGCCCCCAGGTCGATGAACATCTCGTTTATGATCGTGAGATTCATAAACCCCGATGAAATATCCGCACTGCGGAAACTCTCGAATGTAAAATTTTGTGTCTGAGGAACCAATTGCGTCGTATCGATCATGATATCCGCCGTTCCGCCGTTGGCGGCCAAAATCGAATCGATTTGATCGCTGTTGGGCATAATGTCCCGAAAAGTAAAGGGAGCCGTGGTATCGGGAGTGATATTGTCCAATTCGATGATGCCTAATTCGGTACGAATGGTTTCACGGATGTCTTCGATTCCCACGGTATCATAGACGACGGCGAAAGAGGTGCGCGAACTGTCGAACCGAACCTTACTGGCGTACTGCACAAAACGGTTTTCGATCGGATCCAATTCCAATTGATCCCCGACTTCCATCCGTTCTATGGCTACCGTGTCACGAATGACAAAAATGGAATCGCCACTTTGGTTGTAGGGGATAACATCCACCAACGAATCCGCCAGCAGCTCCGAAAGACCGATGGTCGTCTCCATGAGCGGAAACTCCAGGGTTACTTTCCAGGAAGGCAACTCGGCTTTTCGCGGATTATCGATGGTACAACCATTAATTCCTATCAAAACCGCAATCCAAAGCAGCAGGGGGATGACCTTATTTGTCATTAATTATGATTCCGCTATTAATAAATCAACAAGTTGTTATGATTATCCGTTAAAACAAGCAATTTGCTGACCAGAAAGATAAACGTGATTAAACATGAATCTTGTGATTTTTATCACAGGGTACCACCAATAAAGCGACAAGACAAATGACTCCTCCCGGTTCCTGAATCCTGGTTCCTGGTTCTTTAAACAGGATACCCGGGAACTAACTTCCACCGGAAAAAATAGTTCCATTTGCCTTGCCCGGTTATGGTTGATACCATTAGTTTGTGCTGTTCTTTTAAATATCTCTGACGGCTGCTTGTGGCAGGGAAGCCCGTGCAAATCGGGCACAGTTCCCGCTACTGTAACCTCGCCCGTCCCGCCTTCGCGGGACCGGGAACCCATTGACAATCATGGCCACGATCCGAAAACGGGATTGGAAGGCCGCTCAATGGGCGGGGAAGTCAGGAAACCTGAGCAAGAGCCACCAGGATCAACAGACTTTCGGGACAAAGGTCATGATTCGATTTGAATTCAAAAACATACGATTCCTATCGACATTAATGACCCCGATAAACATCGGGGTTTTTCGTGTTTAGTCGCCGCTTTCCGGTAATCCTGCTCCTTCTTCCGGTATACCTTTACGGTAGCGCTCTTCCAAACCAGCAGGTGGGCGTGGTTACCACCGACAACGGCACCCCCATACCGTATGCCACCGTCATTCATTCATCCGGTAACAGTTGGGTATTAACCGACGAAAACGGTTTCTTCCGCTCCGTTTTGCCCGTTTCACCGGGGGATTCACTGACCATTACCCGCTACGGCTATCAAACCGTAGTCATCGCGGCCCGACCGGCCCAAACCCTGCGAATTGTTCTCCGACCAGACCCCATCCAACTTCCGGGTATTACCGTGGGAACAGAAACAGCCGATTCTTTTAAGGAGGGGATTATGCCGTTCCCGGTTACGGGAGAACCTTCCCGAATCGTGATTTATCAACAAATCCCCGGGTTAACCCTACGGAATTACGGCGGTTCCGCCGGGATTGCCACCATCGGACTGGACGGCGGTCCCGCCACCCATACCCAAATCCGTTTTGACGACATCGACCTGACCAGCGCTCAAAACGGTGAAACCGACTTATCCCAGTTACCGATTCCCTTTTTAAAAACAGCCTCCGTTTCCCGCGCCCCGGGTGTTTTCGACGGCTCCGGCGCGATCGACGGCGTTGTGCAAATCCACCCCTGGTCGAATCAAACGAATCTTTCCCTAACCGGCGGCAGCTACGGCTACCGTTCCGTTACGGGCAACCTGCGCTGGTCACGACAAAAAAACAATCTTGACCTGATGATCGGCAAACAAACGGACCGGGGTGATTACCCGGTTGTCTGGAAACAGAATACGGTTAAACGGCGGAATAACCGTTTCGACCAGGATTTCTGGTCTTTCCGCTATCAGAACCTGTTTTCCGGGCGATCTTTCCTGAAAATCGTCGTCGTGGATTCCCGCCAGAAACGGGGCGTGGCCGGACTGGTTTGGTCACCAACCTCCGACGCCCGACGAGACGACCACCTGCGAATCTCCGCCCTGACGATTGGCCGATTATTAAAGGAAGGATATGTGAAACTTCAGGTAAACCGGCGGGACAGCCGCGAACATTTCGTCTTTCCGCAAATTGCCGTGAACAGTCACCACGTCGTAAGTACGGAAGCGATAAACATGGTTTATCACCGGCAGGACAACCGGCGATTCGGTTTATTAACCCGCCTGGAATGGAAACGGGATCGGATTACCAGCACCGATGCCGGCAAACACCGAAGAATCTCCCGTTCCCTGGCGCTTCGCCTGCGCTACCAGCCCCTGACAAACATGGCCTTAACGCCTACGGTGCGATGGGATGATTCCAAGAACCTTTACCGAAAAATAACTTACGACGTTAAAACCGGGTTTAACGCTGTGCGTCGGCTTGATTTGTCCTACTCATTCGGAACCGCGTTTCGGTATCCCACTTTCAACGACCTCTTTTGGGAGCCGGGCGGGAATCCGGATTTGAGGGCGGAAACGTCGCGTCACCAGATTATGGAAATAAAACTGGACGTTTCTCCGGCCTTCTCCCTAACCGGCACCGTGCGTCGCATTGTCAGCCGCAATTTGATCCAATGGGTGCCCCGGGGCGACCTGTGGCAACCGGAAAACGTTGCCCGTTCCGAACGATTATCATACTCTCTGCAGGGGAATTTGCAATGGCCCGATTTACCATTACGGATACAGGGCCATCTTACCAAACTGCGGACGGAAGATCGAAAGATCCGGAAGCCCCTCCGTTACGCACCCGAATATCTGGGCGCTCTGAATATCGTCTTGCCCTTCCCCCAAACCGATATTGGGTTACAGGTCCATTATACGGGAAAGCGGATCGCGATGTACAGTTGGCCGGCGGATGTGCTTCTACCGGGGTTCACGTTCCTTTCAACATATTTTGAACTGCGGAAAAAATATTTCAAGATCCATTTTGCGATCGAAAACTTACTCGACAACCATTACATGACCATTTATGGTTACCCGGAACCGGGCCGTAGTTACCGGTTGACACTCACTATCCAACAACCTGAAAAACCCTGAAGGAGTTTTCATGCGAATAACACGAACTAATCTGTTTGTCCTCCTGGCTGCCTTTGTCGTAAGCGGATGCGGCCTTTTTGACGAGGAATCTTCAAAATCGGAATTAACCGATACCAATATATTTGTCCTGTGCGAAGGGACCTTTGGCGCATCCGACGCATCCCTGTGGCAAATCAACTGGGAAGAAGAAACCGTCAACGGACCTGTTTATCAGAACCTCACCGGGACCCCACTCGGTGATGTGGGCCAGTCCCTGACGTTAAACGGGGATAAATTGTACGTGATCAACAATAACAGTCACACCATCGAGGTGCTTGCGCTGGACCAGGATATCCGATACGAAACAACCATTAACCTCCCCAAGGCAAGTCCCCGGGAAATGGCCATACTCAACAACCGCGGTTATGTGACTTGTTGGGGATTATCCGCGATCCTGGTAATCGACCTGAATAATAATCAGGTTACGGATACCGTTTTCGTAACCGGCATGCCGGAAGATATCGTTGTCGCCGGAGGCGATCTGTATACTTCGATCATCCTGAACACGGATTGGTCGAACGGAAACCAGGTATTGAAAATTTCTCCCGCCTCCCTGGCGATAGTGGATACGTTCACGGTAGTGCCGGGCCCCGGGCAAATGTTGGTTTCCGGTAATGATTTGTATGTGGCCAGCACCTATTACAACAGCGCCTGGGAAGCGGGAGCCGGAACCAGCAGGATCGATTTGACCACCGGCACCGTGCAAACAAATGACTATGGAATAACCCCCGGTTACAGCGGCGATCTTGTTGAATTTAACGGCCGGGTGTATCGCGCGCTTACGGACGGGGCAGCCCCTCTTTTACCGGACCTCAGTACTGACAACAAGAAGAAAATCGGATCACTCACCGGTGTCTATTCCCTGGCCGTTTTTGATGATTATCTCCTGTTCGGTTTAACCGATTACGCCTCCCCGGATGAAGTGAAGATATTGGATGAGGACGGTGAACTCATTGTCGAATTTGAGGTCGGAGTCTACCCCGGCTCCTTCGCGGTCTATACAAAATAATACTTTAAATATTGTCAAAAGAATAATCATAGTGAGATTAAAAAAGGCATAGGCTCAGGCAAAGACGGAGGAAAGATTACATTCAAAGGGAAAGTCCCCGGCACTTTGAAAGTGCCGGGGACTTCTAATTTGTAAAACTTCTAATTCCTAAAATTCCAGATAATTTGAAAATTCACCAAGTTCCCTATGGGCGGGAACCGATCGCTGTTTTTTATCCAATAATATTCTTCCGGGATCCCCGGTGCGATTTTCTGGAAAAAGACGCCGGAAGAATTCAGAATATTTTTCACCGACCAAACCAGGGTCACACTGGATATTTCCGCCGTTAATTGAAAATGACCGACCCAGTAATCGGGCAGACTGCGGCCGGGATCGCCATTGACATAAGGAATGCCCAAATACGGATCAAATCCGAAATGGGAAAGCCGGTCCCATAATCCGTCTACCGCGAGTTGGATTATGGTGTTCATGTTGTTCTTAAATAATAGCGTTCGCCCGTATATTTCAAAATGCAGACGTTTGCCGGTTCCATCAGAGAGCGAACTCAGGGAGTTGGTACGCTGAAAATATCCTTTCAGCCGCAAATCGGGGGTCAAGCTCCAGGTGGATTTTATTTTTCCGGCGATAACACGGGGGAAATACTCCGTGGCTGTTTCCGGCATCCCGTACCGGAACAAATTCTCAAAACCATCCACCCAGGTAATCTGAAGTTCACCGCCGACTTTCAGGCTTCCCATATTCCGTTGATAGTCTACTCCACCAACGTACCATTTTTCGAGGAATGTTTTCGATGAGCTTACCCATTTCATCAAATGGACGGGGCGCGCCTCCATTTGAAATTTGATTATTAATTCCCGCCTTTCCTTCAAAGAAACAAATCGGATCCGCAGGTAGGGCCAAAAATCATTAACCGCCGCCAGGGTAAGCCCGGCATGCACAAGGAGATCTTTATTCCGCAGACCTCCATAGAGATGGGACCAGTTTCGCGCTTTCAGGGAGATTAAGCGACTCAAGAGACTTTGCTGATTGTACGCCAGGCCAAAAAAGATCGAAGCGGAATCGGATTGGGGATAGGTAAGACGGGAGTGAATATATCCACGGGTCAGGTAGCGGGTGGGAAAATCCGGCAGTGAAGACAGATTAACTCCGTACTTTTGATTGAATTGGCTGCCGTCAATAATCCAATTCCATTTCTTAAAACGATGTTCGTAATGAACCCCGGCGACCGTAATCCGATCCCGGAGCAGGCCGTTGGTGCTGCTATCCGGTAATCCGCTGTTGGTTACGAAATGAGCCACGGAAACGTCAATCATATCGTTGTTCTGGCGCGATCGATAATCAATACGGTAAGATTGTTGTAGGGGAGTCAGGTAGCTTGACGGTTGCGCGTACTGATTATACATTCCGGCATAAGTCCGTTTAAAACCGCTCCAACCGATCAACCGGTTTTTATCACCAAAATCGGCATTCACTTCCAGTTGATCGTATAGGTAATCGCCTTTGCGATAATCGAAATTGCTGGTTAATAACGTGGTATCCGGTAAGTCACCAAATACGGCAACGTCGGAGGGCGCGACGGCAGTATAATTCCGATAATAGGCGGGGCCCAACCGCAGGGGATAATAGGTAAAAGTACCATCGAAGAGAAGGGGGCCGGAACGCCAGTCCTGATTCCAAATCAACTGCCCGTTTACGGACATGACTCCATACTGACCGGCCCAATCGAAGGGGAAAAGAACCGCCTTATCACTTCCCCACGCAATGGAAATCAGGACCAATAAAAACAGTCGTTTTACCATCACGGAATCAGACCAGGCGCTTAACCACCCGGGGAACGCCAATCGCAAACACGATCGCGTTGACTACCTGGTGTAAAATAGTAAAGCTTAAACCCGACAAATAAATTCCAAATACCTGCGGCCAATCAAACCCGGCGCTGAGGGGATAACTGAGGGTGGTAAGGGAGTCATAAATAAAGGTCAGTAGAAACCCGGTCAATCCCACGGCGCCGATCCGAAGAAGCGAATAATGGCTGCGCAGGAAAAAAGGCTGCAAAAGTCCGCCCAGAGCTCCCACGATGATCATTGAGATGATTTGCGACAACAATAACGGCGGAAACATAAGTCCCGATCCGACGGGATTAAGGGCGGAAAAGATAAACTCCGCTGTCCCCCCCACCAGCATACCCCAACCGGAACCCAGGGTCAATCCCGAAAGGAAGATGAGAACGGTTATCAATTCCACATTGGGAACCAATAACAAGGCAAATCCCACACCAATCGCCAAGGCGGCAAAAATAGCCGCCTTAACCAGTTTGTTTAATCTCGTATCCGTAAATTCGTCCACGTTTATCCACCCTAAAACCGACATTCCCCAACGCGGTTCCAAGTCCTTGTTTTAGTTATTTGGCAAACTCCGAATCAAATCGGAGATTAATTCTGATGGTCCGTATTTCCTTTGAAGAGGGGAATACGGAAATAATTCCTCCTGGCGGTCCAATTACCTTCTTCCTGATCCTCTTTCAGGGCCCGATCCATCAGATTCATCTTGGCATCGAGGTTATCGATCAAATGAAGCAACAGGGCTTCCTTAAAAGCCGGTTTCTTGGGACTTTGCCATTCGTATTGTCCCTGGTGGGCAAGGATCATGTGTTCCAATTTAATTCCAAGTTCCGCCGGAAATGATTTCAATTCTTCAATTCCTTTGAGGATCATATCACGACTGATTACGATATGACCGAGAAAATTACCCTCATCCGTGTAACTGAATTCATACCCGGGAGTAATTTCCCTTAATTTTCCGATATCGTGCAGAAAAATACCGGCCAATAAAAGATCCTGATTCACATGATACAAGGGCGCGACGGCGAGGCCGACCCTGGCCATTGATAAAACATGTTCCAGGAATCCCGAGCGGTAATTATGGTGCATTTTCACCGACGCCGGGTGAGTAAGCAATTGTTTTTTATTTTGCCGGTAGATCAGGGTAACCAAACTTCTGAGGTGCGGATCCCGAATTTTGCGAATGCTGGCTTTTATTTCTTTCCACATCTCTTTGGGATCCTGTTCGGCTGCGGGAACAATCAGGGCGGGATCGTACCCGTAACGGCCGTAAGACTGAACCGTCGCACGGTTTATCCGTTTGACTATCAACTGTAATCGATCCTGGAACGATTCCACTTCGCCGGCAACAGCTACCGGATCACCAGCCGAAAACTTGGCCGACAGGGACGCCACCTTATCCCAAATCTTGGCCGCAATCTGTCCCGTCCGGTCTCTCAGCACCAGATCAAGGTACAAATCCCCCGCCCGGGTATACCGGGGATGCTTCTCCACACAAAGGAAAAAACCCTGTATACTGTCTCCATCTTTAAACTTATTAATGGGTGTAATCGGTTTCATCGGGACTGAATTTTCCCCACCTGATAAACCAAAGTCAAGCAGAAGGAAAATAAAATTGG
>JAADGP010000113.1 GCA_013152315.1 FCB group bacterium
AGGCGTCTCTGCCCTGTTCATGTATAAAACCACGGATGTATTGGGTATTCACATATATTCCGTTTTTAAAAGTATAGTCCCCACCCAGTATATACTTCAGGTAAGGTTTGTCATCCAGGGCCGTGGTCTGTGTTGTATCCATTTGTCCGGGAGCAACGAAGGAGGGAGTAATGGTGGTCATTGGCACTTTTTTAGGATAAGTCAAAGCGCCTTCACCCCAAACGCCGACGGAACCGATGCTTCCGGCAAAGTCGCCCCCCACCACTTTTACTTCCGGATAAACCAAATCGGTATTAATATCAATCGATCGTGCCCGTCCCATCCACCGGAGTTAAGGTTACCTTAGACGCGAGTGGGAAATCATCCTGGCCTTCGAAGTAACTCAAAGACACGTCATAGGAAAACAGATTCGTCGCCAGCTTCAAAGCGTATTGAGAGGATTTTGAAATAGTTCGATCGGGCAATATTACCGCGTCGGAAATGGTTCCGATGGTTAATCCGGGGGGTAACGCCATTGGGGGGGCAAAGGCTTCCGCAAAATCGCCGGACGGAAGGGTGGCGGGGGTGAAGATAGGAACGAATACTCCAGTGAGAGTAAGATTGTCATTCCAATAATAATTGGCGCTGATGGCATTGGTGCCCAATCTTTGGCCAAAGTTGTAGATGTCTTCCAAATCGTCAGGACTGATGTTGCTGGTGGGGTTAAAAGCATCCCCGGTTCCCCAGGAAACAATCTGTCTCCCAATCCGAACATCGAGATTCTCCGACATGAAACCATATAAATCCACGTACGCTTCCCGAAATTCCAATCCCCAGCGGTATACTTTGTTTTTTTCCGGGAGTTGCAAATCACGGGATTGATTCACATCGGGGAAACCGAATCCACGCAACCGGATTTCGCTGAAATAATGATACTGATCCGAAGGGGCCCCTTCCAGTTGTAAATTCAACCGGTTCTCGTTCCACGAGAACTCATTATTCTTCGTGCGCAGACGATTGTCGGTTTGTAAATAGCCGGTAATGGAAACCGCTTCCTGTCCATAGAGTGCTCCGATTATCAGTACCGTTACGGTCGCCAATAAATTCTTTTTCTTCATCGTGTACATTTCCTCTCCCACATTTATTTAATTCTCTTGAGGTTTCGTTTGGTGAAGATCTTATCGGTCAACCCAACGTCTAAATCTATTTTATCCGTTATCAATTTTGTGGAATGTTGTTTTTTCAGGTCCTTCAACTCCATTTCCAAAGCTATCCAATAGTTGCCTTTTTTTACCAGTTTCTCTCTTACCATTACCTTCCACAAATTTCCGCTTTTGTCATAGTGATCAATTTTGATGGGATAAAAATTATCTTTACGAACCCAGACAACCAGTTTGCTGTAATCTTTTTCCACCCCCGGTTTGGGCGTGAGTTCCAGTACATAAACACTGTCTTTGGTTTCCAGGAGTCGCGGATCATATTCTTCGGAATATTTAAACGAACTCATGTCATCATAGCTGAAATCCGTTCCGGCAAAGTTGGTGTTTTTCACATGGCTGGCAATCATTCTGATTTTCCTGAAAGCCGGTAAGTACAGATACATTACATCATTGGGCAAACTCAGAAAACCGATACCTTTTTGGTCGGCAGGCGATAGAAACCGCACCAGTCGCATCTCATCCCCTTTTTGGTACATTTCCGATTCTCTGACTTTTTCGTTGCCTTTTTTATCGATCAGGATGATCCTTGCAAATTGATGTATATCCCTGGGAGCATTCACGACGGCATCCACCTTTTTTAAAATTTCCACGGCGGAAGCTTCCTGACCAAACGATTGAGTGTTTATCAAAGTAAGGATAAACAAAAACATTGTTGGCATCATGATGAGACGTTTCATTGTTGAACCTCCTTATTGTTCATAGACTTTTGCTTTTTTAAGTACTTCGGCTTAACCATAAGCGTAAGGGCCGGAAGTACCATTAAAGTAAATACCGCGCTGGTTAACATGGTTAGAGCGGTAAGCCCTCCGAACCGCCTGATATGTTGTCCACCGGCCAGTAGAAGCACGGAAAACCCCAGGCCCACGGTGAGGGCGTTGATAATAATAGCCACCCCGGTTGTGCCCAATGTTTTTTTCAGGGCCAGTTTTTCATCTTTCAGATTGAAAAGTTCCCGCCGGAAACGCGAGTTAAAATGAACGGCATAATCAATGCCCAGGCCAATGGCAATGGAGGCAATCATTGAGGTGAAGGAGTCCAGGCCTATCCCGAGGTAGCCCATGACGGCGAAATTGAATAGAATAGTCATGCTGATGGGTATCACGGAAATAATTCCGCCGATCGCCGAGCGCAACATAAGGGCCAGTATGAGAACAACAAAAACCAGGGCTATGAGGAGACTATAAATCTGACTGGGGGCCAGCACCGCTTCCATATGTTTTAAAACGGGAGCCAGGCCGGTCTGATCCATCGTCAGCCGAAGTTCCCGTGCTTTCGGCAGATCGGAACCAGCGGCTATTTTTCGATAGTCCTCCAGATTCATTATCACCAGGTTTTCATTTATTTCCCACAGGTCTCCCTTTAAATCTTTAAAGAGATCTCTGATCTCACCGGAACCGGGGGGCAGGATCTTTATAAGCGCTTGAAGAGCCGATTTAACCTTAATTTCGCCAAGGGTTTCGGAAATCAACGCCCTTAGAGATTCCGCGAGATAATCCACGTCCTCGTTATCAACCCCTTCGATCTCCGATTTTATTAACCCGGATATTTGCCCGGTTGATACCGGCTCGCCTCTTTTAAGCCTTTTTACGATCTTTCCGGCAATAGCTTCCGCTTTATCTTCGGAAGTAATCTCAAGTTCGGCCTCATCGCTAAGAAAGTAATCCGTCACTTTTTGTCTTAGTTCATCGTAAGCCTCTTTATTCATCGTTGTACCGGTTAGGGCGGCATCGACCAGTTCCGCGATTTGGTTTCTTTCGACATTAAGCCCTTTATATTGCAGATCCCAGATAATTTTATCGGTGATGTCTTTTGATCTGACCGCCGTAAATATTGCTCTGTCCCGGGGAGGGATATCCCGGAGATCAAAAACCGCCAGGTCACCGGGGAGATTTTCAATGAACCGATTTATTTTATCAACCGCCAGCACCAGGGGTTTGGTAGCCATGGTCGCCAGCTTTCCCTGAATGAGAGCCTCTTTGTTGTCGGTCGTAATCATCTGTTCCAGGATATCTTCCCCCTCAATCATAAACCAGAGGTTGGCTACTCCCGCGCGCGTTTCCGGAACAATATAACGGTCGTTCATCACATAATTTATCTCACTGATGAGACTGGCAATGGACTGGGATTCGGACACCAGGGGCACGCTGTTCAGATAACGCTCGGTGTATCTCATAATCTTCAAAGTGGCCGGATCCTTAATATTCCCGTCCACCAATACCTGAATTGGCAGAGAGCCGCCGAATTTTTCCCGGAGTAACATTTCGGCCCGGTATGGTTTGCTTCCTTTCTGCAGGCAGAGGGACCAATCCACATCCTTAACGATTCGGGGGATGGCCACCAAAGAGATAGCCACTATCACGGCTGCCGATACAAGAATGCTTACCTTGTTATTATAGATGAAATCTCCCACTCCCTCCAGAAACCGGTTACTCGTTTCGGCAACGACTTTCCGGGGTGTTGTGACCTTGTTCCTGGAGAATGATAAAACGGCGGGCAGGAAGGTAAAGGTGATTACCAGCGCTAAGAATATTGCCACGGCCGTAACCAGACCGAACTGGGTAATGACGGAAAATTCCGAGATGGTAAGCGAAGCGAAACCGATCATGGTGGTCATGGTGGTGATCAACATCGGCATCCACAATTCCGCAAGGGTTTCCTTAACGGCGGTTTCCGGTATTTTGCCGGTTCTCCGTATCTCGTAATACCGCTTCATAAAATGGATTCCGTCGGCGCTCCCCATAGCCAACAGAATAACCGGCATTATTCCCGTGAGCAGATCCAGGGAAAGGCCGAAGAGAACCAGGAGTCCCATGGTAAACACGGTGGCCAAACCCACGATAATCAGAGGGAGAAAGATACCCCCGGGTTTACGGAATGCAATAATAAGGACCAGGAATATGAGGGCCACCATAATGGGTAGCAGGACGGTCATATTCTCGGAAATGAGCAGGATCATCGAGTCCATCAGGGACGGCATACCGCCGAAGGCGATGTTGTCCATGGAGGGGGCGATTTTTTCGGTTATTTGTCTTAATT
The DNA here is from genome assembly GCA_013152315.1 of FCB group bacterium. Lineage (GTDB taxonomy): Bacteria > Fidelibacterota > Marinisomatia > Marinisomatales > JAADGP01 > JAADGP01. The sequence goes on from JAADGP010000113.1 coordinate 4,236, forward strand.
CCTTTACGACTTTAATCTCATTAGCGCCGGCGGTAATTCGTAAGACGATAATTGACGCTTTCCCATCCTCAGAGACCAGGTCTCCCACATACATCTCCTTGGACATGACGTAATCCTTGAGTTTCTTCAACTCTTCCGGGGTTTCAGGGATTTCGCCTTTTGGGATCAGTTTCCCAACTTCCAGCCCCCACTCGGTTTTCTTGAAATCAATTATATTGGTCAGGCTGGTGACGTGGGAGACGCCATCCAAATCTTCATAAGCATTGGTTAGGTTCCGGATGAGCGCCAGGGTCTTGGCGCTGAAGATGTCCTCACTCTCGATCGTGACCATGGCAATGGACTTTCCGGCAAAGATCTCCCCAATTCGGTTGAACTTTTGTACTAAAGGATTATCTTGCTGCAGATAAGAAGAGAAATCAGCATTGAGCTTGATTTTGGTGGTTTCATAACCCAAAAACAGGGTCAGAAGAACTACCACTATTATGATCGTAACCCGGTTACGAATGATGATATCGGCTAAACGTTTCATTATTATCTCTCCCTTGTTATCCCGGATCCCTGCCAGAAAAATATCCCGTCTTCAGGCGTGGATAAATTCCAAAATTAACCACGAGGTCACAGGCAGGGATCCGGGATGTCTAAACACTAACAACAGCCTTTGTGACCTTGGGTATGGTCATGATGCTTATTGTGCATATTACGACCTTCTTCCTTCCTGGCATATTTCTCAGGTTGCTTTGTGAATAAATCGTAACAGCGCTGCGAGCAAAACCCGTATCGTACTCCTTTCCATTCCATGGTAGCAACGGCTGATTCTTCCATTCCTGACATTCCACATACTGGATCATTCATCTTTAACTTCTCCTATCTTGACTATTTGTTGAATGGAATCTCATGATATTTCAATTCAGGAGCGTTACAGAATTTTTGAAAAGATGTACAATATTTTATCCTGACAAGGAAAACATCGCGTCTTTGGACGCGAAAGAATTCCGAAAGTCACCCTGATGAGCCGGGCCGGAGTGTAAATTGAGGACGTCACCGTTCTGCCTGTGGGGCCCCTGTCACCCGGTTTACCCTTTCCTGAAAAACAATATTAAGGCCGGTAAAAACGTAAGAGCCGCCCAGGCGCTGACGCCCATTGTAAGCGCTATCAACCAACCGAATAGTTGCATGGGGACCATATTCGACCAGGTCAGTACCATAAATCCCAGGGCCACCGTTAAGGCATTGATTACAATCGCCTTCCCGGTTGTTTCCAGCGTTTTGTCCAGGGCCCTTAGTTTGTCCTTGCGCGCTTTGATTTCACTTTTAAAACGGGAAGAAAAGTGGATCGCGTAATCAATTCCGATTCCGATGGCGATGCTGGCAATCATCATTGTGGCATTATCAAGCGCAATGTCGAAATAACCCATCACGGCGAAATTTACCAGGACGGTCAATAAAATGGGGGAAGTGACGATTAAGCCCATTTTAACGGATTTGAATTGGATGACCATCAGGATCAAAACCAACCCTAACGCTATAAACAGACTACGGATCTGGCTGGTGAGCATTTCATCGTTCATTTTTTTCATTACGATCAACATGCCTGATTGCTGCGCTGATAAATGAATAACAGATGGTGAATCCGTTAATTTCGATTGGGCGGGCAATCCTATGATTTGTTCATTTAATGCCCACAGATCGTCGCGTATGTCGGTTCTGAATTTTTTATTTTGTTGCAGTTCCGGCGGAAACAGTCGAATCAACCTTTTCACCAAAACGGAAACGCGGTTTTTATTATGCTGTTCTTCGATAATGGTAAAAATAAACTCCGCCGTACTTTCGATGATTTCCGGATCTTCCCGCCAGTATCGGGGAGGGATATTTTTCCTTAACAGCCGGGCGATTTGAGGTTCCGGGATTACGGCATTCCGCGCTTTTGTGGTGATTAATTCAACCAGGTTGTTAATAATATCGGCGGACTCAATTTCGACGTCGGCTTCTTCGAAAAAGAAATTTCGCAGTCGTTCCTTCAATGCCGATTCGTATTGGTCGGTCAGGGGAAAGGCCATGTCTGCGGTAAGCGTTTTTAACGCCCTCTCGATTTTGTTTCGGTCAATCCGGGCGGAAGATTCCCTTTTTCGTGCATCGAAACTCAATTCGGCGCTAATTCGTTTTACCTGGTAGTCTCTGATTTTCCGTAATTGTTCAGGCTTTAATTCGGATATTTTCGCGATTGTAATATTGCTGTCCAGTTCCGTATTCAGATAATTGTCGATCGCGATTACCGTGTTGGTCATCAATTTGGTGTCCATGCTTCCGAAACTGGCCTGAACAATGCCCTCCGAATAATCCTTGTTTACCAATTGTTCGATTATGTCTTCACCCTCCAGCATAAACAGCAGGTTTGCCACCTGGTCCCGGGTCTCGGGAATCGTGTAATGGCCGTTCATGACTTCGTTCATGTTGCAAATCAGATCGGCAATGGATTGCGTGTTATTGACGTCGGGTATCGATTCCATGTATTTTTCCAGGCGGTACATCTCCTTGAGAACAAAGGGGTTTTTAATATCGCCTTTAATAATTATTTGAATGGGCAGGGAACCGCCAAACTCGCTTCGCATCAGAGCATCGGAAATACGGAGATTCGAATTTTCCGGTGAATATTCCGACATATTGACTTCGGTCTTTATTTTCGGAATACCGAACACGGCCACGATGATAATTACAATCACCCCGGCCAATATGGGTTTCTCATTTTTCAGAACAAATTTTCCCAGGACATCCATAAATTTGATAAAAATACCACGACCCGGCCCGGAAACCGTTTTAACGTTTTTGACGTCCATGTAGGAAAGAACCGCGGGTAAAAACGTAACCGAGAGCATCATGGCCACGCCCACGCCGAAAGCGGTGAATATCCCGAAATCCGTCACGGCGGTTAAAGTTGAACCGATAAAGGAGAGAAATCCGATTAGAGTGGTTACGCCCGTCAACAGGATCGGGATGCCGACTTCGCTTAAGGCGTCTTTGATACCGGATATCTTGTCGTCGCCGGCGCGCACATCTTCATTGTATTTTGATATGAAATGAATCCCGTAGGCCGTGCCAATGGCAATGAGCAGTATGGGCATGATGTTCGATATCATCGATAAATCGACGCCTGTCCACCCCATCAACCCCATCGCCCATATTGACGAAATAACAACGGTTGTCAGAGGAAGAATAACCCCTCTTTTGCTTCTGAAACTCAAGTAAAGGATGAGAATGACCACCAACACCACAATGGGGATTAATTTTCCAAGGTCACCGACAATGTATCCGTTAAGTTCGACCATTTGCAGGGGGAGTCCATTGTAATAGACTTCGTGGTTTCCTTTTAGGTTCTCGGTAATGCTTTTAATTTTTTCCGCGACGGCGCCCTTGTCGATGTTGTTTTGCAGGCGGCAGATTAACAGCGTGAAACGCCCGTCTTTGGAAATAATTTTCCCGGCGTACATATCCTTGTCAAGCGTGTACGCTTTTAACCGGTCAAGCTCTTCCCGGGTCCGCGGAAGGTTGTTTTTATCGATTAGCTTGCTTATTTCCAGGCCGAAATCCGTCTTTTTAATGTCCAGGATGTTGGTCAGACTCATCACGCTGGAAACGCCCTTAATGTTGCCGTACTTTTCGGTCAGGTCTTTTATCAGGCTTAAGGTATTCACGCTGAAGATGCTGTCGCTTCCCACGGCGACCAGGGCCAGGGTGTTACCGCCGTAATCCTCGCCGATGCGGTTAAAAAGTTTCACGACCGGATCATCGGGTTTCAAATAACTCAGCATATCACTGTTAATACTGACCTTTGTCAACCCGTATCCGAAAAATAAAGTCAGTCCCAGCGTTATAATAATAACAGCCAGCCGGTATCGTAAAATCGTCTCAGCGAATTTGCGCATATGTTTCTGTTCCTTTCGACGTCTTTCGCCCATCGTCTTTCGTCTCTTGTCTTTCAAATATCTCCACTGTTTTCCCACCCTTAAGGCATTACGGCCGTGATTCAATTCCCTTAAACAGGATATTTAACAGGTTATGGATTGTGTCCTCCATGTTGCCGGCATCCTCCTGTAGCAACAGGGGATACTCCAGTCCTTTCATGGTGATTACTATGGCCTGGGCGGCGGTATCCACATCCGCGATTTGGAACACGCCTTTTTCGATTCCTTCGGCCAGAATGGTTTTCAGGGTGTCGATTTCATATTTTGTAAAATCTTCCCGTGTCCGTTCCACGAAGGAATAGTGTTCCGGGTATTCATCCGTGAGCGATGAATAATAATTGCTCAGTTCTTTCAGGTGTTTCATCCGCGTAAGCACGTAGGCGCTCAGTTTTTCCCGGGGGTTGGCGGCCCGTGCAATATTTTCTTCCAACTTGCTTTTAAGAATGCGGGATTCCTTGCGAATGACTGCGGCAAAAATGTCTTCTTTGCTTTTGAAATAATAATACAAAGTGGATTTGCCGATCCGCGCCGTTTTCGCGATTTCGTCCATGGTGGTTTTGCGCAGGCCGAAACGGGCAAAGAATTTCTCCGCTACGGTGAGGATGGTTTCCTTTTTAATATCCTTTTTATCATTCATAATCATTTCGACTGTTTTCGTATTATGGTCGAAATTTGGTTTAAGCAATGTGAATTATGATAGGGTGGAGGAGGATTTATTTAATACCGGCCTGTCCCTAATGGGATGCAACGGGATATGAAAGTTTTTGATAAGCCCGGATTATGCGTTAACAACGAATCAAGCGAATTAAACGAAAAGAATATCAGGAGTCAGGAAAATTATTGAAGAGTCCGCTCCGGAAAGGTTCAATTGCGAAAATGCCATTTAATTAGGGACGTACAGATTTTTGTGTAAACGGCATTTTCGTTTTAATCTAAGTTAGTCGTTCTTTCTTCAAACAGGATTGTAAAATGGTCCATAATTAATGCCTCACCACTTAAGGGTTACTGAAACTTCTAAAGTCCAGGTATAGTTTTCCATCGTATGTACATTTGAGCTGTCATCCATTATCATTTGAGCACTGAACGGTCCAACGGTACCCATTAGATCTTCACCTGTTAGATCCTCATCATAAACTTGAATAAATAACTCCCGTTCACTATCCTTTATTTCCAATTTTTCGGGTTTAAAAACAATGGGAAGTTCACTGTTGCTTACATCCTGTTGAATGCCAGAGGTATAATATATGTTATCCTGACTGTCGGTCAGGACACAATATACGTCAGGAGGTGAAAATTCATCCCAAGCATAACCGTTATCGTCTGTATCCGGGATTTTATTTATCTTTATTTTTGTTATTGTGGGATAATCGAATGTTTCTTCATCTTTTTCAAATAATTCACAACCAATGAACAACAGAAGTAAACCGGTTAAGATTTGCAATAACAAAATGTTTTTAATCACATCTACCTCCTACCATCGTAAATCTAAAAACTATTCTTTCCAGTACGATTCCAAATTATCTCTAAAACCCATCTTAATAATAGACTTTTCTTCTTATGAAATGTTAAAGTCACCTAATATTGCCAATTGTGAAGGTAACTATGTAGAGCTTGAGTTTTTCTTAAACGAAGAATTGGTTTAGAGAATATTGTGACGGAATTGTGCCAATTTTGTGTCATTTATTCTTGAATTTCCTATTATAATCGATAACAATGGCAGGTATAAAAACTCCCTTCATAAGCCTCCTTTTCTCGTCGACAAAACTACATTTTAGAGGAGTGACCCCGGCACCCCGATTCAATCGGGGGAACCTGCGACCACCGGCTTAAAAGGGGGCTATCTTACTCTATAGTCTAATTTGGAGAATATTGTGACGGAATTGTGACGGTTTTGTCACGGGTGATCATGATTTTTGTATAATAATCAATAATAATGGATAGGTATTTTCTTTAGGAAAAAACTCCTTTTTGTCGACGACAGAAAGGGGTTTTAGAGGAGTGACCCCGGCAGGAATCGAACCTGCGACCACCGGCTTAAAAGGCCGTTGCTCTACCTGGCTGAGCTACGAGGTCAAAGAGAGGTCAAAGAGTCGAATTTTGGGCTGGTTTCCAAAAATCCGGGTGCGAAGTTAATCATTTGGGAATGTAATGGGATAGAAATATTGTGCTTGTCGGATGATTATTTAACACCGGTATTTTCCCCGCCGTGTCTCCTGTTTCCGCAATAAAAGAAAACAAACCGGTCCCGAATTTCCCGTTTTGGTTACCGGTCTAACGATCAGGATTATGTTCCCCTAAGTCCAGGCTGCCTTCGATGCAGGTGGTGTCGAACCCGCCCCGGGTGTTGTAGATGGTGGTCACCCGCAGGCGGCGGGTCTCCAGCACCGCTTTCAGATCGTTGTAGATTCGCTTCGTTGCCTCCTCCTGGAAAATCCCTACGTTGCGAAAACTGATAAAATAGTATTTCAGGCTTTTCAGTTCAACGCACTTCCCGCCCTCCGGGTAGTACTCGATCTTGACGTAGGCCAGATCGGGCAAACCGCTGAAGGGACAAACGGCGCTGAATTCGTCGGTCTCGGTGGTGATGTACTGCTTGGGGCTGTCAAAAGGAAAGGTTTCCAGAAAATCGGGGCGGATATGGCTCTGGTCAACAAAATCGAAAATTTTTCCTTCGGCTTTCGGCATGATTGGACTCCTTTTTGGTGGCTGATATTTCCCCCAATAGGGTTTACCGGTCAACCTAATTTTTTTACCGGGTAAACCACAGGGCCACAGAGGTTAAGAGTTGGGGGCCGGGGGCTGGTAGTAGGGCGTGATGTTTAAGCAAATTCACAATTGCCAATTTTCAATATTCAATCCAAACCCTTCGTGGTAGATCAATCAAATCAATCACCAATTTCCTGCTGCCTTCACCCTGTTACCGCCCCTATATTCTGCGCACGATTTAGTACACAGAAATTGCCGAAACGCACATCAGGAGAAAACATTGTCTTCCGTATCACATAAATTCCGGTTTTGCGTATGTCCAAGATAGCCCCTTCCATATTGGCGGCCGATTTTGCCGATCTGGCAACCGCTTTGGCCCAGTGCGAAGCCGGCGGGGCCGATTACGTTCACGTGGACATCATGGACGGCCATTTTGTCCCGAATATTACCATCGGGCCGCCGGTGGTGAAGGACCTCCATCGCCACACAACCCTCCCCCTGGATGTGCACCTGATGATCGAAAACCCCGAACGGTACATCGTTGATTTCGCCGACGCCGGAGCGTCCATAATCACGGTTCACGCGGAAGCGTGCGACCATCTGCGAAGCGTCGTAAAACTCATTAAGGAACAGGGTGTAAAGGCCGGTGTTTCCCTGAAACCGGCCACGCCGCTGAAGGCCGTTGAACCGGTGATTGCCGACCTGGACCTGGTCCTGATCATGTCCGTGAATCCCGGGTTCGGCGGACAGGAATTCATCCCGGAATCGCTGACCAAAATCCGGGACCTGGATAAGCTATTGTGTAATCACGGGGTAAGAGAGCAGGTGGAAATCGAAGTGGACGGCGGGGTGTATCTGGACAATGCCAAGGAAATAATCGACGCCGGGACCGATGTGCTGGTGGCCGGTTCCGCCATTTTCAAGGCTCCCGACCCGGTGGAAGCGATCCGGCAATTCAAACGACCGTAACCGGCCTTCTCCCGTAGATCCATTAACATATTTATTGTGCTCTACGGCACTCTTTTTTAATATTTCCATTCCACCCCTTCATCGCCAACCTTGCCGAACGTAAATTTCGCCCATGGCGAAATACCACATCGGACTTGATTTAGGCGGTACCAAATTGCTGGGGATCGTAACGGACGGCGCGTATCAAATTCGGCAGCGCCGCAAAAAGTTGCTGCCCCGTATTGCCACGATTGACGACCTGATAAAGGTTATTGTGGAGTTTTATCACCAATTGGCCGCCGACCTGCCGCCGGAAGAGCTTATTTCGGTTGGCCTGGCGCTCCCCAGTCCCGTGAATCCCCGTCGCGGTCTTGCCAAATCGCTCACAGCCTTTGGCTGGAAAGACGTGCCGATCGGCATGTTATTGCAGGAAAAACTGAACCACCCGGTGTCGCTGGGGAACGATGTGAATCTGGCAACCCTGGCGGAATTCCGGCTGGGTGCGGGCCGGGACATGTCTTCACTGTTCACCTTTTATCCCGGGACCGGTTTGGGAGGCGGGTATATTCAAAACGGTGAATTGGTGTACGGATACAACTACACGGCGGCGGAAGTCGGTCATATGGTGGTTCAGATCGACGGACCGGTATGCGGCTGTGGGCAACGGGGGTGCCTGGAAGCAATTGTCAGCAATTACGGCTTCAGGCGGATGTTTCGGGAGGCCCTGGCCCGGGGGGAAACGTCGATGTTGACAAGCAACAATGGATTCAGTAGCGATCAATTGGTCGCCGCCTGGAATAAAGGCGACGCGGTAGTCCGCGACATTCTCTCCTTCCAGGCCCGAGCATTGGGGATTGGGATTGCCAATGTCATCAATATTACCGGCGTGGAATGTATTATCATCGGCGGAGGTTTGTACCACGCCTTGCAGAAAGACTTGCTCCCGATCGTAATCCAACAGGCCGCCGCCCATTCCCTGGGAGATGGATTGGAGGGAGTCGAGATTCGTCTGAATGAACTGAGTGAAGAAGCCCCCGCCCTGGGAGCCATCCTGCTCGCCGGCTGACCTGTTTATTTTTTATTGTAGATTATTAAGAAATACCTAAAAGCCAAGAACCAAATTCCAAGAACCAAAAAAACACAACTGATTACACATCTTGGATCTTGGTTCTTGAGTCTTGGTTCTTTCAATAGTACCCGTGACTAAGGAATTGCCTTCCGGTTTGGAATAAACTTGTAGCTGAAAAAGTCTTTATGCCCGGAATTATGAAAATTCCGTCATTATATTGACGGAATTTATATAAATTCCGTCAGTTAATAGACGGTTTTGTTATGATGTACAAAAGAATAATCTTCGATCAGGTCCGTGACCGGTTGCAATCCGGGAAAGTAATATTAATAATTGGTCCCAGAAGGGTTGGGAAAACGGTGCTGATTAATGAATTGGCAAAATCCGCACCAACCGAATATCTGCTTTTAAATGGTGAAGACATGGCAACGGCAGACCTGTTAAGATACCGCAGTGTCGCGAATTACCGCAGGCTGTTGGGGACTGTTAAATTATTGTTTATTGATGAAGCTCAAAAGATCGAAAACATCGGTGACATTGTTAAGCTGATGATCGATAATATTGCTGGCTTAACAATTGTTATTACGGGATCATCCGCTTTCGATTTAAGGAATAAATTCGGTGAACCCCTTACCGGGAGAAAATTCAGCTACTATCTGTTTCCACTTGCGCAACAGGAATTTTCCCTTTATGAAAACCTGTTGGATACAAAAAACACCCTTGAAGACAAATTATTGTTTGGCGGATATCCGGAAGTATGGAATCTTAACGATAAAGATTCCCGGGTTAACTATTTGCAGGAACTGGCAAGCGACTATCTGTTTAAGGATATTCTGGAACTGGAAAACATCCGGAATTCCGCCAAACTAAAAAGCTTGCTGCGGCTGTTAGCGTATCAAGTGGGAAAAGAGGTCTCAAATGACGAACTGGGCCGACAAATAGGATTAAGTCGGAACACGGTGGAAAAATATTTGGATTTGCTTTCCAAGGTATATGTGATTTTCAAAGTGGAAGGGTTCAGCCGGAATTTGAGAAAGGAAGTAACCAAGAATCATCGTTGGTATTTTATTGATAATGGCATCCTGAATGTTCTGTTGTCAAATTTCAGTCCCCTTAGTTTACGTAGGGATGTAGGTGTGTTATGGGAAAATTATATAATCAGTGAGCGATTGAAATATCTTTCCTACCAAAGGAAATTAGTCCGTTACTATTTTTGGAGAACCTACGATAAACAGGAAATCGATTGGGTGGAAGAAGACGCGGGTATGTTGACCGGTTACGAAATAAAATGGTCGGAGCAGAAAGTAAAAGCGCCGGTTGCCTGGTCAAGGGCCTATCCCGATGCCGGTTTCAGAGTCATTCACCGGGAGAATTACCTGGATTGGATTCAGTAATTCAATATTTCCGGAATCGAAAAGATAGAGACCTATGAGCAACTCCATCTATATCCTGGGTATTTCCGCCTATTATCACGATTCGGCCGCCTGTCTGTTGCGGGACGGACAAATCGTCGCCGCCGCGCAGGAAGAACGGTTTTCCCGGAAAAAGCATGACCCGGATTTTCCACTGCCGGCGACGCGGGGGGTGCCCTGGGGTCAGCGCTGGCCCCGTTTATTTATACTGTATTTTAAACCACTTTATCGTATGATATTTATCGGTTTCTCTCCGAGATAAGTGTCTGAAATAATAAGGAAATTAGCGGCGCAGGTAAAATTTTGCCGATTTTCCATTGAGCACTGTTGAATTGTCCGATTCGAAAATTATTTTCCACTGTGATAAGGAGTCGCCAAAAATTCGGTCCGGGATTTCCGTCGGTTTTGCGGCGCCGTTGAATACGGCGATGATACGTTGCCCCTGGTAGGAGCGTTCGAAAGCGTAGAGCATTTTTTTGTCATCGGTAAGGATCGTTTTGTATGTGCCGCGGCGTAAAGCCGGATAGGTGTGCCGCAGGGTAATCAGGCGCCGGTAATAATCAAAGAGTTCCCGGTCAAAGGCTACTTTGTCACGCGGGCGGGTATAATTACAATCGGGGATACGGTCACAGGGATGGGCCACTTCGTCGTCGTATTCGAATTCGGGCCACAGCATCGGTTTGCGGCAATCGGGGTCATCGGCGCCCCACATGCCGGCCTCGTCTCCATAATATATGTAGGGGGCACCCAGGTAAGCGAACTGGAAGGCCAGGATCACTTTTTGAACCTGTCGTTCGGCTTCATTGGGTTTGCGAATATCAAATTCGAGGTTGTACTGGAGATTGTTGGCGTGATCCATCCAGCGATCGGGATTGACCACGGCGGAAGCCAGCCGTTCCATGTCGTGGCTGTCCAGACAATTTTGCAGGGCGTAACCGGTTTCGGGACGATAATCCTTGCGAATTTGTTCCAACAGGCTGTCCGCTTCCGTTGGGGAAATCTGGGTTTTTTGATCAATGAAAAATTTGAACATGGCGTCCCCGAAACGGTAATTCATCACGGCATCGAAACGTGTCTCCGTTAGCCAGGGAGCGGCATTATACTGTTTGTTGTTCCACCAGTCTTCCCACCACACTTCGCCGGTGGTATAGGCCTCGGGATTGATTGCCTTCACCCATCCGCAAAACAGGTCCCAGAATCGGATCTGCAATCGCTCGGCCACATCCAGCCGCCAACCGTCAATACCGTCCGACGGGTCGCCGTCCCCATTGGGGTCCATCCACCGCTTGACAATTTGGTGGATATGATCGCGCACGGGTTTTACCGGTCCGAATTCATCCTGCCTGAAAGCGGGAAGATCGGCCACGAAACCGGTGTATTCCAGCGGGGGTTGCCCCGCTTTTAAAAAATAGTCCGGTAAAGTTTGGTAAGCGTTGAGATGGGATTGATCCTCGAGATCGGATCCTTTGATGTTGAACCAGGAATAATAGGGGCTTTGTTCGCGTTTCTCGATTACATCCTGAAAGGCCGGGAAAGTAAGTCCTACATGATTGAAGACACCGTCGATTATGATGCGCATGTTCCGGCGGTGCACTTCCTCGATAAGTTTCAGGAACAATTTGTCGGCGGCGGTCCATTGCCAGGTGGCAGGATCGAGGGGGTCTTCCCGCGCCATGATTTCGGCGTCCCCTTCCGGGTCGGGTCCGAAATAGCGGTCAATATGATGGTAACGGGCGGCGCCGTATTTGTGGCTGGACGGGGAATCAAAAACGGGATTTAAATAAAGGGCATTAATCCCCAGTTTCCGCAGGTAGTCGAGTTTATCAATGATGCCTTGTATATCTCCACCATAACGGCGAATTTGGAACTGATAATTGAACCGTTGTCCGTTGGCTTCTTCCCAGGGCTGAAATTCGTACCAATCGGATGTCCAGGGAGAAACTTCCCACCAGGATTGATCTTCCCAGGGCCAGGTACCCCGGAGACTGGAAACGGTTGGATCATTCGTAGGGTCTCCATTATGGAATCGTTCCGGGAAAATTTGATACCAAACGGCATCGGCGGCCCAATCGGGAGGATTGGTTCCCAGGAGGAGCCCTGTCAGAACCAGCGATATAAGGCTAAAGCGCATTAAGATTTTTGCGGGATTCAAACAAATTTATGTTTATTATTGGTAACTCATTACAGAGTTACGAACGAGGAATATTAGGGTGTTTCGCACGATTCGCCAAGTTAATTTTCACAGGCTATAGATACGGTTTATCTCCGTTTTAAAAGGAAATTGCATGAGTAATGTAGAAAAGGGTATTGTTGATTTGCTCCAAGAATTCGGTTTATCCGCTAACGCGAGTAAAGCGTATATAGCCTTATTGAAGAACAATCCTTCCACCGGATATGAGATCAGTACTCGTTCCGGAATTCCCCGCTCCGCGATTTATTCGGTTCTTAAGCGGTTGGAGGTGTTGGGAATGATAAATTCGGTGGGGGATTCGCCGAAACGGTATGTGGCAATTTCTCCGTCCGCCTTGTTGGAACATTTGGCGCATTTGCATTCGAACCGTATTCGCCAGTTGACCGAGGCGTTGGATAAACTGGATACCGACCAGGAAGCCTTTGATTTTTGGCATTTGCACGGGTACCGGAATTTAATCCTGAAGATGGGTGAAGTTATCAAAAACGCCAGGAAAAAAATCTTCTTGAGCGCCTGGGCCCGGGAAGTCAAGGCCCTGGAAAACGAATTAAAGCAAGCGGAAAAACGGGGCGTCGAAATCACCTTGTTCTCTTTCTGCAAACTGAATCACGAGTTTGGAAAGACTATTTCCTACCGGTTGGATGAGCAGGAACTGTTAAAGGTGTGGAATCCCAAAATTATTTTGGTGGTGGACCATACTACCACGGTAATGGGCAGCGCGGTGGATAAATCCGAAAGCCGTGCGATCTGGACCCAGAATAAGGCCATAACCGAAATAGCAACCAATCATATTGTCTTGGATATCACGTTAGCCGGACAACGCCTGAATTTCGATCCCAACCCCATCGTTCAGCGTGTCATGCGCCGGCCGGATATAGACCTGGATCGTTTGTTGCAGGATCGTGAGAGATAATTTATCGCCGTTCCATGCAACCCAATGAGCGGGGAAAACACACCCCTTTTCCCCCGGGATTTGTATTACTTGCGTTCTTTTGGGCAAATCCGCTTGATTTCCAATTCGATACAGTCGAAATTAATAGTCACTCATTGCAGAGTTACTAACTGGAAAGTTTAATCTACAATGGATTTGAATAGTTCTAATCGTATTAAAGAGAAGCGTTTCAAAGTAAATGTGGGGGATACCGTAACCATTGATCAGGTGGATTGGACGGTAGCCGAAATAATTAACGGTAAACTGATTTTGTGTCGTGAGGAAATCGACGGCACCATCCAAACCATGGAAGTGGCGGAAAACAAATTGGAATCCCTGATATTGCAGTAAGATTACCGGAACGCCCCAGTCTTTCTAATATTGTTCCTAACCTGAATTGGGTTATTCTATGAAGACCATTCAATTTATTTTTGGAATCCATAATCATCAGCCCGTTGGAAACTTCGATTTCGTTTTTGAGGAGGCCTTTCAACGGAGTTACCGTCCTTTTATCGAAACCCTTGAACGATATCCTTCCCTTGCCCTTTCCCTCCATTTCAGCGGTTGTTTGCTCGAGTGGTTGGAGGCACATCATCCGCAGTTTCTGGATCGTGTGGCACGGTTGGTTGAACGGGGGAATATCGAGATCCTGTCGGCCGGTTTTTATGAACCGATTCTGGCCGTAATCCCGGACCACGACAAGTTGGGCCAAATCCGAAAAATGAACCGCTATGTTCATGACCGGTTTCATTATGAAGCGAAAGGGCTATGGTTGACAGAACGCGTATGGGAACCCCATCTTGCCAAACCGATCCATGAGGCGGGGATTGATTATATCACCGTGGATGATTTTCATTTCCTGGCGGGGGGAAAACATTTGGATGAGTTGACCGGTTATTTTAATACCGATGAGCAGGGGGAAAGTATCGGTGTGTTTCCCATTTCCCAGCGGTTACGTTATGCCATTCCGTTCCAGGAACCGGAAGAAACGATCCGTCTGCTCCGTGAGTATGCATCGGAAGCCGGAGACCGGGTTTTGGTTATGGCTGATGACGGTGAAAAATTCGGTGTCTGGCCGGGCACTTATGAACGTTGTTTTGGGAAAACGCGCTGGTTGGATCGCTTTTTTAAAGCGCTGGAGGAAAATCAGGATTGGATCAAAACCGTTACTTTTAAGGAATATTATCAATCTCATCTACCCAAAGGGCGGGTTTACATGCCCACGGTCAGTTATTTTGAAATGAGCGAATGGACGTTACCGGCGGACCGGGGAGTCGATTTCTCCGACTTGGTTCATGAATATGAGCAAAAGGGAATCCTGGAAAAATACCGGCCCTTTTTACGAGGCGGAACCTGGCGGAATTTTTTGTCGTTGTATGAAGAATCCAATTGGATGTTAAAGCGGACGACCGAAATATCTCATCGCCTGGCCGAAGCGGACGATAACGGTGTAATACCGGGAAAAACCCTGGGAAAAATCAGGGATAATGTTTGGCGTGCCCAGTGTAACTGTGCCTATTGGCACGGTATTTTCGGAGGGTTATATTTGCCCCACTTAAGGCACGCGATATATGCCCATCTTTTGAAAGCTGAGGTGGAGATGGACCGATTGATCGGGGTCAATCGGAGACCGCGGGACATTGACAACGATGGGATACCGGAATTTATTTTATCATCCCCGGCAATTAAATTAATTATCAGTCCGCGGGGGGGCTGTATTCGTGAGTTTGATATTCTGGATAAACAGTTCAATCTCCTGGACACTCTACGTCGCTATCGTGAAAGCTATCATCAGAAGGTGGTAGCGGCGAAATCCAATCCCAAAACGGGGGGGTCGATTCACGACCTGGTGGTTTCCAAAGAATCGAACCTGGACCGTTATTTACAGGTGGACCAGGCGGCGCGGTCCATGCTTATGGATCATTTTTTACCGCTGGGAACAACAGCGACGGAAGTAAGAGATACAATTCCGGAACAAGGGAATTTTTTAAACGCGGTTTACAAAGTGAATCAGGAAAACGGATTAATTCTGAGCAGAACCGGTGTTGCTTTTGAGTCACCGGTCGCGATTACCAAACGGTTACAATTGGAAGGCCGCCGCTTGTCGGTTGTGATTGAGCTGGCGAATCAAGGCAGCAATAAAATAACCGGACTTTATGGGTGCGAATTGAATTTTGCTTTACTGGGGGGACATACGCTCGACCGTTATTATGAAATCGACGGGAAAAAACCGGCGGGCGGGTATCTGGACGTTACGGCCAATGATCATGGCCTTTCGAAGGTGAGTTTGGTTAACCAGTGGGATGAATTTCGGGTTACGCTCTCCTTCCCAAATCCGGTAAATACCTGGCGTTTCCCCGTGTACACGGTTTCCATGAGTGAATCCGGGTTTGAAAAGGTTTATCAAAGTTCCGTGGTGGTCCCCCATTGGGAAATAGCATTGCAACCGCAGGCCACGGTGCGGTTTCAGTTTGATCTTAATGTTGAGGAATGGGAAAATAATCGATGATAAAAATCGCGTATTTCAGTGCTGAAATCGGAATTTCTTCCAGTTTGCCGACCTACAGCGGCGGATTGGGCGTTTTAGCGGGCGATCATATTAAAGCTGCCGCCGACGCCGGCCTGTCAATGTGCGCCGTAACCTTACTTTACAAGGAAGGTTACTTTAAACAGCGGGTGGATGAAGAGGGTAATCAGACCGAAACGTATCCGCGTTTTGATCCCGATCCCCTGTTGAAACGGCTGCCCGTTACTTTCACCCTGCGTTTAAGGGAACGCGACGTCTGGATCCAGGCTTATGAGTACCGCTACAAAGGGCTGAACGATCATGAAATACCAATCTACTTTCTGGACACGGACGTTGAACATAATTTTTATGATGACCGACAAATAACGCTTCGTCTGTATTCGGGCGATAAGGATCACCGTATTTTGCAGGAAGCCATTTTGGGCTTTGGTGGGATTCGACTGCTGGAACAGCTGGACTTGATGGATATCGAAACCTATCACATGAATGAGGGACACTGC
Organism: FCB group bacterium; assembly: GCA_013152315.1. GTDB lineage: Bacteria > Fidelibacterota > Marinisomatia > Marinisomatales > JAADGP01 > JAADGP01. Next base: position 20,479 of record JAADGP010000113.1, read on the forward strand.
TCGTTTTTGGTTCTGGGATTGTTGGAAAGGTTTAACGGTAACGAGGAAGAAGTTCGTAAGCGATGCCATTTCACAACGCACACGCCGGTGCCCGCCGGGCATGACCATTTTTCCATGGAGCGCTGTAAAAAATTATTGCACGGTTTATTGCCGGAAGACCTCAAACTTCCCTCGATTGTGCAAAACAGTCGTCTCCACATGACGGAATTAGGGCTGTATTATAGTCGTTCGGCGAACGGCGTCTCCAAATTGCATGGTATTATTGCCCAGAACCAATTCCCGGATTTCAAGATCGGCGCCATAACTAATGGAGTTTACCACCCGTTCTGGATCGGAAAAACGTTCCGCGAATTGTATGATGTGCAATTGCCGGGTTGGCGGGAAAACCCTAACCGCCTGCTGGAAAAAGACGCCGTTTCGGATGAGGAACTGTTGGCGGCTCATAAGTCGCTGAAACAATTTTTGCTTGGCTACGCCAATTCACAGACACAAAAAGCGCTTTCCAGCGATGTGCTGACCGTCGGATTTGCCCGTCGGGCGGCGGAATACAAGCGGGCCCGGCTGATTTTCCACGATATGGAACGTTTGATCGCTATTGGCCACGGCAAGGTACAATTTATTTTCGCCGGCAAGGCCCATCCGCAGGATGAACGGGGTAAACAAATATTGAAAGAAATCATTCAAAATGCCAATCGTTTGTTCGGCAAGGTAAAAATTGTGTTCCTTGAAAATTACAATATTTGGCTGGGCCGTCTGATCACTGCCGGGGTGGATGTGTGGCTCAACACGCCCCTGCGACCGAATGAGGCTTGCGGGACCAGTGGAATGAAAGCCGCTCTCAACGGTATTCCCAATTTGTCGGTGATGGACGGCTGGTGGGCCGAGGGTTGTATCAACGGTGTTAACGGCTGGGCGATCGGGGATACCGAGACTTCGGACGATGCCCGGGATGCCGCCCAGCTTTATGATCTGTTGGAAAACGATGTTATTCCCACTTATTACGAGGATGAAAAAAGGTGGTTATCGCTGATGCGGGAATCAATAAGAGTAGGGGTACGGTTTACCGGGTACAGGATGATTCGTGAGTACACCGATAAGTATTATAAGGTTAAAAGTCAGACCTGAAAAAAATATTCAATCCGATTTCCATAGATCGTACGGATTTCTTTCCTGCCAATCCGTAATTTCCCCTGTATTGAAGAAAGTTCATTTGTATTGTTAATGGAAAATCACGAACACAGCTCCGGTCTGCCGCTCATGGAATTCCACATTTCCGGGAAATGCCGGGATAAATACCGCTTCAGCGAACGGTTTTTCACTTCCGACGGCAAATCCGTTTTAATCAATTTTAAAGCCGTACGGGCATTTACCCAGGCCTTCAACGCCGGGCGTCCTCCCGGCGCAACCGTTCTTTCCAGCGATCTTAACGCAATGGGACTCATCCACGAAATTCTGCACTTTGTATTCACACTGTACAAACAACAGAAAAACCCTCCCGTACTAAGGAAAGCGCTGGCGTGGTTAAATAAACGATTATCGACGGACGCCGTCGAAGCGGTTTTGCTTAAATTTGCGCAGGAATTCCCCGCGACGAGCGTTTACCGGAAAGAAATCAAGGCCGAAGACTATTTGCAGGGACACACCGGAGGAGTATCCAACCGGGAGATTATTCTCGAAGAAATTCTCATGCTCTGGCTGGAAAACAAAAGCCCGGCTTTTGCACCTTTCAGGGAACTTTTCGATGACACCGATCTGCGGACGGACACGAAATATTTAGCGGTAATAAAAGAACTCAGAGATTTCTTTGATACGCAACCGTTTTTTGGTCCGGATGATGAAAATCTGGTTGCAATGCTGCGCAGTCCGGCTATTGCCGCCCCGAATTCACTGCGCGGCCAGTTGGACTACATTCGTGACCGCTGGGGCTATCTCCTGGGGGATTATTTATTGCGTCTGCTCCGGGGGCTGGATTATCTGGCCGAAGAATCGCGGACGAAAGGTCAGGGACCGGGAGAAATAAGAGTTTTGCAGTACGATGAATCCGGCGACGAACGTTTTAGTTCCGACCGGGACTGGATGCCGAATGTCGTAATGATTGCCAAAAACACCTTTGTCTGGCTGGATCAGTTGTCCAAGGCCTATGGCCGGCCGATCACCCGGCTGGATGAAATCCCGGACGAGGAACTGGACCGTCTGGCGGATTATGGGTTCAACGCCTTGTGGTTAATCGGTCTCTGGGAACGGAGCCAAAGTTCGGAATACATTAAACGTCTCTGCGGAAATCCCGAAGCGGAAGCATCCGCGTATGCCCTGAAAGATTACTCGATTGCCCAGAAACTCGGCGGTCAGGAAGCCTTTGAAAATCTGAAAAACCGTTGCTGGCTGCGGGGAATTCGTATGGCCGGCGATATGGTTCCCAACCATACCGGTATCGACTCCCGCTGGGTCATCGAGCATCCGGATTGGTTCATATCTCTGGATCATTCTCCTTTCCCTTCTTATACTTTCAACGGGGTGAATGTATCCAGCGATGAGCGGGTCGGGATTTATCTGGAAGACCATTATTACGATCGGAGCGATGCGGCGGTTGTTTTTAAACGCCGTGACTTTCTCACCGGCGATGAACGGTATATTTATCATGGTAACGACGGCACAACCATGCCGTGGAACGACACGGCCCAGTTGAATTATCTGAATCCAGAGGTCCGGGAGGCCGTTATGCAGACGATCTTGCATGTCGCCCGGAATTTTCCGATCATTCGTTTCGATGCGGCCATGACGCTGACAAAAAAACATTACCAGCGTCTCTGGTTTCCCATTCCCGGAACGGGGAGTGATATCCCGTCACGGGCGGAGTATGGTCTGACCAAGGCTGAATTCGACGCCTTGATGCCGAAAGAATTCTGGCGGGAAGTCGTCGATCGCGTAGCGGCGGAAGCTCCCGATACATTGCTGCTGGCGGAAGCATTCTGGATGATGGAAAGCTATTTTGTGCGGACCCTGGGAATGCATCGTGTCTACAACAGCGCCTTTATGAATATGTTGAAAATGGAGGAGAACGCGAAATACCGGACGTCCCTGAAAAACACCCTGGAATTCGATCCCGAGATTTTGAAGCGCTTTGTCAATTTTCTGAACAATCCCGATGAGGAAACAGCCGTCAGGCAATTTGGGAAAGGCGATAAATATTTTGGCGTAACCCTGCTCATGGCAACCCTGCCCGGACTCCCGCTGTTCGGTCACGGCCAGATTGAGGCTTTCGAAGAAAAATATGGCATGGAATATAAACGGGCCTATCACGACGAAGTGCCGGATGAAACCCATATCCAGAGACACAGACGTGAGATATTTCCCCTGTTGAAAAAACGTTACCTGTTTTCCGGGGTGGAAAATTTTCTGTTGTACGATTTTTATACGGCGCATGGCACTGTTAACGAAAACGTCATTGCTTATTCGAATCTGGCCCATAACGAACGGACATTGGTTCTCTATAATAACACCATCGAGTCCACGAGCGGTTGGATCAAAACCTCGGTGGCTTATAATGACAAAAGCAATTCGGACGGAAAACCGAACCTGCGCCGGAAGAGCCTGGGGCAAGGATTGCGGCTTACCAACGCGGATGGCTATTACCTGATTTTTCGGGAACATGCCACCGGGTTGGAATATATCCGGGAATCCGCGGCGCTTTTTAATCAGGGGTTGTTTGCGGAATTGAGGGGTTATCAGTACCAGTTATTCATGGATTTCAGGGAAATCCGGGATAATGAATATCGTCATTACGAAGAATTAAACAGGCATCTGGCCGGGAAAGGCGTTCCCAGTATTGATGATGCCCTGATGGATTTGTATTTGCGACCGGTACACGCAGCCTTTGATGCGCTGGCGGGAGAAGCCTTCCACGAACTGTATTCGGATTTCGTACGGGGAGCTCCGGCTGATACCGAAAGCCTGGCGGAATTCGAAGAACGATGGAAGGCTTTTGGTGAGGAAATTCTGAATTTTACTACCGGCGGAGAGAATGACACTATTGCCGCAATCGGCGAAACCATGCGGCTCCGTTTGGAAAATACGCTTATCGTCAGGACCTTTCGGGTTCGTCACCCGGTGCCCAAAAAACGTTATTACACTAAATCCGAAAATTTCCTGAACCGCGGTTTTTCGGATTACGAGGTGGCTCCTTTAGTTCTGTTGCTCTGGTCGGTTCTCAGTGAATTTTACGATTTATCGGAAACGAATGGTCGGCGCCGATCCGACCTGAATTTAATCGAGGATCTCCGGCTTGCCGATCGTGTGAACCGCCTGTTTACGCATTTGGGTTTTAATGACGGCGCCGCGGCAAAGGGTATTCAGTTATTAAGTCTGTTGTGCAAATATCAAAACCTTCTGTTCAATCCCGATTCCGAGTTGATCGGGCGATTTTTCTCCGATGCAAAGGCACGGACTTTTCTGAACGTAAACCGCTATAATGATATTTTGTGGTTTGGCAAAGAAGCTTTTGAGGAATTGGTTTGGTCACTGTTTGCCGTGTCGGTCATAATCATTACTGCTATCGAGGGGCGGAAAGAAAGCCGGGTTGCCGCGGAGATTGTGCGCACGTTTCGCACGGCCGAAAAATATTTGTCCGCCAGTATGCGATCCGGGTACCAATTTGAGCAATTACAAAAACTTTTGCTTGAAAAACGAGCGACCGGCGGCGAAGATTGATCCCGGTGTTGATAAGGAACGCAAATATTTTGTTTTCGGATTATAAGGGCATGTAACTTTCATCCATGAATATTTTATTTACCGTAGCAGAGGTGGCTCCGTATTCCAAGGCCGGCGGGCTTGGTGACGTGGCCGGTTCCCTTCCGAAGGAATTGGCGAAGGCGGGGAATGCTCTGCAGGTTATTTCACCCCTGTATAAGGTTGTCCGCGGCGATAACCGGGTTTTTCGGGAAACGGGCATATCAGGTTTTGTGCGGATGAACGATGAATCTTATCCCTATCGGATTGTTTCGCTGAAACCCGATCCCGATTTTCCGTTGGAGTATTTATTTGTAGCCAATTCCTTTTTTTTCGATCGGGAAGGAATTTATACCCGTTCCGACGGCGAGGGTTATCAGGATAATAACACGCGGTTTTTCTTTTTTCAATATGTGATTATCGATCTCATTTTAAAAGGCTATCTGCAGCCGGAATTAATCCATCTCAACGATCACCACACGGCTTTAATCGCCCTGTTGCTTAAGGTTCGAAAAATCAACCTCCCGACGATATTGACGGTACATAATTTTCAATACCAGGGGAACTTCCAGGAAGAAGATATGGCTCTCTTCGCGGAAAAAGATGCCCAGGCGGTGAGAGCTCTGTATGCTCCGGAGACACATTTTTTCAACGCGCTTCGGATCGGATTGCTGACGGCCGACCGCGTAAATACGGTCAGCCCCACTTATGCCCGGGAATTGCTTAGCGACGACGACCTTTCTTACGGTTTGTCGGATACACTGAAATCGATCCGTTCGAAGTTTTCCGGGATTTTAAACGGCGTTGATTACGACTTGTGGAATCCCGCGAAGGATCCGTATTTGACCGTGCATTACAGTTTTTCCGAATTGGAGGGAAAAGCCGTTAATAAAAAAATACTCCAGGAGGATTGCGGATTACCCGTCACGGCCGGGACGCCGTTGATCGGGTCGGTTTCCCGCTTGGTCGAAAGCAAAGGTTTTGATTTAATTCTCAGTATTATCGACGACTTAATGGAACTGAAGGTCCAAATGGTGTTTTTGGGAACCGGATCGATTGAAATCGAAAAAGCTCTGAGCGCGGCCGCTGCGAAATATCCCCGGCGGATAGCTTTCCGTTCCCATTACAGTGAAAAACTGGCCCACCTCATTGAGGCCGGCAGCGATATGTTTTTAATGCCGTCGCGGTTTGAACCGTGTGGCCTGAATCAAATTTACAGTTTGAAATATGGTACCATTCCCATCGTGCACAAAACCGGCGGGTTGGCGGATACGATTCGGGA